>NZ_JANJFL010000002.1:210336-495117 GCF_024584215.1 Pseudomonas sp. LJDD11
GGATCAAGCCGCTCCTACAGAGCGTAGGAGCGGCTTGAGCCGCGAAGATTGCAGCGTCGATCAACCCGCTACCAGCACCCGAATCGACTCCAGGCGCAGCGCGGCTTTATCCAGCATCGCCAGGCCTTTCTCGCGCAAATCGCGCAAGGCTTGCAGCTCGCTCTCGCGCACGGTCGGGTTGACTGCACGCAGGGCGGTCAGGCGTGCCAGCTCTTCATCGGTGTCGGCAGCCAGACGGCGTTGTGCCTCGGCGACCCGCTCGGCGTGACGCGGTGCGACCTTGGCTTCGCCGGAGTTGATCTTCGGCGTCAGCACATCGCGCTGGGCCTGGATGAACTTGTTGGCACTGGCCTTGGGTACGCTTTCGAGCTGATCGTTGAGGGTGTTGAACGACACCCGGCCCGACAGATCGTTGCCGTTGCCGTCCAGCAGACAGCGCAAGGCGGCCGGTGGCAGGTAGCGGCCCAGTTGCAGGGCGCGCGGGGCGACCACTTCGCTGACGTAGATCAGTTCCAGCAGCACAGTGCCGGGCTTGAGCGCCTTGTTCTTGATCAGGGCCACTGCGGTGTTGCCCATTGAACCGGACAGCACAAGGTCCATGCCGCCCTGCACCATGGGGTGTTCCCAGGTGATGAACTGCATGTCTTCGCGGCTCAGCGCCTGATTGCGGTCATAGGTGATGGTCACGCCTTCGTCGTCGCCAAGCGGGAAGCTGGCATCGAGCATCTTCTCGCTGGGCCTGAGGATCAGGGCGTTCTCTGAATGGTCCTCGCTGTCGATGCCAAAGGCATTGAACAGGGTTTCCATATAAATAGGCAGGGTGAACTGATCGTCTTGCTCCAGGATCGCCTCGACCAGCGCCTCACCTTCGCCGGCACCGCCGGAGTTGAGTTCCAGCAGACGGTCACGGCCGCTGTGCAACTCGCCTTCGAGGCGCTCGCGCTCGGTGCGCGCCTCGTCGATCAGGGCTTGCCATTGATCGTCGTCGCCGCCTTCGAGTTGCGCCAGCAGGCGTGGGCCGAACTGGTGCTGCAAGGCGTTGCCGGTCGGGCAGGTATTGAGGAAGGCATTGAGTGCTTCGTGATACCACTGGAACAGCCGCGCCTGCGGGCTGGTTTCCAGATAGGGCACGTGCAGTTCGATGGTGTGCTTCTGGCCGATCCGGTCCAGACGGCCGATGCGCTGCTCCAGCAGGTCGGGGTGCGAGGGCAGGTCGAACAGCACCAAGTGGTGAGCGAACTGGAAGTTGCGACCCTCACTGCCGATTTCCGAACAGATCAGCACCTGGGCGCCGAACTCTTCATCGGCGAAGTAAGCCGCAGCACGGTCACGTTCCAGGATGTTCATGCCCTCATGGAACACCGTGGCCGGGATGCCTGAACGCACGCGCAAGGCGTCTTCCAGGTCCATGGCGGTCTCGGCGTGGGCGCAGATCACCAGCACTTTGGTGCGTTTGAGCATCTTCAGGGTGTCGATCAGCCACTCGACACGCGGGTCGAAGCGCCACCAGCGGTTCTCGTCGCCGTCTTCGGCCTGGGTCTGGAAGCTGACTTCCGGATACAGCTCGGCATGTTCGCCCAGCGGCAGCTCCATGTACTCCACCGGGTTGGGCAGCGGGTAGGGGTGCAATTGACGCTGAGGAAAACCTTGTACAGCGGCACGGGTGTTGCGGAACAGCACCCGGCCTGTGCCGTGGCGGTCCAGCAGTTCGCGCACCAAGCGTGCCTTGGCGTCTTCATCGCCCTTATTGACGGCGCTGATCAGGGGGTCGCCTTCGGCACCGAGCAAACCCTGGATGGTCTGGGTTGCAGGGGCGGACAGCTTGCCCTGATCCAGCAGTTGCTGAACCGCCTCGGCCACCGGGCGATAGTGTTCGCTCTCGGTGCGGAAGGCAGCCAGGTCGTGGAAACGATGCGGGTCGAGCAGGCGCAGGCGGGCGAAGTGGCTGTCCTGGCCCAGTTGCTCCGGGGTCGCGGTCAGCAGCAGCACGCCGGGGATGACTTCAGCCAGTTGCTCGACCAGCGAGTATTCGCGGCTGGCCTTGTCTTCGTGCCAGACCAGGTGGTGGGCTTCGTCGACCACCATCAGGTCCCAGCCGGCGGCAAACAGCGCGTCCTGGGCTTTTTCGTCTTCGACCAGCCACTCCAGGGCAACCAGCGCCAATTGGGTGTCTTCGAACGGGTTGCCGGCATCGCTCTCGATGAAGCGTTCGCTGTCGAACAGCGCAACCTGCAGGTTGAAGCGGCGACGCATTTCCACCAGCCACTGGTGCTGGAGGTTTTCAGGCACCAGGATCAGCACCCGGCTGGCGCGGCCGGAGAGCAACTGGCGGTGGATCACCAGGCCGGCTTCGATGGTCTTGCCCAGACCCACTTCGTCAGCCAGCAGAACCCGTGGTGCGATACGGTCAGCGACTTCGCGGGCAATGTGCAACTGGTGAGCGATCGGTTGGGCGCGCACCCCGCCCAGGCCCCACAACGAGGACTGCAACTGGCGGCTGGTATGTTCCAGCGTGTTGTAGCGCAGCGAGAACCAGGCCAGCGGGTCGATCTGCCCGGCGAACAGCCGGTCGGTGGCCAGTCGGAACTGGATGAAATTCGACAGCTGCGTCTCTGGCAGTGTCACCAGCTCGTTTTGGCTGTTGAAGCCGTGATAGACCAGCAGGCCGTCGACATCGTCGACTTCGCGGACAGTCATCTTCCAGTTTTCGAAATGGGTGATGACATCGCCCGGCGAGAACCGCACACGGGTCAATGGAGCGTTACGCAGAGCATACTGGCGGGTCTCGCCAGTGGCCGGGTAGAGCACGGTCAATAAGCGGCCATCCTGTGCCAGAACGGTGCCTAATCCCAGCTCGGCTTCGCTGTCGCTGATCCAGCGTTGCCCCGGTTGATACTGCTGCGCCATGCTGCGTGTCTCCGCGATGAAAAAAGCCGGCTATGGTAACGCAAGCGAACCCTCATGACCAAAGACGGTGAAGAAAAATCAGCGGGTTTGGCCCCGTATTTACGGGTGTCTTGCTGCCTGCCGGCACTTATTGCAGAAAACATAGTCGAAAAGCTTCGAACCAAAGCATTAAAGACGACGAAAAGGCCGCCGACAGCCTAGGTAGAGGAGGACACAATCATGTTGCAACCAATGCTGCCATTAAGTGTGGTGCCTGTGACCTCGCAAATGGACCCTGCCAAGCGTCTGCCAGAGGTTCCCCCTGTCGCGCCGGTGCAACCGAGCTCCAGCGAGAGCACCATTGATCTGCGCCACGAAGATGCCGAGCGTGCAGCGTTGCGCCTGCGTGAAGAGCAAGAGCGCCAGCAGCGCCAGCAACGCGGTGAGCCCCCGATAGAGTTCGAAGAAGAAGCCGAGCAAATAGAAGCCGGGCAACTGGCCGTTCCGGGTGATTCGCTCAACGCCGACAATACAGTGCCGGTGGTGCCACTGATCGACAACGAGCCGCGTCAGGGTCTTTGGGTGGATGTCGAGGTCTGATCCGGGCTTGTCCGGCTACCGGTTATTGCGCATCATCGCGGTTGAGCCCGCCCGTTCGAGAACCCAGCGCCATGAGCGATGAAAGCAAGCTGATCGATTTAGGTGCCGAGCGCGCCAAGCGCATCCACGACATCAACGACAAACGCCTGGACGACATGCGTAAAGCCTTCGAGCACGCCATGCCGCTGACCAGCAAAAAGCCAAAGAAAAAGCCCAAAAAACGCTGAAGTATCAAGCGCCCCCGGCAATCGGAGGCGCTGCTGCACGCAGGCTGGCTGTCGTCAGCCCGAAAAAACTCTCCATCATTGTGCGCACTGGCCGGATCACTGATCCAGGTCAATGCCTGCCCGTACGCCGGGGATTAATCTAACCCCATCGAACAGCAGCAACCGGAGCAAGCCACCATGTTTTTTCTGGACAACCCACAGACCGTCGTAACCGTGGCCTACGTCAGCGCCAGCATGCTGACCCTGTTCTTCATCAGCATGGGCCTCTTCCTCTGGAAAGACTCGCAGCACTAAGAGTTGCAGCTTTTCACAACGAGCACGCAAGGCATTTTGGGCGACTTCGGTCGCCCATTTTTTTGCGTGCAGGATTTGTGATCCAAGCCGCTGTTTAGCTTCTGCTCTTCGAACCGAGACATCACAGACGCCGCCGAATGAGACAATTGGCGCCGGAGGGAACCCCGCCTCCAAGGGCGGGGCGAAACCCGCAGTCCAGTCAACCGCGGCAATGATCCTTACACCTAACTCCGTCGTTCGTGGATTAAGGCAGGCGAAAAAACTCAGCCAAAAGTAATCTCGGGTAATACCGTCAACTCAACACTCTGTTGCTTGCGCGGTGCCAGAATCTCCGCTTCGCCATCGACCACCAGCTCATCATTCTGGTTGAACACGCGCGTGGCGATACGCACACGGAATTTAGGCAGCTTTTCGAGGATTTCCAGGCGTACAGTCAGGGTGTCGCCCAGCTTGACCGGCTTCTGAAAACTCATGGTCTGGCCAATGTAGATAGTGCCCGGCCCAGGCAGCTCACACGCCACCGCCGCACTGATCAGCGCGCCACTGAACATACCGTGGGCAATACGCTCCTTGAACATGGTCTTGGCCGCATACTCGGCATCCAGGTGCACCGGGTTATGGTCGCCAGACATGGCAGCGAACAGTTGAATATCGCGTTCTTCGACGGTTTTGCTGTAGCTGGCAGTCTGGCCGACTTCGAGGGCCTCGTAGGGCGTATTGGTGACTTGAGTCATGCGGTTTTCCTGATAATTGAAAAAACGGGCGATTCATTCAGCCCGGTGCGGGCGCGGTTGTTCGAGGGCGAAGTTCAGCCATTCGAGCAGGTCACGCGTCACCTCATCACGGTTTGTTTCATTGAACAGCTCATGCCGAGCGTCGGGGTACAGTTTAAGCCTTAATGCACTGTGGCCCACCTCAGACAGCGCATGAGTGAGATGTTTCAGACGCTTGCCATCGCTGACCGGATCACATCCGCCGCCAATAATCAGCAGTGGCAGGCCAGGGTCAATCTGCGCCAGTGCGGTGGGCTTGCTGATTTTTTGCAGGCCACCGAGCAGGTCCATCCATAACTGGTTAGTGCAATGGAAGCCGCAAAGCGGGTCGCGCAGGTAATTGTCGACCTCCAGCGGGTCGCGGCTCAGCCAGTCGAAACGGGTGCGTGCCGGCTTGAAGCGTTTATTGAAGGTGCCGAAGGACAGCCGGTCGATCAATGCGCTGCGCCCCTGCTTGCCTTGGCGCAAACGCTCCAGCCGAGCGATCAGCCGGGCCGCCCGGTACAGGGCTGCAGGCTGGTAGTTCGAGCCACTGAGGATCGCCCCCTGCAAGCTGGCGCCATGATGCATCAGCCAGGCCTGGGCGATGTAGCTGCCCATGCTGTGGCCCAGCAAGAACAGCGGCAATTGCGGATGACGTTCATCGATGGTCTGCGCCATTGTCGCCAGATCGCCAACCACCTTGCTCCAGCCTTGCTGTTGGGCGAAGTGACCCAGCGTGCCTTGCGCAGCGGTCTTGCCATGGCCGCGCTGGTCATGGGCATACAGGGCGATGCCGGCCTCGCTCAGCGCGGCGCCGAGCCGGGCATAGCGGCCTGCATGTTCTGCCATGCCATGAGCAAGCATCAGCACCGCCCGAGGTTCGTCGTCGGGTAACCAGGCATACACGTACAGGCGGGTATGATCGGTGGCATCGAGCCAGAAGGAATGTTGCTGCATGGCACTTACCTGCACAGTGCGAGATAGGAATGAGTGTATACCGAGGGCTCGGTTACGGTCAGATTGCGTGGGTTAATGGTGTAAGGCGTGGATGTTGACGGGGGATTATTTCTCAACGTGTTGTGTATGAAATTTCCGTCAATAATGTGGGACTGAGATGTCGGGGTTTTCGGCAGGGAAAGTGAAGGCGGGCCTGGATTGATCGAGACAGAATTCGCGGGCTGGAGCAAAAATCAAAGATGTGACTAAATTTTACATTTCAGTCGCATTTGTGACCGCAAGTGCCATCTTTGCCTCTAGGCGCTATTTGGCAAAGCTGCTAATCTCGGGCCGTTTTTTGACGCTAAAACGTGAATCGCATAACTCTAATTACGTTCACTCGGCATCGCAGCGCGCGATGTGGAATTCGCTATCGCTAGGAGCAGGCCTGCATGATCGAAACCTTCTGGAAGGATAAATACCCGGCCGGTGTGGCAGCCGAGATCAACCCCGACGAGTATCCGAATGTCCAGAGCGTGCTGAAGCAGTCCTGCCAGCGTTTCGCCGACAAACCTGCTTTCAGTAACCTGGGCAAGACCCTCACTTACGGCGATCTCTACGAATTGTCCGGCGCCTTTGCCGCCTGGATCCAGCAGCATACCGACCTCAAGCCTGGCGATCGCATCGCCGTGCAATTGCCCAATGTCCTGCAATACCCTGTAGCCGTATTCGGGGCCATGCGTGCCGGGCTGATCGTGGTCAATACCAACCCGCTGTACACCGCGCGGGAGATGGAACACCAGTTCAACGACTCCGGAGCCAAAGCCTTGCTGTGCCTGGCCAACATGGCGCATCTGGCAGAAAAGGTACTGCCCAAGACCCAGGTGCGTCATGTGATCATCACGGAGGTGGCAGACTTGTTGCCGCCGCTCAAGCGTCTGTTGATCAACAGCGTCATCAAGTACGTAAAGAAGATGGTCCCGGCCTACAACCTGCCGCAGGCCGTGCGCTTCAACGACGTTCTGGCCAAGGGGCGGGGCCGTTCGGTCCATGAAGCTTCGCCGGCCAGCGATGATGTGGCGGTACTGCAGTACACCGGTGGTACCACCGGGGTGGCCAAGGGGGCGATGCTGACCCACCGCAACCTGATCGCCAACATGCTGCAATGCCGCGAGCTGATGGGTTCGAACCTCAATGAAGGCTGCGAGGTTCTTATCACCCCGTTGCCGCTGTATCACATCTATGCGTTTACCTTTCATTGCATGGCAATGATGCGCTGTGGCAATCACAACGTCCTGATCACCAATCCGCGCGACTTGCCGGCGATGGTCAAGGAACTGTCGAAATGGAAGTTCAGCGGCTTCGTCGGCCTCAATACCCTGTTTGTGGCCCTGTGCAATAACCAGGACTTCCGCAACCTGGACTTCTCCGCCCTCAAGGTCACGTTGTCGGGGGGCATGGCCTTGCAGCAGGCTGTTGCCGAACGCTGGAAAGAGGTTACCCATTGCCCGATCTGTGAAGGCTACGGCATGACTGAAACCAGCCCGGTGGCCACCGTCAACCCGATCCAGAACATCCAGATGGGCACCATCGGCATCCCGGTGCCGTCGACCCTGTGCAAGGTGATCGACGATGCAGGCAACGAGCTGCCGTTTGGCGAGGTCGGTGAGCTGTGCGTCAAAGGTCCGCAGGTGATGAAGGGCTACTGGCAGCGCCAGGAAGCCACCGAGGAGATCCTCGACGCCGAAGGCTGGTTGAAAACCGGCGATATCGCGGTTATCCAGCCGGACGGCTACCTGCGCATCGTTGACCGCAAGAAAGACATGATCCTGATCTCCGGTTTCAACGTGTACCCCAATGAACTGGAAGACGTGCTGGCAACCCTGCCGGGCGTATTGCAGTGTGCGGCCATCGGTATCCCGGACGAGAAATCAGGCGAGTCGATCAAGGTCTTCGTGGTGGTCAAGCCGGGCATGACCCTGACCAAGGATCAGGTCATGGAGCACATGCGGGCCAACCTGACCGGTTACAAGGTGCCGCGTGCGGTTGAGTTCCGCGACGCGTTGCCGACTACCAACGTCGGCAAGATCCTGCGCCGTGAGCTGCGTGACGAAGAACTCAAGAAACTCGGCGTCAAGAAGTAACCCCGTTACCCCTGTAGGAGCGGCTTTAGCCGCGAATTCTTTTTAGCCGTGAATTCTTCGGTCTTCGCAGCTAAAGCAGCTCTTACAAGACCCGGCCGTTCCCGCAGCCATCCCCCTATCCGCATCAAATCTGCGACAATCCCCGCTTTGCCCCCTTTCGAAAAGACCCTGCGCAGCTGATGACCGCCGAATCGCCTCCTATCGACCAATTGTTGAAAAAACTCGATCACGTCGAAACCCGCGAGCGGCATCGCTTGCGGCGGCAGATTCATGAGTTGCGCAAGCACCCCGACGAAGTGAAGCTGGCGCAGTGGGTCGAGCGTTTGCAGGCGTCCTGTGCGCGGGTCGAGTCGCGCCAGCGCAGTGTGCCGGCGATTCGTTACGACGATAACCTGCCCATCGCGGCCAAGCGCGACGAGATCAAGGCCGCACTGCTCGAGCATCAGGTGCTGATCATTGCCGGTGAAACCGGCTCGGGCAAGACCACCCAGTTGCCGAAGATCTGCCTGGAGATCGGTCGCGGTCAGTATGGCCTGATCGGCCATACCCAGCCACGCCGGATCGCGGCGCGCAGTGTTGCCAGCCGGGTGGCCGAAGAGCTGGGCACACCGCTGGGCGCGCTGGTGGGCTATCAGGTGCGCTTTGAAGATCAGAGCGACGAAAGCACCCTGATCAAGCTGATGACCGATGGCATCCTGCTGGCCGAGACCCAGCATGACCGCTTTCTTGAGCGTTACGACACAATCATTGTCGACGAGGCCCACGAGCGCAGCCTGAACATCGACTTCTTGCTCGGCTTTCTCAAGACCCTGTTGCCGCGTCGCCCGGACCTCAAGGTCATCATCACCTCCGCGACCATCGACCTGCAGCGCTTTTCGGAGCATTTCAACGACGCGCCGATCATCGAGGTTTCCGGGCGCACCTTCCCGGTCGAAACCTGGTACCGGCCGTTGACCAGCGAGCAGGACGAAGAAGGCAACAGCGTCGAGGAAGACCTGACTGTCGACCAGGCGATCCTCGCGACGCTTGACGAGTTGGCCGAGCTGGAACGTCGCGAGCGCAAGACGCCCGGCGACGTGCTGGTGTTTTTGCCGGGTGAGCGCGAGATTCGTGACGCTGCCGAGGTGCTGCGCAAGGCGCAACTGCGCCACACCGAAATCCTGCCGCTGTATGCGCGGCTGTCACCGGCCGAGCAGCAACGGATCTTCCAGTCGCATCCGGGCCGTCGTGTGGTGCTGGCCACCAACGTGGCGGAAACGTCCCTGACCGTGCCGGGCATTCGCTATGTGATCGACATCGGCACTGCACGCATCAGCCGCTACAGCTACCGCGCCAAGGTCCAGCGCCTGCCTATCGAGGCGGTGTCCCAGGCCAGTGCCAACCAGCGCAAGGGGCGCTGTGGCCGGGTCGAGCCAGGGATCTGCATCCGTCTGTACAGCGAAGAAGATTTCCTGTCGCGGCCGGAATTTACCGACCCGGAAATTCTGCGCACCAACCTGGCGGCGGTGATTCTGCAGATGCTTCATCTGCGTCTGGGCGATATCAGCGCTTTCCCGTTCATCGAGCCGCCGGATGGCAAGGCGGTCAGTGATGGTTTCAACCTGTTGCAGGAGCTGTCGGCGGTCAACCGCGAGAACCAGCTCACGCCGTTGGGCCGTCAACTGGCACGCCTGCCGGTGGACCCGCGAATGGGCCGGATGCTGCTTGAAGCAGCGAAACAGGGCAGCTTGCAGGAAGTGCTGATCGTCGCCAGTGCGCTGTCGGTGCAGGATGTGCGTGAGCGTCCGCCCGAGCGTCAGCAGGCCGCCGATCAGGCCCATGCGCAATGGAAAGACGCCGATTCCGACTTCGCTGCGCTGGTCAACCTGTGGCGCGGTTTTGAAGAGCAGCGCCAGGCGCTGACGTCCAGCCCGCTGCGTAACTGGTGCCGGCGCAACTTCCTCAATTACCTGCGCTTGCGCGAGTGGCGCGACGCACACCGGCAACTGACCCTGATCTGCCGCGAACTCAAGCTGCCGATCAACCCGGAGCCGGCTGATTATCCGAAATTCCACAAGGCGATTCTCTCCGGCCTGCTGAGCCAGATCGGCCAGAAGACCGAAGAGGGCGATTACCTCGGTGCCCGGCAACGGCGCTTCTGGATTCACCCTTCATCGGGCCTTGGGCGTAAACGGCCACAGTGGGTGATGGCTGCCGAACTGGTGGAAACTACCAAGCTGTACGCGCGTATGGTAGCCAAGGTCGACGTCGACTGGATCGAGCCGCTGGCCGGGCATCTGATCAAGAAAAACCACTTCGAGCCGCACTGGGAGAAAAAGCGCGGGCAAGTGGTGGCGTTTGAGCAGATCACCCTGTACGGCCTGATTGTGGTCGGCCGCCGTGCAGTGCACTACGGGCCTATCGACCCGGTGGTGTCGCGCGAGCTGTTCATTCGCGAAGCTTTGGTGCGCGGCGATATCAACTCGCGGGCCAAGTGCCTGAGCGCCAATGCGCGGTTGCTCGAACAGCTCGACGAACTCGAAGCCAAGGCCCGGCGCCGTGACATTCTTGCCGACGAAGAAACCCTGTACGGCTTCTACGAGGCGCGCCTGCCTGCGGAAATTCATCAGACGGCGACCTTTGACAGCTGGTATCGCATGGGCAGTCAGAAGGACGCGAACCTGCTGATCATGCGCGAAGAAGACGTACTGGCCCGCGAGGCCAAGGAAGTCACGGCCGCGCAGTACCCCGACAGCCTGCGCCTCGGTGAACTGACCCTGCCGCTGAGTTATCACTTCGAGCCTAACCATCCACGCGACGGCGTCACCCTGCGTGCGCCTGCACCTCTGCTGTTGTCGCTGCCGGCCGAGCGCCTGGAGTGGCTGGTGCCGGGTCTGCTGGAAGCCAAGTGCATTGCCCTGGTGCGCAACCTGCCCAAGGCGATCCGCAAAAACTTCGTGCCGGTGCCGGACTTCATCAAGGCCGCTTTGCAGCGCATCAGTTTTGGCGAGGGGTCGCTGCCTGAGGCGCTGGGCCGTGAGTTGCTGCGCATGACCGGCGCCCGGGTGCCGGACGAAGCCTGGATTGAAGCTGCCGAACAGCTCGAAGGGCATCTGAAGATGAACCTGGAGGTGGTCGACGGTAATGGCAAGTTTCTCGGCGAAGGGCGTGATCTGGATACCCTGACCGCCCGCTTTGCCGAAGCCGGCCAGGCCGCCCTGGCGGTGCCGCAGACTGCCAAAAGCCAGCAGCCAGTTGAAGCCAAGGGCTTCGCCAAGGTCGATGAAAAGACCCAGCACAAGGTCGCCGGGCTGTCGATGACGGTGTATCCGGCACTGGTCGAAGAGGGCGGCAACGTCAAGGAAGGCCGCTTTTCGACCCAGGCCGAGGCCGACTACCAGCACCGCCGTGCTTTGCAGCGCTTGTTGTTGCAGCAACTGGGCGATACCGCCAAATTCTTGCGTGGCAAGCTGCCGGGGCAAACTGAACTGGCCCTGCTGCACCGTGACCTGGGCCGTGTCGAGGCGCTGATCGAAGACATTCTGCTGGCCAGCCTGGACAGCTGTGTGCTTGAAGGCGAAGCCAATCTGCCGCGTGACGGCGCCGGGCTGTTGTCGCTGGCCGAGCGCAAGCGCGGCGAGTGGGCCGAGCATGCCGAGCGGCTGGCGCGCCTGACTCTGGAAATCCTCAAGCTATGGCACGGTCTGCAGAAAAGCTTCAAGGGCAAGATCGACCTGGCCCGGGCCGTGGCACTCAACGATATCAAGGCCCAACTGGGCCGGTTGGTCTACCCAGGCTTTGTCCGCGAGACGCCGGCGCAGTGGTTCAAGGAATTGCCGCGCTACCTCAAGGCCATCGAACTGCGTCTGGAGAAACTCCCGGGCCAGTTGCAGAAGGACCGGGTGTGGAGCATCGAACTGGGCGAGTTGTGGGCGCAGTACCAGGCCCGCGCCGACAAACATGCCCAGGAAGGCAAGCGTGACCCGGAACTGACCACCTGGCGCTGGTGGCTGGAAGAGTACCGCGTCTCGCTGTTCGCCCAGCAGCTCGGCACCCGCATTCCGGTTTCCGACAAACGCCTGAGCAAACAGTGGAGTCAGGTGCAAGGCTAAACGCTGGTAGGAGCGGCCGCGATAGCTCGCAGCCGGGGCGCTGTGGCACACTTCACGCCTTGCGTGCTGTTGCCGTGGTGCCCTGCTGACGTCCATTGAGCGCCGTGGGTATTCGCGCTACGCCAGCAAGTTGGTACGCTGGTGCCACTAAGGCCAGCAAGACCCATAATCCAAGAGAGGAACGACCGTGCATAACGTCGTCATCAGCGGCACTGGCCTGTATACCCCGGCCCACAGCATCTCCAATGAAGAGCTGGTGCAATCCTTCAATACCTGGGTGACCCGATTCAACACGGACAACGCGGCAGCCATCGAGCGCGGTGAAGTCCAGGCACAAGCGCCTTCCGACGCGGCGTTCATCGAGAAAGCCTCGGGCATCAAAAGCCGTTTCGTGATGGACAAGCAGGGCATTCTCGACCCGCAACGCATGAAGCCGCTGCTCGCCGAGCGCAGCAACGACGAGCCGTCGATTCTCTGTGAAATGGGCGTGGCGGCAGCGCGCCAGGCGCTGGAGCGCGCGGGCAAAACCGTAGCGGATGTCGACGGGGTAATCGTCGCCTGTTCGAACCTGCAGCGGGCGTACCCGGCGATCTCCATCGAGATTCAGGCGGCTCTGGGGATCGAGGGTTACGGTTTTGACATGAACGTAGCCTGTTCTTCAGCCACCTTCGGTATTCAAAACGCCTACAACAGCGTGCATCTGGGCCAGGCTCGGGCGTTGCTGGTGATCAACCCGGAAATCTGCACTGCGCACCTGAATTTCCGCGACCGCGACAGCCACTTCATCTTCGGCGATGCCGCCACTGCTGTGCTGGTGGAACGCGCCGACCTGGCCACCTCGACGCACCAGTTCGAGATTGTCGGCACCCGTTTGCTGACCCAGTTCTCCAACAACATCCGCAACAACTTCGGCTTCCTTAACCGCACTGCCGAAGAGGGCAACGATGCGCGGGACAAGCTGTTCGTGCAGGAAGGCCGCAAAGTGTTCCGTGAGGTGTGCCCGATGGTGGCGCAGCTGATCGGCAGCCATCTGCAGGACAGCGGCCTGAACGTCGCTGACGTGCAGCGCTTCTGGCTGCATCAGGCCAACCTGAGCATGAACCAGTTGATCGTCAAGAAGCTGCTGGGGCGTGATGCCAGCAGTGAAGAAGCGCCGGTGATTCTCGACCGCTACGCCAACACCAGTTCGGCTGGTTCAGTGATCGCCTTCCATAGCCATCAGGATGATTTGCCGCAAGGCGCACTGGGTGTGCTTAGCTCGTTCGGTGCAGGCTATTCAATTGGCAGTGTGATCCTGCGCAAACGCTGATCCACCGCACCAGGCACAAAAAAACCGGGCGTTCAGGGTATCGTCGGATGATGGGGAACGATACTCAAACGCCCGGTTTAGCACACTCGGGTTGGGCCTCTGGCTGTGCCAGAGGCCCGCTACAGCAGATTAGAACTTGACTTCGGCGTCCAGCTGCAGGACGTCAACGTCTTTGTCGCGGCCAGCACGGCTGGCGAAGTCAGCTTCGGCCATCAGGTAGGTCGCGCCCAGCGAGAAGTTCTTGTCGATTTCGTAACCGACCTTGAACTTGTGGCCGCGCGAACCGGTGGTGCCGTTGGCGAAGTCGGAGTCGGTGAAGGCACCGACTACAGCGTTACGCTGCACGTCGCGGTAGTTGTAGTCCAGGCTGAAGCCGAATGCCTTGGTCTTCACACCGGCCAGCCAGGCAGTATCGTGACCGTCGGTGGACTCGTCGTTGACCACGTACTGACCGTACAGGCCCAGTGGCACGGCCAGGCCGCTGATGTCGATCTGACCGAAACCTTCGTACAGACGGAACTCTTCTGTAGTGTTGCCGTTCACCCGCAGCGCGCAAGGGGTGGTGGTGGCAGTGCCACAGGCGCTATCAGTGTCGTTGTCGAAGCCGTAGACGCTACCGCCCAGAGTGACTTTCAGGTTGTCCAGCGGGGCGAATTTGACACCGGCCTGGCCAGCGTACAGGCGCAGGTCGTTCTTGAACTCGACGCCGTTGCCGTCCACGTTGTCTTTGAGGGTGTAGTGACCGGCGCTGGTGAACAGCTCGGTCTTGCCTGCCAGTGGCAGCTTGTAGGTCAGGGCCAGACCTTCGGGGTTGATGTCGCTATCCCAGATCACGTCGCCCATGCTCACCCATGGCTGGTTCATCTTGCCGCCGATGATCGACAGGCCGTTGATGGCGTCCGGGTGGTAGTCGATGTAAGCCAGGTCCAGCCAGATGGATTTCTTCGAGAAGTAGCCGTCCAGGTCCTGGTTGGTCGAGCGCGCATCGTTGCCGCCACCGGTGGCGATACGGATACCGCTGTTAACCTGCGGGTTGATTTCGGTGTAGGCACCCAGGCGGGCACGGATACGCTGACGATCCTTGTCGCGGCCGCCGTTGTCGGCTTCGCCAGCGATGTCGATGTTTTCCTGACGCACACGTACGTCACCTTTGATCTGCGTCTTGGCAGCCCATGCAACTTTCTTCTCGAAATCGCTCTGCGCAGCAGCAGACTTGGTGGCAGCAGCTTGTTGCTCCTTGGCCAGGTCAGCTTGCAGCTCAGCGTGCTGGGCAGTGCTGATCGAGCCGTTTGCCTTCAGCATGTCGAGCAGTTTGGCGTCGACTGCGGCACTGGCCGGAACGCTCATGGCCAATACCAGACCGCCACACAGGGCTGCCGCAGTACGAGTAGAAACAGGACGCATAAATATCTCCGAGGCTGGGTGCGCCGGCGGCTGCCATGGCGCAGGACATCCCTGACGGGATTTGGTTCAGGTCTTTCAACCGGTTCTAAAAACAGGCGCCAGTATTGCTGCCAGGCATTACAGAAAAGTGGCAAAGTGGTGGCATGTGGATGACAATCTCGTTGCATTTGATGGGCTGTAATGCCCGGAATAGAGCGCTCGGTAATGTCTTTCTGGGAAACCGGGCGTGCAATCGGTGATACTGGCGACCTCCATTGGCCAGAGAGAACCCGCAGATGTCCGTACATGTCGTCGATAGCCTGAGCGCGGTTTCTGCGGCTGACTGGGATGCCTTGCTGCCAGATCAGCAGCCGTTTTTACGCCACGCCTTTCTCAGCGCTCTGGAAGACAGCGCCAGCCTGGGGGCCCATTCCGGTTGGCGTGCCGAGCATGTGTTGCATGAACAGGCGGGGCAGTTGGTCGCTGCCATGCCGGCCTATCGCAAATGGCATTCCTATGGCGAGTACGTGTTCGATCACGGCTGGGCCGATGCCTGTCGCCGCGCGGGCATTGCCTATTACCCCAAGCTGCTGGCCGCCGTGCCGTTCAGCCCGGTCAGCGGTGCACGAATCCTTGCCAGTAGCGCTCAGGCCGGTATGACCTTGCTCGAAGGGCTGCCGGGTTATCTGCATGGCCAAGGGCTGTCCAGTGCCCACGTAAACTTCACCGACCCGGCTGCCGATGCGTTGTTGGCCGAACAGGACGGCTGGCTACAGCGCTACGGCTGCCAGTACCACTGGCACAATCGCGGCTATCGGGATTTTCAGGATTTTCTCGATGCGCTGAGCTCTCGCAAGCGCAAACAGATGCGCAAAGAACGTGAGCAAGTGGCAGGGCAGGGCATTGAGTTCGAATGGCTGAGCGGGTCGCAGATGAGCGAGGCGCTATGGGATTTTGTCTATGCCTGCTACGCCAATACTTACGCCGTGCGCCGCCAGACGCCGTACCTGACCCGCGAGTTCTTCAGCCTGTTGGCCGAGCGCATGCCCGAAGCGATTCGAGTGGTCCTGGCCCGGCAAGGCAACCGCCCGGTGGCCATGGCCTTCAGCCTGGTCGGCGGCGACAGTTTCTATGGTCGCTATTGGGGCTGCCTGGCCGAGTTTGACCGGCTGCATTTCGAAACCTGCTTCTATCAGGGCATGGACTACGCCATCGCCCATGGCCTGCAACGCTTTGACGCAGGTGCCCAGGGCGAGCACAAACTGATTCGCGGCTTCGAACCCCAAATCACTCATTCCTGGCACTACCTGCTGCATCCAGGACTCAAAGACGCTGTGGCGGATTTTCTTGAGCAAGAGCGGGTCGGTGTACTGGCCTATGCCGAGGATGCCCGCAACGCGCTGCCGTATCGGCAGGCGTAGACGGACGAACTCGCCCTCCAACACTGCGTTGCGATGTTGTTGATTTTGCTTTTGATCTCCGAGCCGAGATAGCACAGACGACGCAAATCGCGACTTGGGTGCAGGCCGAGGGTAGGCGTCGATTCGGGGGAGAAACCGACATGGATGTCGGTTTCAGGTGCGCTGGGCAGGGATGCCCATCGCGCCGGCCCCCGAATCGATGCCGGACGGAGGGGAGTCTGCCCGCAGGGCGGACCCAAGCCAGGAGCAATGCCTTTTGGTTACTTTTGGGCGAAACCAAAAGTGACCCGCCGTAAGGGCGGAACCTGGCGAATGGACAACAGCGGCAAAGACTCTTGTATCGTGCTAAAGGTCTTCGCGGTTAAAACCGCTCCTACAGCCTCAATCCACCCCCACAAACCCGCCCGTCTGGTGCTGCCACAACCGCGCATACAGCCCGCCCTTGGCCAGCAGCTCGGCATGGTTGCCGATCTCGACAATCCGCCCCTTATCCAGCACCACCAGGCGGTCCATCCGTGCGATGGTCGACAAGCGGTGGGCAATGGCGATCACGGTCTTGCCCTGCATCAGGGTTTCCAGGCTCTCCTGAATCGCCGCCTCAACCTCCGAGTCCAGCGCCGAGGTGGCTTCGTCCATAATCAGAATCGGCGCATCCTTGAGCAGCACCCGGGTAATCGCAATGCGTTGACGCTGGCCGCCAGACAGCTTGACGCCGCGTTCACCCACATGCGCGTCGAAGCCGGTACGCCCCTCGGCATCGGACAGCAACGGGATGAATTCATCAGCCTTGGCGCGGTGCACCGCTTCCCAGAGTTGCTCATCCGTGGCGCCGGGATTGCCGTACAGCAGGTTGTCGCGGATCGAACGGTGCAGCAGCGAGGTGTCCTGAGTGATCATGCCGATCTGCGCACGCAGGCTCTCCTGAGTCACCTCGCAAATGTCCTGGCCGTCGATCAGGATGCGCCCGCTTTGTACGTCATACAGACGCAGTAACAGATTGACCAGGGTCGATTTGCCCGCACCGGACGGGCCGATCAGGCCAATTTTCTCGCCGGGCCGGATGTCCAGATCCAGGCCATGGAGGATGCCCCGGCCGTTGCCATAGTGAAAGTCGACCGCAGCGAACTTCACGCCGCCCTGGCCAATCTGCAGTTGCCGGGCATCCGGGCGATCGGTGACCGCCACCGGTTGCGAGATGCTTTCCAGACCATCCTGCACGGTGCCGATGTTCTCGAAAATGCCATTGACCACCCACATGATCCAGCCCGACATATTGACGATACGGATCACCAGGCCCGTGGCCAGAGCGATGGCCCCCATGCTGATCAGCGACTGGGTCCACAGCCACAATGCCAGACCGGTAGTACCGACGATCAACAGGCCGTTCATGCCAGTGATGGTCACGTTCATGGCCGTCAGTACGCGGCCGGCCAGTTGGACCTTCTCGGTGTTCTCGCGGATCGCTTCCTGGGCGTAGCGCTGTTCGTGATTGGTATGGGCGAACAGCTTGAGGGTGGTGATGTTGGTGTAGCCATCGACGATACGCCCCATCAGTCTGGAGCGGGCATCGGAAGCTTCCACTGAACGCTGTTTGACCCTCGGCACGAAGTACCGCAGCGCCAGGACATAGGCAGCGATCCACAGCACCAGCGGGATCACCAGCCGCCAGTCGGCTTCGGCAAACAGCACCAGCGCGCTGATCGAGTAGATCAGCACGTGCCACAGTGCGTCCATGGCCTGCACCGCCGAATCGCGCAGCGAGTTGCCGGTCTGCATGATGCGTTGGGCGATACGCCCGGCAAAGTCGTTCTGGAAGAAGTTGATGCTCTGCTTGAGCACATAGCGGTGGTTCTGCCAGCGGATCATGCTGGTCATGCCGGGGCTGATGGTCTGGTGCACCAACAGGTCATGCAGGGCGACAAAGATCGGTCGCAGCAGCAGGGTGACCACCACCATCCAGAGCAGTTCGTTACGGTGTACGCTGAAAAACTCGCCAGGCGCGGTGGTCTGTGCCAGGTCGATGATCCTGCTCAGGTAGCTGAACAGCGCCACTTCGATCAGCGAAACCACCAGGCCGACGACCAGCAGGGCGGCGAAGCTGGGCCAGACCTGGCGCAGGTAGTGCAGATAGAAGGGCAGAACCCGATTGGGCGGTGCGGCACCGGGATCGTCCCGGAAGATGTCGATTAATTGCTCGAAACGACGATAAAGCATGGGGTCTGATTCCCGCCGGCAGCGGGCTCTCCTTGAGGGTGGGAAGCGGTCCCGTCCGGCCTGCCCCGCAGGGCAGGCTGGCCCCCGATCACTCCACGCGCTTGGCGGACTTGATCAGGATCGGGTCGACAGGCACGTTCTGCATGCCTTTCTGGTTGGCGGTACGGGCATTGACGATCTGGTCGACCACGTCCATGCCTTTGACTACCTTGCCGAACACCGCGTAACCGAAGTCACGCACACCGTGGTCGAGCATGGCGTTGTCATTGGTGTTGATAAAGAACTGGCTGGTGGCCGAGTTCACGCTGCTGGTGCGGGCCATGGCAATGGTGCCGCGTACGTTGTGCAGGCCGTTGTCGGCTTCGTTCTTGATCGCCGCCTGGGTCGACTTCTGGCTCAGTTGCTGGGTGAAACCACCGCCCTGAATCATGAAGCCGGGAATCACCCGGTGGAAAACCGTGTTGCTGTAAAAATTGCTGTCGACGTAACTCAGAAAGTTCTTGGTGCTGATCGGCGCTTTGTCGTCGGCCAATTCCAGTTCGATCTGGCCGAAGCTGGTGTCGAGCACCACGTGCGTCCTCTTGGCTGGCTCGGCTGCCATCAGGTTGGCCGAGAACATCACGGTGCAGGCGGCGAGGGCGAGAGTCTTGAACATAATGCAGTGAGTCCTTCGGTGGTGGTTGCGACTGAGGTCGGCTAGCAAACCACAGCTAGCCAGGTAAACACCAGTGCGAGCCTTGCCTCAGACTTCCTGTGCGGCAATGAATTGCAGCAGGGTACGGTTGAATGCCTCGGGCTGATCCAGCGGTGTGGCATGCCGGGAGTTTTCGATGACCACCAGCCGGGCATTGCGGATCAGCTTCACGTAAGCCTGTTTGACTGCCACCGGGGTGTAATCACGGTCGCCGCTGATCACCAGGGTCGGGCAGTTGATGCGCGACAAGCGTTCCTGCACGCCCCAGCCAACAATCGCGTCAAAACTGGCCAGGTAGGCGCGCTTGTCGTTGCGTGCCCAACGCTCGGCAATCTTGCGCCGCAGATCGGCCTGGTCAGGGCGCGGGAACAGCAGTTTGCCCAGCGCCTGGCCGAGGGCCTGCATGCTCAGCAGGCGTGCCAGGCTCCAGCGCTTGAACCACTGCCACACCTCATTGGCGCTGCGCACTTTGACCTGCGGGCCGCTGTTGACGATGCACAGGCTTCTAAGCCATTGCGGATGATCCACTGCCAGTTGAAAGCCGATCATGCCGCCCATCGACAGGCCCACCACATGCACCGGTTCCAGGTGCAGGTGCTCGATCAGGGCTTCGACATCGGCGCTGAAGCCCTTGATGCTGTAACGCTCGCGGGGTTTGTCGGAGCGGCCGTGACCGCGAATGTCCAGGGTGATGACCCGGTGCTGGGCGGCCAGCGCCGGGATCTGGTATTCCCAGTCCAGGCCGCTGGAGCCCAGACCGTGAAGCAGCAGCACCGGGCTGCCCTGGCCGTACTCCTCGTAGTGCAGTGAACAACCGTCGTGTTCAAAAAAGGCCATGCGTGACTCCTGTCAGGCTTGGGGTGGGGCCGCGAATGGCGCATCCAGCGGCGCGGTATCAAAGGTACGGATCAACTCGATCAGAATTTGCGTTGCCGGACCCAGCGGTTTGTCTTTGGAAGAATAAAGATAGAACGCCGGGTTGCGATTGCCGCCTTTATCCAGCGGCAGCAGTTTGAGGACGCCTTCACGCAGTTCACGCTGGATCATGTGCCGGGGCAGCCAGGCAAAGCCCAGACCGCTGCTGACGAAGGTCGTTGCCGTTCCCAGGCTGCCGACTGTCCAGCGCTGTTCGGCGCCCAGCCAGCCGACGTCACGTGGCTGCTGGCGGCCCGAGTCGCGGATCACCACTTGTAACTGGCTTTCCAGGTCCTGAAAGGTCAGCTCGCGATTGGCCTGATGCAGCGGGTGTTCAGGGTGCGCCACGGCAACGAATTCGACCCGGCTCATTTCCGTGCCGAGATAACCGGGAATGCTCAGCGCGCTGATCGCCAGGTCTGCGACCCCTTCGAGCAGCACTTCTTCGACCCCGGACAACACCTCTTCACGCAGGCGCACCCGGCAGCCGCGGCTTTGCGGCATGAATGCGCTCAGCACGCGGACAATCCGTGCGGTGGGGTAGGCCGCATCGACCACCAGCCGTACTTCGGCTTCCCAGCCCTGCTCCATGTGGTAAGCGAGGTCTTCCAGCTGACTGGCCTGCTTGACCAGTTGCCGTGAGCGGCGCAGCAGCACACCGCCGGCCTCGGTGAGCACGGCCTTGCGCCCGTCGATACGCAGTAGCGGCACGCCCAGTTGCTCCTGCATGCGCGCCACGGTGTAGCTCACCGACGATTGCGAGCGGTGCATGGCTTCTGCTGCCTGGGCGAAGCCGCCGTGGTCGACCACAGCTTGCAGGGTGCGCCATTGATCAAGAGTGACGCGGGGGGCTTTCATCGGCTGTTGCTCCTGTTTATTGTCCGGTCATCACCGGGACACCTCTAAAAACTACCTGCGTGGCCATCGCGTTGTTGAAATCAGGCTCGTGCGCGAGTCCGATCAAAATGCTCATTTACAACATGTAAACTCCGCTTTCTCGCCTGATTTCGCCTAGCGCTGACTGCCTCGCCTACGTTTTTAGAGGCACCCCTGAGTAAGGAGACTGCCCGATGAACCGAATCTGTTGCATTGTGCTGGCCATGCTGCCGACTGCCGCGCTGGCCTATCCCATCGAAGTGCAGAAAAGCACGCCCGGAGTGCAGGTCGATTACCGCAGTCACGACACCTACCACGACACCGGGTCGCTGACTCTGGACAACTATGGCCAGACAGACGCGCGTTGCCGGGTGGAATTCATCAATGGCCCGGAAGCACCGCGCGTCCGCCGTGTCGAGGTCAAGGCCGGGCAAAGTCTCAACGTGGTGTCGAAATTCAATCGCAGCATCATCAAGCTGCGGATCAAGCTGGAATGCGAACCGGCAGCGTAAAGCAATCAAGCAAAATATTCGATTGGTCGTAGCAATTTTTTGCGCTTTTTAACGGATGAGTCGATGATTAAGCTGTGCTCCATCACATCAAATATGACTTCAAGGAGCACAAACCATGTCTCGCGTACTGATCATCGAAAGCAGCGCTCGCCAGGAAGGCTCGGTATCCCGCCAGTTGACCCGGCAGTTCATCGAGCAATGGAAGGCCGCCCACCCACAGGACGCTATCAGCGTCCGTGACCTGGCCGTCGAGCCAGCGCCACACCTGGACGCCACCTTGCTCGGTGGCTGGATGAAGCCCGATGATCAGCGTGATGCCAGCGAGCAGGCCGCCCTTGAGCGCTCCAACCTGCTGACTGATGAATTGGTCGCTGCCGATGTACTGGTGCTTGCCGCACCGATGTACAACTTCGCCATCCCCAGCACCCTGAAAGCCTGGTTCGACCATGTGTTGCGTGCCGGTGTGACCTTCAAATACGGCGAGACCGGCCCGCAGGGTCTGCTGACCGGCAAACGCGCTGTGGTCCTCACCGCCCGTGGTGGCCTGTACACCGGCGGCGCCATGGACCATCAGGAACCCTACCTGCGCCAGGTGCTGGGCTTCATCGGCATCCATGAAGTGACGTTCATCCACGCCGAAGGTTTGAACATGGGTGGTGAGTTCAGCGAAAAAGGCTTGAACCAGGCACTGGCCAAGCTGGCCGAAGTGGCCTGATACCACGCTGTCATACCGCCAATAAGGAACCTCTGTAGGAGCAGCTTCAGCTGCGAAGCTTTCACAGGCTTTCGCGGCTGATGCGGATCACCGCCCGCCGCTGCTACATGGCCCGCGTTGGTGCTCGTCTGGACAGTGCCTCGCCTGACCCGCTATGGTCGCCACCGGTCTACAAGGGGCAATCATGGGTTATCTATTTACCGTCGCGCTGATTCAGGCGCTCTCTTTCAGCCTGATCGGTGTGTATCTGGCCGGGCATGTCGACAGCTATGTCGCCGTGCTGATCCGCGTGCTGCTGGCCGGGCTGGTGTTCATCCCGCTGACCCGCTGGCGCCAGGTCGAACCGGGCTTCATGCGCGGCATGCTGCTGATCGGTGCCCTGCAGTTCGGCATTACCTACGTATGCCTGTACCTGAGTTTCAGGGTGTTGACGGTGCCGGAAGTGTTGCTGTTCACCATCCTGACCCCGTTGCATGTGACCCTGATCGAAGATGCCCTGAACCGGCGTTTCAACCCTTGGGCATTGGTGGCCGCACTGGTTGCGGTATTGGGGGCCGGGGTCATTCGCTACGACGGCCTGGACGGCGAATTTTTCGGCGGTTTTCTACTGCTGCAATTGGCCAACTTCACCTATGCCGCCGGGCAGGTGCTGTACAAGCATCTGGTCGCTCGTTACCCCAGTGATCTGCCCCATTACCGGCGCTTCGGCTATTTCTTTGTCGGCGCACTGCTGGTAGTGCTGCCGGCCTGCCTGGCGTTCGGCAATCTGCAAAAGCTGCCCGATGCGGGGCAGCAATGGTGGGTGCTGGTGTTCCTTGGCCTGTGTTCCACGGCGCTGGCCATGTACTGGTGGAACAAAGGCGCGTGCCTGGTGCCGGTTGCCAGCCTGGCAGCGATGGGCAATCTGCATGTGCCGCTGGGGCTGTTGATTAACCTGCTGATCTGGAATCAGGACCAGGACTACACCCGGTTACTGATCGGCGGCGGGGTGATCATTGCCTCGGTATGGCTCAGCCGTCTGGGCACCCGTCGCGAGCCGTCAACGCTCAGGTGACGGCTTTGTGCCGTCAAGTAAATAGCGGTTTTGAGGGCGAGAAGACGCTTGGTCGGCGTTGAGTCAAAAATTTGTGGCGGGGTTGATGTGCGTCAACTGGCCACTATGGCGAGCAGGTAGAACGTCGGCCTGCGCCGCGCTGCCTGATGGGCAGGGAGGCTCTGAAATCCCTGTCTCAAGGAACGCCTCATGCCCTCTGAACTGCCAGCCGGCGGCCGTCATATCGAACTTGCTGCCGACGCCAATATTCTTTCCACCACCAACGGCAAAAGCCACATCAGCTATGCCAATGCCGAGTTCATTGATATCAGTGGCTTCACCGAAGCAGAACTGCTCGGGCAGCCGCACAATATCGTGCGGCATCCGGACATGCCCGCGCCGGTGTTCAAACACATGTGGCAAACCCTGGCCAGTGGCCGCTCATGGATGGGACTGGTCAAGAACCGCTGCAAGAACGGCGACTATTACTGGGTCAGTGCCTATGTGACGCCGATCCGGCGTAATGGCCAGATCGTCGAATACCAGTCGGTGCGCAGCAAGCCTGAAACTGCACACTGGCAAGCTGCCGAGCGGTTGTATGAGCGGTTGCGCTGCGGCCCGGTGGCGCTGCGTGCAGGCGGTTTGCGCCGTCGTTCAATGGCCCGAGTGGGAGCCTTGGTCGGCAGCGGGGCCGTGGCCGCAGGTTGGGCATTGGCGTTGCCGCCCAGCGGCGTACTGGTGCTGGGCGGTCTGTGCAGTGCGCTGGCCATGCTCGGGGTGGGCAGTATTTTGAGGCCGGTGCAGCAACTGGCGCAGCACGCCCAGGCCCTGACCGATAATCCGGTCAGTCAGTTGCTCTACACCGGGCGCCGTGACGAACTGGGCCAGATCGAATTTGCCTTGCGCATGCTGCGCAACGAAACCGGCGCAGTGATCGGCCGTATCGCCGATGCCTCGCAAAAGGTTGGTGAGCAAACTCAGGGGTTGCTCGATGAGATCGATGCCAGCAATGCGTTGTCGATGCAACAGCAGGCCGAGACCGATCAGGTGGCGGAGTTGGTCAATTCCGTGGCCAGCAGCACTCTGGAGGTGGCCGGTCATGCGCAAAGCGCCGCCACGCTGGCCAGCCAGGCCGGTGAAGCAACCCTGTGCGGGCAGCGCATCGTGGCGCGCACCTGTGAATCGATTGCCAGTCTGGAAGCGGATATCCAGCGAGCGGTCGAAGTAGTCAATCACCTGCAGAGCCATAGCAGCGAGATCGCCACGGTCCTGGATGTGATTGGTGGCATTGCCGAACAGACCAATCTATTGGCCCTCAATGCCGCCATCGAAGCGGCGCGGGCCGGTGATCAGGGCCGCGGTTTTGCGGTGGTCGCCGATGAAGTCCGCGGCCTGGCAGCGCGCACCCAGCAATCGACCATGGATATTCATCACATGATCGAGGGGTTGCGCAGCAAGGTGCTGAGCGCCGTCAGCGTGATGGACAGCAGCCGCGAACAGGCGGCGGCCAGTGTCGGCCAGGCCAGCCAGGCGACTGATGCGTTGCGCGATATCGGTTTGCGGGTCGAAGCCATCGCCCGCATGAATGCCCAGGTGGCAGCGACCATGCACGAGCAGAGTCGCCGCACCGAGGCGATCAATCACAACATTGGCAGCATTCGCCGGGCGGCGGAGCGCAATGTCGAGGCCAGCGGCAATAACCATGGCCGTGCCAGCCAGGTCCTGCAACTGAGCACCCGCCTGCACGGGCTGGTGCAGCAGTTTCGCAGCGGCGCCAGTCGGCGCCACTGATCGCTGGCAAGCAACCGCGCCGGTTACTCAGCGATAACGCTCAAGCCAGTGGGCATACGGCGCCGGCAGGGTCCAGGAGGCGTTGTCCACGCCCAGCTCCTTGGCGGCGAAGTAGCTCCAGTGCGGGTCGGCCAGGTGCGCACGGCCCACCGAGACCAGATCCAGATGACCGGCCTTCACGGCTTCGTTGGCCAGTTGCGGGGTGCCAAAGCCCCAAGCCGAGGTCACCGCGATACCGGCTTCGCGGCGGACCCGCTCGGCAATCGGCCCCATGAACGCCGGACCCCACGGAATGTTGGTTTCTGCAATGGTGAAGCCAACGCTGACACTCAACAGATCCAGGCCGCCGGCCTTGAACCGGCGGGCCAGTTCGATGGACTCGGTGAGGGTCTGTTCGTCACGGCCGTCGTATTCCAGCACGCCGAAACGCGCGGTCAGCGGCAGGTTCTCTGGCCACACTTCACGCACGGCCGCCAGGGTCTCGAGCAGGAACCGGCTGCGGTTATCGAAGCTGCCGCCGTAAGCATCCGTGCGCTGGTTGCTGTGTTCGGAGAAAAAGCTCTGGCCCAGATAGCCGTGGGCGAAGTGCAGTTCGATCCATTCAAAGCCGGCGTCACGGGCGCGACGGGCGGCATCGACGAAGTCCTGCTTGACTCGCTGGATGTCCGAGAGGGTCATCTCGCGTGGCACTTTCGGCAGGTGGTGGCCGAAGGCAATGGCCGACGGGGCAATGGTCTGCCAGCCGCGTGGATCGTTTGCTGCGATATGGTCATCACCTTCCCACGGGCGATTGGCGCTGGCCTTGCGGCCGGCGTGGGCAATCTGGATGCCGGGCACGGAGCCAGCCGCCTTGATCGCCTTGACCGCCGGAATGAATGCCTGCGCCTGCTCGTCGGTCCAGATACCGGCACAGCCTGGGGTAATACGGCCTTCGGGCGCCACGGCAGTGGCTTCGACCACCACCAGGCCGGCACCACCACGCGCCATACCGGCCAGATGCACATGGTGCCAGTCGTTAACCACGCCTTCTTCGGCGGTGTATTGGCACATCGGTGGAATGGCGATGCGATTGCGCAGGGTCACGTCTTTAAGGCTGAAGGGTTCGAACAGGGCGGTCATGGAAACTCCGTTACAGTCGGTACAATTGTTAATACGATAGTTCGATAGTATTCGAAATATGGCGAATGTTGAAGCCCCCCGTTATGATGCCGCCCTATGAGAAGCTTCAAACACCCCATCCTTCAGGACTTCACCCTCGAACGTGTGCTCTACGCGTTGAGCGACCCGGTGCGCATGCAAATTGTCCGCTGCCTGGCGGGCGTTGAAGAGGCCAGTTGCGGTGAACTGGACGGCGGCCGCCCTAAATCCAGCATGTCCCATCACTTTCGCGTGCTGCGCGATGCCGGCCTGGTGCACACCCGCAATGTCGGTACTACGCACATGAACTCATTGCGCAAAGACGAAATGAGCGAGCGCTTTCCCGGCTTGCTGGATGCCATCCTGGCCCAAGTCTAGCCCAGACCTCGGCAGCGCCAGCCCGTAGGAGGGGCATGAGCCCCCGAAGCAGAGCTGATTCCTTCTCTATCTTTTTCGACAAAAATTCTTTTTAAAACAAAAGGTTGATTGCTCATATACCGCTCGGTATATGGACTCCTTCTGCTGCCGGTCATAGCTTGAGCCTTGGAAACCTCAAGTTACACCTGCAACCAGGAGAAAAACGAAATGGGTCGATTGCAAGGCAAGGTCGCGCTGATTACTGGTGGCGCAGGCGGTTGCGGGCTGGCCGCGTCAGAGCTGTTTGCCAAAGAGGGCGCCAAGGTGGCGATTCTCGATCTGCCGGGCAGTGATGGTGAAGCCGTTGCCGCGCGGATCAACAAGGCGGGCGGTACTGCGTATTTCTTTGCCGCCGACGTTGCCAATGGCGCGCAGGTTGAGCGCGCGGTACGCCAGGCCGAGGCGCATTTCGGTCCCGTCACCGTGTTGATGAACCACGCCGGCACCATCGCTGCCGGTCCGTTTCTGGAAACCACCGAAGCCGATTGGGACCGGCTGATGGGCATCAACGTCAAAGGCATGTTCCTGGTCACCAAGGCGGTACTGCCCGGCATGCTCGCGGCGGGCGGCGGCAGCATCGTCTGCACGTCGTCTATCTCGGCGGTGGTCGGCACGCCGATGGAGGTCGCCTACTGCACCACCAAGGGCGCCTGCCACATGTTTGCCCGGGCGATTGCCGTGGAGTATCGCGACCGCAATATCCGCAGCAATGCGGTATGCCCAGGATTTATCGGTACGGCCCATGGCCTGCGCGAAATCGAGCTGCTGCAGGGCCATGGCGTGGATGTCTCCGAGCAAGCCATCGCTGGCATGCAGGGCCGCCTGTGCGCCCCGGCCGAAGTGGCTGCCGCTGCGCTGTTTCTGGCCAGCGACGAGTCGAGCTTCGTCAATGGCACTCACCTGTTCGTCGACAACGGCTACACCGCGATCTGAGCAGTGCACCAGAATAAAAATAGCTGCAACGCTGCACTGAAAATTCCTGCCAAAACAAACTCTTACAATAGAAGAGGCAGCAATGGAAAACATCGGCACTTATGTCATTTACCTGATCATGGTCTGCGCCGTGATCGGCGCCATCGCATCGATCTACAACCCCGAGTCGGAGCTGGGCAAGGAGTTTACCGCCGGCATTAACAGCATCGGCCCGATCTTCCTGCCGGTGGCCGGGATCATGGCCGCCATCCCTTATATTTCACAGTTCATCAGCGTGTTCATCGCGCCAGTGTTCCAGGCCATGGGCGCCGATGCTGGGATTGCCGGGCCGATTTTCATTGCCGCAGACCTGGGCGGTTATCAACTGGCCCAGGCGTTGTCGAGCAGCCCCGAAGGCTGGATAGTCGGGCTGATTACCGGCTTTCAATGCGGCTCGACGGTGATTTTCGTGATCCCGGTGGGCCTGGCGATGCTCGACAAGCGCGACCACAAATACATGGCGCTGGGCATTATGGCTGGCCTGCTGAGCATCCCGGTCAGCATCATCATGATTGCCCTGCTGATGCAGGGCATGGGCCTGAACGTGCGCCCGGACATTGCCACCACCGGTATACCGACTCAGGCGTTGCACTTCACGCTGACGGGGCTGATCCAGAACCTGATGCCGCTGATCCTGTTCTGTTGCGCCCTGGCCGCTGCCTTGCGTTACCTGCCGAACCTGATGGTGGCGATCTTCCTCAAGCTCGGCCAACTGATGTATGCGTTGGTGACCCTGGTGCTGGTGGCCTCGATTGTCGAGTACTTCACCGGCTTCTTCAGCTCGACCTTCGGTCGCTGGGGTTTTGCGCCGATCATCGCCGATAAAGAGGACCAGATGCGTGCACTGGAAATCGCCGGTTACGTGAGCATCATGCTCTGTGGCGCTTTCCCCATGGTATGGCTGATCAAGCGCTACCTGTCAGGTCCGATTGAGAAGGTCGCCGGTCGGGTAGGGCTGTCGCCGGTGGGCGCTGCGGGGATTCTTGCCGCGTCGGCCAATATCCTGGCCATGTTCCGTCTGCTGGCCGACATGCCGCCCAAAGACAAGGTACTGGTGGTGGCTTTTGCCGTGTGCGCGGCGTTCACCTTTGGTGACCACTTGGCCTATTCAGCCAACTTCCAGCCCTCGATTATCCTGCCGCTGATTATCGGCAAGCTGGTGGGCGGCGTGATCGGCATGGGCCTTGCTTGGTGGTTGGCGGTGCCCAAGGCGATCGAGCTGGGTCAACAGGATGAGTCCGAGCGCCGCTTCAGTGCAGCCCCCGGTCTGTCCTGACCCACGCCAATAAAGTGCTATAAGGGCCGGCGCACCTGCGTCGGCCCCTTATATCCACCGCTGAGCGGTTACGTACCATTTTGGGGTATCTTGCCCGCAGAGGGTGCGCAGCAAGGATTTTCCGGACATGAGCATGGCAAGCATAAACGCCGATGATGCACAGCGGCTGGCCCCCCTGATCAACGCGGTAGGCACCGATCGGCTCGGTCCGGCAATCGATTCACTTTTACGCCAATGGCTCGATTTCGACATGAGCTGCGTGTACCTGTTTCGCTTCAACCACAACGCTGTATTGGTGCACGACGGCTACAACCAGTGCGTACCGCAACGCACTCTCAACGCCTATATCCGTGGCGGCTATTTGCTTGACCCGTTCTACGTGGCTTGCATAAACGACCACCCGGCCGGGCTATGGCGCATGAGTGAGCTGGCGCCGGATTGCTTTTTTTCTTCAGGGTTTTCCATCTCTCAGGACATCCATCCCTGTGTATCGTCCGGGCACGGCACGCTGATCGAAGAAATCGGCTTCATCATCCCTCTGCAGCCGCGTGTTGCCATCGTCTATTCGCTGATGCGCAACCTCAGCGGTGGCCCGTTTCAGCCTTGGGAAATGCGTGCCCTGGAGGCGCTGGCACCGTTGATCAACTCATTGTTCGAGCTGCACTGCCGGATCCGCTACAGCGACAGCTGCAAAGCCAGCGACCCTAGCGACGCCAAGTCAGAAGATGCTTTTATGGAGATTCTTCAAGGGCAACTGACTGAAACCCAGCGCTACATTGCCAAGCTGATCCTGCAGGGCCATAGCAGTTCGTCCATCGCGGCGGTGCTGGGGATTTCGGAAGGAACGGTAAAAGTGCACAAGCACAACATCTACCAGCGCCTGGAAATATCCAACAACGCTGACCTGTTTCGGTTGTTCATCGATTACCTGACCCGAGTGGCGTAGGAGCGGCCGGACGGCGATCCGCTTTAGCCGGGAAAATACCTCTGTGGGAGCGACCTTGGTAGCGCAGAGGCCGGCTGCTCCCACAGAGATTTGTGATACTTAACCGAACAGTACTGCCGCTAAAGCGGCTACGGTATAGGCGTCAGCTACCGCCACCTGCGCCACCGCCGCCGCCAGCACCTCCAGAGCCGCCGCCGCTGGAGCCACCGGCACCACTGGCGCCACCTGGGCCGGCACTGCCTGCGCCACTCGCTTCACCGGTGCTGCCGCTGGTGCCACTGCCGGTCGAACCGCTGCCGCTTTGGGTACCGCTTGATTGACCGCCGTTGCCGCTGCTGCCGCTCATCCCGCCGTTGCCACCGGAGTTGGTGCCAGGGGTGGTGGCGCCACTGGGGTTGCCGCTGTCTTGCGACATGCCGGGGTTAGCCGTGGTGCCGGATGGGCTGGTGGTCGTGCCGTCGGTGTTGGTGGCGGCAAAGCTCAGGGGAGTGATAACGCCCAGGCACAGAGCCAGGGCCAGTTGGTGAGGCCGAATCAATTTCATGGTGGTACTCCTTTTTGTTGATCACCAACGATTCGGCTGCGTAAGCGGGGCGAGGGTGCCATGTGGGGCGACGGGTGGTCGTATGTCCTTCAAGGACTGATGGGGGTGATGGCAGGCTGGACGGTTCTGTTCAATTGCTTGATTCGTCCCTCCAGACCACCATTTTCCTGATAGCTGGAGTAGAGCGTCATTAGACCGAAGAGGGCGAGTGCGACCGCTACTGAGGTGAAGCCGCTAAGGGTTTGGTTGCCCAACGATCGCTAGAAGCCTGGCCTCAGACTGTCTATCCGGGACACGATGACATCATTGCTAATCGACTCTCCCAACTGTGCGCCGAGTTGGTCGAGGGATTCTTCGATGAAGTTCTTCGCGAACTGCTCTGCTTGATCCCGGTACATCGCGACTTGTTGAGCGGTACAGGCGACTTGCTTGAAAACATCATGGTTATCGTTGGTGTGGTTGCGAATCCACTCGATTTTGTGGCGTTTGTACAGTGAGTAGGCGATTAGACCTGGAAAGTCATCGTCGTTCTCGACTAATCGTCGGAAGACGTCGCACGTTGCTGATGCCGATCCCGATATAGCCGGTGCATTGCACTCTGATGATCTGTCAGCGGGAGGCTTGCAGGATCTGCCTGGATCATTGCCGACAGTGATATCTGCGCCGGCAGACAAAGGCTCGCGGCTCATGTCAGCGTGACAAACGTTCGTATGCCCGTTTCATCATGGCATTGATGGCTTCTTTGGACAGCCGAGATGAGCGTGTGGTGAGAGGCGTTCTGCCGCTGGTAGACAGTCGTTTGTTGCTTTCCTTGATGAGAGCAATCGAGACGTCAGGCATAAAGCCTCCGATTCCATGAACATTTAAGTTGTTCTTACTGTGGTTCGCCAAGCCTGGCCTATAGGCTTCATGCATTGGCAAAGCCAGCCATTCACTGCAATAGAGCGTTGACGACCCTGGCCGCAGATGCAAGCGAACGCGGATGATGTTGGCTGGACAGGCGATGTAGGAACAGTGACTGCGCAATGCAGGGCCGATCCAGGTGAGCGAGATTGATCCTGATTTCAGGGCTGCCTGTCGAGTAACGGGGACTTCAGTCCCCGCTCATTAGTGCTCCATGTGCGCGTCAAACCTGCGCCTTCTCTTTCTCAGCCTCCTTCACCGGCGGCAACGCCAACCCTCCCTGCGCGGGCTCGCGCCCGGCCAGCCCCAGACGCATGTCCGCGCCGCTCGGCTGTTGATACAGCGTCAAGCCAAACTCGGGCAGCACCGACAACAGATAGTCAAAGATATCGCCCTGAATCCGCTCGTACTCCGCCCACACCGTGGTGGTGGTGAAGCAGTAGATCTCCAGCGGCACGCCATGCTCGTCGGCGGCCATCTGGCGGACCATGCAGGTCATGTTCTGGTGCACTTCGGTGTGGTTTTTCAGGTAGGCCAGGGCGTAGGCGCGGAAGGTGCCGATGTTGGTCATGCGACGGCGGTTGGCGGCCATGGCGGCGACGTTGCCTTGCGCGTGGTTCCACTCCTTGAGCTCGGCCTGTTTGCGGGTCATGTACTCGGTGAGCAGCTTGACGCCTGACAGGCGCTGCTCTTCTTCGTCGGTCAGAAAGCGGATGCCGCTAACGTCGATGAACAGACTGCGCTTGATGCGTCGCCCGCCCGATTGCTGCATGCCCCGGTAGTTGCGAAAGCTCTCGCTCATCAGCCGCCAGGTAGGGATCGAGACGATGGTCTTGTCGAAATTCTGCACCTTGACGGTGTGCAGGGTGATGTCGACCACGTCGCCATCGGCGCCGACCTGGGGCATTTCAATCCAGTCGCCGACGCGCAGCATGTCATTGCTGGTCAACTGCACGCTGGCGACGAACGACAGCAGGGTGTCTTTGTAGACCAGCAGGATGACCGCCGACATTGCACCCAGCCCCGACAACAGCAGCAGCGGCGAGCGGTCGATCAGGGTGGCGATGATGATGATCGTGGCGAAGATGTAGAGAATCATCTTGGCCAGTTGCACATAGCCTTTGATCGAGCGGGTCCGCGCGTGCACGGTACGCGCGTAGATATCCAGCAAGGCGTTGAGCAGCGCACCGATGGCGAAGGTCATGAACAGGATGGTGAACGCCATGGCAATGTTGCCCAGCACGTTCTTGCCGGCAGTGCTCAGCTCCGGCACCAGATTCAGGCCGAACTGGATGACCAGCGACGGGGTCATCTGCGCCAGCCGGTGAAAGACCTTGTTGTGACGTAGATCGTTGAGCCACTGCAGCGAGTGCTGGCGGCCCAGGGCCTTGACCGTATGCAGCACCACAAAGCGTGCCAGGCGACCCAGTATCAGCGCTGCGACCACCAGCAGCAGCAGGCCGAGGCCGGCTTGTACCCATGGGTGCTTTTCCAGCAGGCTCCATAGCTCTTGAGCACGGAGCATGAGTGATTTGGTATCCATTGCGACGAAAGGGCACTCTTGGTGAATGAACCGGCGATTAGAACATCCACGGATGACAGATGGCAGGCGTGATCGGAAAAAAGGCAGGATCTGACAGGTCGGGTTCAAGCCGTTGATGCATGCTGAGTTTACTAAATACCAAAAGTATCCTACCTTTGGTATTTAGTGCGTTGCGGCCAGCGACGTGTAATCAACGGGTTTCAGGAGCCATTCCATGCATGCATTGATTGTCGTCGCCCATGCCGATCAGCAGTCGTTCACCCACGCGGTGACGGCTGAAGTCGCAAAAGGCATCACCGATTCGGGCCACACCCTTGAGGTCGCCGACCTGAGTGAGCAGGGCTTTGACCCACGCTTCGGCGCGCCAGACCTGGCGAAGTTCCGCAATCAGGCCGAGGTGCCTGACGATGTCCGATTTGAACAGCAGCGTATCGAACGCGCTGGCGCGCTGGTGCTGGTCTATCCGATCTATTGGTGGTCGTTCCCTGCGTTGCTCAAGGGCTGGATCGACCGGGTGTTCACCAATGGCTGGGCTTATGAAGAGCGGGCCGATGGTGGCCTGGACAAAAAACTCGATGATCTGAATGTGCATTTGCTGGCGATTGGCGGGGCGAACCTGCGCACGTTTGCCCGTCACGGTTACTTTGGCGCGATGCGTACCCAGATCGACCATGGCATTTTCGATTATGTCGGCGCGTCGGTGCGTACCTCGGAGTTGCTGTTGCCCGCCGAAGGGAGTTTTCCCCAGGCGCACTTGCAGATAGCACAAGACATCGGCCGTCGGGTATTTGCCTGAGCCGGGCAGGTGCGGCAGTATGCGGGCGCATTCGATAAGCAAAGGCCAGACATGTCGACTCACCCAGAGCCAAGCCAGCACAGCACGCCCCGCCCGCGCACGCGCATGACCCGGCAAGACCGCTTCGTGCAGTTGCTGCAGGTGGCCTGGCAACTGGTCAGCGAGGAGGGCACCGATGCCCTGACTCTGGGGCGCCTGGCGGAGGCAGCAGGCATCACCAAGCCCACGGTGTACGAACACTTCGGCACCCGTAACGGCTTGCTGGCGGCGCTGTACCAGGATTTTGAAAGCCGTCAGAACCACATCATCGATGAGGCCATCGCGGCCGGTGAGTCAACCCTGCAGGGCAAGGCACAGGTCATCGCGGCCAGTTATATCGCCTGCGTACTCACCGAAGGCCGCGAGATTCCCGAAGTGCTGGCCGCGCTCAGCGGCTCGCCGGAGCTCGCCTCCCTGAGAAAGGCCTGCCAGAAAAGCTACATCGAAAAGTGCCGCCGGGTGCTGGCGCCTTTCGCCGGGGCGGCAGGGTTGTCGCAGGCGGCCTTGTGGGCAATGTTGGGGGCGGCTGATTCGCTTGCGGCTGTGGCAGTGGAAGGCGAGATCAGCGAGCAGCAGGCGGTGGATGAGTTGTATCAGGTGATTGTCGAGATGGTGCGCAGGCAGGCGCAGGCCTGACGCTCTTGCAGGCCGCTAGGCCCTGGCACTGCCCATCCATTGGCCACTTCCGGCCGGATAGTTCGCATCACTCCCGCTCGCCAGCAGGTTACGAATAAACCGCTCAGGCTCGCGGACCCGCCCCTGCAGGTTGGCCTGCGCCTTGGCGATCACTTCCATATCCGCCATGGGCCGTTTCTCGCTGCCATAGGGCGTCGCCTGGGCGGCCTGTATCGCCTCGCCATTGCTGTGAACCAGAGTCACCTGCGCACCTGGCTGACGATCTGCGCTGAGCCAGCGGGCATCGAGTTCCGGGTCGACGTCGGCGTGGACTTTCGCCGCCAGGGCCCGCAGCTCTGGCGAATGCAGGTTCGCTTCGCTGTACCAGTCGGTTGCCGGCAACTGCATCAGGGTGGCCGCCAATGTGTAGGGCAGGCTGAACTGCGCGTCGGTGGCGCTGGCCGGCGCGTAGACCATGAAGTCGTCGCACAGGCGTGCAAAGGTGCGCACATTAATCTGCGCAATGTCTTCTGGCGCCCAGCCGCTGGTGCGAATCAATTGCTGTGCACATTCCAGTGCGGTGGCCAACCAGCGGCAGGCCGGGTAGCGCTTGAAGCTGCCGAAGCGCAGATACCAGTCGCACCTCAGGCCTTCGATCAGGTCTCGTTCGGCAAAGCGGTCGGAGCCGATCATGCGCCAGTAGCCTTGCGGCCCGTCCAGTACATCCTGGCTGCCGGCCAGCCCGGCGCGAGCCATCAGCGCAGCCTGCACCCCGGCCTGGGCGGCCGGGGCCACGCCATCCTTGAGGGTGACGATAGGCCGCTGTTGCCAGTTGTATTTGTGCAGGCTCGGCACGCAGGCCAGGGTGGCGGCGAAGCCCAGGGTATGGTGCATCTGCTGTTCATCGAAGCCGCAGGCGCGGGCGTAGACCACCGCGGCGCCAATGGCCTGGTGCTGGGCCACGCCGTAGGCCTTGGCGAAGCTTTCGGCGCTCGGTTGCAGGGCGTTGATCAGGCGATTGTTGATCTCGAAACCCGCTGCCAGGGCGGCCAGCAGGTCGGCTTCGCTGATCGCACCCGGATGACTGTCCAGCGCGGCCATGGCGGCGGCTACCAGGCTGGAGCCTGGATGACCCATGCCTTTGCCGTCGATTTCCACGCCGTCGTCATGGTCAAGGGCGTTGATGATGAAGGCGTTGGCAAAGGCTGCCGCCGCCGGGCTGTAGTCACTGCTGCCGGCGAATACCTGGCACTGGCCCAGGCCGCCGCTGGCCCGCGCCAGCGCCCGGGCCTGGTCACCCAGCCCGGTGCCGCTGGCCGCCCAGCCGCAGCCCAGGGCATCGAGCACGTGGAGTTTGAGCTTGGTAACCAGGGTGGGCGGCACGTCGCTCAGTTGCAATTGGCAGGCGAAGCGCGCCAGGGTTGTCGTCAGGGTCATGAGAGGTCAACGCTTGAAGTATCGGGCCTGCACACGTCGTTCGATACGGCTGGCCAGCAGCGACAACGGCAGGATGGTAATGATGAAAAACAGCGCAACGAAGGTCAGGGTTTCCAGCGGTCGGAAGGTTGCGGTGCTTAATCGTTGTCCTTCGTACAGCAGCTCGCCCACGGCGATGTAGCTGCCCAGTACCGAGTTTTTCACGGCCATTACGCACTGCCCGACGAAGGCCGGCAGGATGCGTAAAAAAGCAATCGGCGCACTGATGCGCCATAGCACCTGCAACGGTGTCATGCCGTTGGCTAGGCCCGCTTCGATGTGCCCGGGGTCTACGGCCTGCAGCCCGGAGCGGAAGATCTCGGCGAAGAACACACTGGTGTACAAGCCCAGCGCCAGGGCGCAGGTCCAGTAGCCCGACAGCTTCAGGCCCACCAGAATCGGCAGGCAGTAATAAGCCCACACCACCAGCACCAGCGGTGGCACCGCGCGGACGGTTTCGATCACCGCCTGGGCCGGCAGGCGCAGCACCCGGGCCTGGGCGCCACGCAGCAGCGCCAGCAGCACACCGAGGCCAATGCCCAGGGTCAGTGACACGGCAAGGATGCGCAGCGTGGTGAGAATGCCGCCCAGCAGCAGTTCCCGGTAGGTGAACAGGACGCTGAAGTCCCACTGATAGTCGATCATTTTTCGGGGCCCTCCTGCACCGCGCGTTGCGTACCGAGAAAGCGTCGCACCGGCGCCGAGGCAGGCCGGGCCAGCAGCGCCTGCGGTGAGCCTTCATCAATGATACGGCCCTGGTCGAGCAGCAGAATGCGATGGCAAACCTGCAGGGCAAAGTTCATTTCGTGGGTCACCACGATCATGGTGGTGCCGCTTTTGGCCAGATCGGTCATCACGGCCAGCACTTCGCCGACCAGTTCCGGGTCCAGCGCCGAGGTGGGCTCGTCGAACAGGATCAGCCGCGGCTTCATGACCAGCGCCCGGGCAATCGACACCCGTTGCTGCTGACCGCCGGAGAGGGTCACCGGGTAGGCGTCTGCCTTGTGCTCCAGGCCCATGCGCCGCAGGGCTGCCAGCCCCTCTTCGATGGCTTGCTCGCGGGGCACGCCACGCACGATACGCGGCGCTTCGGTGACGTTTTCCAGCACTGTGCGGTGCGGCCACAGGTTGAAATGCTGAAAAACCATGGCCATGGCAGCACGTTGGCGGGCCAGCACGCGAGTCGGGACCGGACGCCGTTGTGGCCCGTGAACGCCGATTTCCTCGCCGTCGAGCCACACCTGGCCGCTGTCCGGGCGCTCCAGCCGGTTCAGGCAGCGCAGCAGCGTCGACTTGCCCGAGCCGCTGGAGCCGATCATGCCCAGCACTTCGCCGGCGGCCAGTTCGAATGACACCTCATGCAGCACCGGACGGCCATGAAAGGCCTTGCCCAGTGCGTTGACGCGCAGCAGGGGGGCGTTGCTCACTGAGGCACCGGCACGTGTTTAGCCCAGATACGCGCCAGAGTGCCGTCTTTTTCCAGGGTTTCCAGGCGCTGGTCCAGCCAGGCACGCAGTTGCGCACGGTCCTTGCGCAGGCCCATGTTGGTCGGTTGCTCCTGCACCGGCGACGGAATGACCATGGTGCCCTGGCCGCGCTTGGTGATGTACAACGCCATCTGCACATCGTTGGTCAGCATCGCGTCGGCGCGGCCGCTTTCCACTTCCAGTTGCAGCGCGTCATTGTTGGGCACGATCACCCATTGAGTGTGGGTCAGCTTCGGTTGCAGCAGGTTCGCGGCAGCCGAGCCATCGATGGCCGACAGCTTGATGGCGGAGGTGTTGATCTTGTCCCAGGTGGCATAGCGGCTGGCGTCTTTTTCCAGGGTCAGCACGCCAATCTTGTGGGCACCCATCGGCCGGGTGAAGTCTACGGCCTTGGCTCGTTCGGGGGTGTTGTTGAAACCGCCCAGCAGGTCGAAGCGATTCGATTGCAGGCCGGCCACCGCGGTGCCCCATTGTGTGTCAACGTACTCGACCTGCACATCGGTACCTTCGAGTACGGCCTGGACGATATCTGGCACCAGACCGGTCCACTGGTTGCTCAACAGATCCTTCTGATACCAGGGCGCGGCATTGACCGCACCGACGCGCAACAGATGACCGCCCAGAGCATCGGCAGGCTGAGCGGCTTGAACGTTGCCCAGGCTTGCACCGACAAAGGTGCCCAGCAACGTTACCAAGGTGGTCAAACGAGTAATGAACGGCTTCATGACATTCCCTGTAGGCTATAAAGAAATCCAGTCTATGAACTATAGTTCATGTATTGAAATTCATATTTAGCATAAGTTTATTCCGTTATGGCGATGAGCAATAAGCAGCTTGAGGTGTTCGTCCGGGTGGTGCAGCTCGGTTCGGTGACCGCCACCGCGCAGGCCCTGGGGATGTCTCAACCCTCGGTAAGCAAAAGCCTGGCACTCACCGAGCAGCAGTTGGGTTTCACCCTGTTCGAGCGCAGCGGCGGCAAGATGAAAGCCACCGCCGAGGCCCGCCAGATGTTCGACGAGGCGCTGCGTATGCAGGAGGGCATTGCCCGCTTCGAGCGGTTTGTCGATAACGTCAAGCGCTACCGGGTGGGGCAGTTGCGTGTCTGTGCCACCCCGGCGCTGGCGATCAACGTGTTGCCGTTGATCGCGCCCAAGCTGCGCCAGGCCTTTCCCGATCATGGGCTGGTGTTGGACATGTACCTCAACAACGAGATCGAGGACGCCATCGCGCGTCGTCAGTACGATCTGGGGTTTCTCATCCAGCCGCTGGACGAGCAGGCGCCACCGGCCGGGCTGGTATGCGCCGGGCGCATGGTCTGTGTGATGCAGGACGGGCATCCGCTGGCCGGGCGGGCGGCGGTCAACTGGGCTGACCTAGACCCGCGTGAGGTCATCTACATCACCACCGACCCGCGCCTGGTGGCAATGATGGCCAGTGCCGTTCCGGGCTTTCGTGAACGGCCGGTGTCGTCGCTGGAGACCAACCGCTACAGCCTGGCCATCAACCTGGTTCGTCAAGGCCAGGGGATGACCATCGTCGACGAGTTTTCCCTGGCCGGCACGCCGCGCCAAGGCCTGGCGGTACTGCCGTTCGAGCCGGCCATGCCTGTTGCCGTAGTGGCGGCGATGGCCGGGCGCAGTTCGATGAGCGATACCGCGCTGCGCTGCATTGACGCGCTGCGCGAAGTCCTGGAGGCCGCGCGATGACAGGGTTGCTATCGGCCATATTTTGTTAACAATAGCGGCCCTGATTTCATGGCCGCGCCAATCGGCATGCTGTGCCTTCTTTATATTTATTACATTAAGGTCCGTTGATGAGCGACCTCACCGTCGAGCTGATCCCCACCGCCCCTGACCAGATTGATCTGATCCGCAACCTGTACCAGTTCTATGCCTACGAGTCTTCCGACTGGGAGCAACAGGACGTCGAACTCGATGGCCGTTACTACATTCATGAAGAGCATCTGGTGCGCTACTGGCAGGAGCCAGACTGGAGCGCCAGCGTGTTGCTGATCGATGGCGAGGTGGCGGGGTTCATGCTGGTGGAGCGAAGCGAGTTGCCGGGTATCGATGCACTGGAGTTGGCCGACCTGTTCATCCTCAAGAAGTACCGGCGTCGCGGAATCGGTCGGGCACTGATGGGCCAGGTGCTGATGAGCGGTCACGAGAACTGGCTGGTGCGCTACTCCCAGCAGGACGATGCGGCCAATGCGTTCTGGAACAAGGTGCTGGAGGATCTGCCGCGCCCGGCCAGGGCCATCGAACTGGACGACGACCCGGAGCTGGTCAATTACCTGGTGACGCGGGTAACGCATTAACACGCCTGTTAGGGGTGAATGCCTGTCAGTCGAGGCCAATCACGACTGCTTTCCCGCATTGTCCTGACCTGTAGTTCAGCACTTGCCCTGGGTGGTCGTCCAGGGCCCATATCACTCATGCAGCGGTGGCAGGCGGCGTTTTATCGGGGTTTTCTTAACGATGGCGGTGTTGGTTTCGGCGTACAGGTTGAGTCTGTCGAGCAAGCTGTCGAGCTGGTCCATGCTGCGCACATGCATACGGGCGATGAAGCAGTCTTCGCCGGTCACTTTGTCGCACTCGGTGAACTCCGGGATGGCCTTGATCTGCCGTTCGACCTCTTGCAACTGACCGGGCAGCGGGCGAATACGCACAATGGCCTGCAGCAGGTAACCAAAATGTGTCGGGTCGATTTCCACGGTATAGCCTTTGAGCACGCCGCGTTCTTCGAGGCGGCGCAAGCGTTCGCCGACACTGGGCGATGACAGCCCGGTGATGCCGGCCAAGGTCTTGAGCGAGAGCCGCGAATCGTCCATCAGGGCGGCGATCAGTTGCTGGTCGATCAGATCAGTCATGGCGTCCTCGTAAGGTGTTTTTGGCTTTTTGCCTAATTAGTAAAGGTTAATGCGGCTTTCAACCATGTTCTTGCCATGGTGAGGGCAGGATGCAGCTTGCCATACTCATGGCTCATTCGAGGAGCCTGACAATGGACAACCTGATACGTCGCGGTTCGTGGGAAATGACCGGTGCCATGCTGATCAGCGGCACCATCGGCTGGTTTGTGCTGGTCTCTGGCGTACCGGTGCTGGAGGTGGTGTTCTGGCGCTGCGTGATCGGCGCGCTGACGTTGCTGGCGATCTGTGCCTGGCTGGGTTACCTGCGCCGTGACCTGCTGAGCCGCAGCATCGTGGCGCTGGCGATGTTCAGTGGCGTGGCCATCGTCGGTAACTGGCTGCTGCTGTTCGCGGCCTATTCCAAAGCCTCCATTTCGATTGCCACCGCAGTTTACAACCTGCAGCCGTTCATGCTGGTGCTGCTGGCCGGCGTGTTTCTCGCAGAGCAGATCACCGTGCAGAAGCTGACCTGGCTGGGCGTCGCCTTCGCCGGCATGCTGGCGCTGGTCAGCGCCCACGGCGCTGCGCAGCAGTCCGCTGACCAATACCTGGTCGGTGTGGCGCTGGCGCTGGGCGCGGCACTGCTATACGCCATCGCCGCGCTGATTATCAAACGCCTCAAAGGCACGCCGCCGCACCTGCTGGCGCTGATTCAGGTGGGCACCGGCATTGTGCTGTTGGCGCCGCTGGTCGAAGGTCACAGCCTGCACGCGTCGAGCAGCGGCTGGGCGGCGCTGCTGACTTTGGGGGTGGTGCACACCGGGGTGATGTATGTGCTGCTCTACGGCGCGATCCAGAAGTTGCCGGCCGCGTTGACCGGTGCTTTGTCGTTCATCTACCCGGTGGCGGCGATCTTCGTCGACTGGCTGGCTTTCGATCATCGCCTCGATTGGCAGCAATGGCTTGGCGTGGCTGCGATCCTGTTGGCCGCCGCCGGTATGCAGCAAGGCTGGTGGTGGCGGTCGGGCAGGATCAACGCCCGGGCATGACACGAGAAATCAGATCCAGCCCGACAAGCCAATCATCACCACCGGCAACGCCACTGCGGCAATCACCGTCTGCATCGCAATGATCCCGGCCATCAACGGTGCATCGCCACCCAGTTGCCGGGCCATGATGTAAGACGACGAAGCGGTCGGCAGGCTCTGGAACATAATCGCTGCGATTGCCGCATCACCGCGCAAGCCCAGTGCATGGCAGGCCAGCAGCGTCACCCCTGGCATCACCAGGAATTTTGACAGTGACGACATGCCCACTGGCTTCAGCCAACTGCCCGCGGTCGAGAAATTCAACGCCGCCCCCACACACAACAGTCCCAGCGGCAATGAAGCCTGGCCCAGCGCCTTGAGTGCGGGCTCAAGTCCTGCGACCAAGGGGACTTCAGCCCACTGCAGGAAAATACCGAGAAAGCACGCCAGCACCAGCGGATTGAGCGCCAGTTGCCTGAGTGTGGCCTTGAGCGACAACCGTCCGGCACTGCCGTAGCGGGCAAACACCAGCACGCAGAGAATATTCACAGTCGGTACGATGGTCGCGTTGGCCACCGCTGCCAGGGCGATACCGTGGCTCCCGAACAAGCCGGCCGCCGCCGACACTCCCACATAGTTATTGAAGCGGATACTGCCCTGAAACAGCGAGGTGAAGGCTGCATCATCGACCTTGAACAGCCCGCGCAACGTGACGAACGCGACGGCGACCCCGACCGTTGACAGCACCAGAACGCTGACCATCTCGCGTACCGGCACCTCATCGAGTTGTGCCGTCGCCAGGCTGTGCAGGAACAGCGACGGCAGCAGCAGGTAATAGCCCAGGCGTTCAGCCTGCGGCCAGAAGGCCTCGCTGAGAAACTGCCGATGGCGCAGCCAGGCGCCCAGAGCAATCAGTAAGGCGATGGGCAACAGGGCCAGAATCAGGGCGGTGGTCATGGCGTGCCTCAACACAGAGAGTCGAGTCACGATAACGGCAGCCAAAGGCAAGAAAAATCGATATTAACTTGAGGCTTTCTCAAGTAATTCTCATGGGTTGGGCTGCCCTGCGAATGACCGATCGATGGCCTGTGCCCGCACCGCCTCTGCCAGCGCCACCGCCAGACGTCCGGCGGGGCGGTCTTCGCGTTCCAGCAGCACCACACGGCGCATCCGTTGCGGCTCGCCGAACGGCAGGCACACCAGCTCAGCGAAGACTGTGAGGTTATGCGCCGAGATCGGAATCACGGCAACTCCCAAACCCTTGGCGACCATGCGGATGATCGCGTCCTGGCTGTCCAGCTCCATGCTGGTCTGGACCCGCAAACGCTGGCGACGCAGTTCGCGTTCGATGGTGCGCCCGGCCCAGGCGCGGCGGTCGAAGCGGATAAACGGATAACTCTGCAACAGGCGTTTGGCATCGCGGCTTGGCGCTGAGGGTGGGGCAATGATCCAAAAGCCCTCCTCGAACAATGTGGTGCTGACCAGGCCATGCGGGTAAGGCTTGACCGGCTCGGTGGTAATGGCGGCGTCCAGATCACCGGCGTCGATCAGCCCCGCCAGTTCGGCCGACATCCCCGATGAGACGTTGACCCGCAAGTGCGGATGACTGGCGCCCATCGCCGCCAGCGCTGCTGGCAGCACACCGGCCAGCGCGGTCTGGATCGCGCCTATGCGCAGCCGCCCGCGTAATTCGCTGCCATCACCCAGTTCGGCGGCGATGCTGTCGTAGAGGGCCAGGATTTCCCGGGCACGCTCCACCGCCAGATGGCCGGCTTCGGTCAGTACCGGCAAACGCCGCGCACGGTCGAACAGCGGCGCATTGAATTCCTCTTCCAGGCCGCGTACATGCAGGCTGACTGCCGACTGGGTCAGATGCACCGCCTCGGCGGCCCTGGCAAAGGAGCCGTGTTGGGCAATGGCGACCAGCGTGCGCAAGGCGCGTAAAGACATGGGGGGGCTCCGAACGGCGGGAACTAAGGCGTGGCCTGAGCAGCATAATCAATCGGCTGATCAGGCGGCCAGATTCATAGCCGTAGTTCGCTGTCCAGAGCACTTGGCTTAGCGCCGGAGCGGGCTTGGTCGCGAAGCGAGCAGCAGGGAAGGTCAGGCGACCTGACGCAGGTTTTGCAGAATCAGGGGCCGTGCCCAGCCATTGTCGAAGTCCAGTGCACGCTGCTGACTGACCAGGGTTGCTTGGTCGTAAGGCTCGGCCGGCTTCTCGGCCAGATCCCATTCCAGCTCGGCGATCGGCAAATGCAGCGGGCGAGGTCGTGGGGCGGCGCTTGGCGACTTGCCACTGTCATCGTACGCATGGAACACCGTCGGGCGAACCCACTCGGTATCGAACTCCAGGTTACGCTGCTGCTCGATCAGTTCCATGGCACTGAATGGTTCGGCAGCCGGTGGCAGCAGATCCAGTTCAAATTCGGCAATCGGCAGAAACAGCGGCTCAGGCGGACGCACTTGAGTGTCAGTCACCGGGCAGGCGCGCTGTTCAACGATTTTGCTCAGGGTTTGGGCGCCAGCAATCGGCTCACCGGTGCTTTGATCCAGAATTTCAGGGAAAGCGGTTGTAGCGACCGCCTTGTCATCGCCAGACTGTTCGGCCATCGCCCGGGCGAACGCATCGGACCAGAGCTGGGTTACATCCCCCAGGACCCGGTTGTTGCGCAGGCTGAAGTCGCCACTGTGCGACAAGTACCCGATTGATTGAACATTATCTGACATGGCGATCAGTACTGGCTCTGGCTCTGGCAAAATGCCTGATACCGAAGTTATCGGCCGCTTTGGCCGATCATTAATTTATTTTTCGAGTGTGTAGAAGCAATGAGCGAGCAGTCAGGTGGCAGCGTGATCCGGGTCGAAGCCCTGGACCCGGCCGGGCAGGAACAAGCCCATTACTGGGCGCAGCGTCTCGGTTTGGCGTTGCAGGCCGAACAGGCCGACTTTGCCTTGCAGGTCAGCGCCGACGGCCTGCAGTTGCAGCAACTGGGCAAGGATGCGCCCGGTGCGGTGCGGGTGGATTTCGTCGACGGTGCAGCAGCGCACCGACGGTTGTTCGGCGGTGGCAGCGGGCAGATGATTGCCAAGGCGGTGGGCCTGCAACCCGGTGTGCGGCCACGGGTGCTGGATGCCACGGCGGGGCTGGGCAAGGACGCTTTCGTACTTGCTACTCTGGGCTGTGAAATGCAGTTGATCGAGCGTCAGCCGATCATCGCCGCGCTGCTCGAAGACGGTCTGGCCCGTGGCCGGCAAGACGCCGAGGTGGGCGAAATCCTGCGTCGCATGCAATTGCTGAGCGGTAATTCCATCGAGCTGATTCGCAACTGGCAGGGCGAGCCGCCGCAGGTTATCTACCTGGACCCGATGTTTCCGCACCGCGACAAGAGCGCGCTGGTGAAAAAGGAAATGCGCCTGTTCCGCCCGCTGGTCGGTGACGACCTCGATGCCCCGGCGCTGCTGCATGCCGCTCTGGCGCTGGCCAGCCATCGGGTGGTGGTCAAACGCCCGCGCAAGGCCCCGCCTATCGAAGGTGCCAAGCCGGGCTATACCCTGGAGGGCAAGTCCAGCCGGTACGACATCTATCCGAAGAAAGCGCTAAAACCCTGAGGCTTGCATTTGTAGGAGATGCTCGTAGGAGCTGCTTTAGCAGCGAAACACGGTAAGGCCTTCGCGGCTAAAGCGTAGCGCCGCCCGGTCGCTACGGTTTTGCATAAGCCCTGACGAACAGCTTCACCACCTCCTGCACGTGGGCCTCGACACTGGCCGGGTCGCGCTCGGCGCAACAGCCTACCAGCAGGCGAAAGTGGTCGATGCCCTTGATCAGACTGAGAAAGTGCCCCGCCGCGCTGTGCGGCGACGGGATCTGCAACTGCCCGCTCTGATCGGCACGGATCATGAAACGCTGCATGCCGTCGAGCACCCGTTGCGGGCCCGCCTTGAAAAAGGTCTGCGACAGGACCGGGTCCTGAATCCCCAATGTGGCCATCAAGCGGTGCAATTGCAGGGATTCGGGGCTATTGATCAAGTGCTCGAAGGCCCGGGCGATCGTTAGCAGCATGTCTGCCACGGGCAAGTTGTCGTTGAATTCGAAATACGGATCAGGCAACAGCTCTTCGCAGCAAGCGGTCACCGCCTCGATGAACAAGGTTTCTTTGTCAGTGAAATGGCTATAGACGGTGAGCTTGGACACCCCGGCTTCGCTGGCGATGCTGTCCATGCTGGTGCCGGTGTAGCCATGCCGGATGAACAGGTTTTTCGCGGCCTCAAGGATGGCACGGCGCTTTTCCAGATCCTTGGGACGGCCAGGGCCAGGTGTGGACGGTAAATCAGGCATTTTTGGGTCTAATAATGTACTGGTGAGTTTTGTATTTTTTAATATACTCGCCGGTACAAATATTCCAAGCCCACACTCACGGAAGAATCCGCCTACATCATGCCGCGTCATATCCTGTCTCCGATCCTCGCTATCGGCTTGGTAACGCTACTGACCGCTTGTGGTCAGGAAGCAGCTGCGCCAGTTACCGTCCGTCCGGCTCTGGTGGTGCAACCCCTCCCTGCGTCACGTTCCATGGACAGCTACCCCGGTGAGGTCCGTGCCAGGTTCGAGCCGGAGCTGGCCTTCAGAATCGGCGGCAAGGTCAGTCGCCGCCTGGTCGAGGAGGGGCAGCGGGTCAAGGCCAACCAGCCGCTGGCTGAGCTCGATGCTCAGGATGTACGCCTGCAACGCGAGGCGATGCGTGCTCAAGTGGCAGCGGCCGAGGCCAACCTGCAACTGGTGCGCGCCGAGCGCGACCGCTACAAAACCCTGCTGGGCAAGCAGATGGTCAGCCAGTCGCAATACGACAATGCCGAAAACCTCTATCGCTCTGGTGAGGCGCGCCTCAAGCAGCAACGCGCGGAACTTACCGTGGCCGATAACCAGGCCGACTACACCGTATTGCGGGCGCCGCAAGAGGGCGTGATTGCCAGGCGTGCCGTGGAGGTCGGCCAGGTGGTCGCTGCCGGGCAGATAGTCTTCACCCTGGCCGCCGATGGTGAGCGGGAGGTGAGTATCAGCCTGCCGGAGCAGAATTTTGCCCGCTTCAAGATCGGTCAGCCGGTTACGGTCGAACTGTGGACCCAACGTGACCGGCGTCTGCCGGGGCGGGTTCGCGAGCTCTCGCCAGCCGCCGATCCGCGTTCGCGCACCTTCGCGGCCCGCATTGCATTCGAGGCCGGTCAGGTGCCGGTCGAGCTGGGCCAGAGCGCCCGGGTCTATGTCGCCAACGAGCATGCAGTCGCGTTGGCGGTGCCGTTGTCAGCGGTCAGTGCCGAGCAGGGCGCCAGCTATGTCTGGCGGGTTGAGGCCGACAGCACCCTCAAACGTGTTGCCGTGCAGCTTGGGCCATGGGGCCAGGAAACCGTGCCGGTGCTCGAAGGGCTGCGCGCCACCGATTGGGTGGTGGCCGCTGGCGTACATGTGCTGCGCGAAGGTGAGCGAATCCGCCCGGTGGATCGCAGTAACCGGGTGGTCGACCTGGCTGGCAAGGAGTAACCTGCGATGCACTTCAACCTTTCCGAATGGGCGCTGCGGCATCGCCAGGTGGTGCTGTACCTGATGATCGTGCTGGCCGTGGTCGGTGCGTTGTCTTATAGCAAGCTGGGGCAGAGCGAAGACCCGCCGTTCACCTTCAAGGTCATGGTGGTTCGTACCCTGTGGCCGGGTGCCAGCGCCGAGGAAGTGGCGCGTCAGGTCACCGACCGGGTCGAGAAAAAGCTGATGGAAACCGGCGAGTACGAACGCATGACCTCGTTCTCCCGGCCCGGTGAGTCCACGGTGATCTTCATGGCCCGCGATTCGCTTTTTTCGGCGTTCCTGCCCGAGCTGTGGTACCAGGTGCGCAAGAAGGTCGGCGATATCCGGCACACCCTGCCGGCCGGGGTGCAGGGGCCATTCTTCGATGACGAGTTCGGCACCACGTTCGGCAATATCTACGCGCTGACCGGCCAGGGCTTTGACTACGCGGTGCTCAAGGATTATGCCGAGCGCATCCAGATTCGCCTGCAGCGGGTCAAGGATGTCGGCAAGGTCGAACTGATCGGCGTGCAGGACGAGAAAATCTGGATCGAGCTGTCCAACGTCAAACTGGCGACCCTGGGGGTTCCATTGCAGGCTGTCCAGCAGGCGCTGGAAGCGCAGAACGTAGTGGCCTCGTCGAGCTTCTTCGAAACCTCACAGGAGCGTATTCACCTGCGGGTCAGCGGGCGCTTTGTATCGGTCGATGAGATTCGTGACTTCCCGATCCGCGTCGAGGGTCGAACCTTGCGTATCAGTGACCTGGCCGAGGTGACGCGTGGTTTCAACGATCCTCCGGCACCAGGCATGCGCTTCATGGATCAGGACGCGATTGGCGTGGCCGTGGCAATGAAAGGTGGCGGCGATATCCTGGTGCTGGGCAAAGCGCTGCAAGCCGAGTTTGCTCGCTTGCAAGCCAACCTGCCGGCCGGCATGGAACTGCGCAAGGTGTCTGATCAACCGGCGGCGGTGCGCACCGGCGTGGGCGAGTTCGTTCAGGTGCTGGCCGAGGCGTTGATCATCGTCCTGCTGGTGAGCTTTTTCTCATTGGGCGTACGCACTGGCATGGTAGTGGCGCTGGCCATCCCGTTGGTGCTGGCAATGACCTTTGCCTGCATGCTCTATCTGGGCATCGGCCTGCACAAGATTTCGCTGGGCGCGCTGGTACTGGCGCTGGGGTTGCTGGTGGACGACGCGATCATTGCCGTGGAAATGATGGCGATCAAGATGGAGCAAGGCTACGACCGGCTCAAGGCGGCCAGCTTTGCCTGGACCAGCACCGCGTTCCCGATGCTCACCGGCACCTTGATTACGGCAGCAGGCTTTCTGCCCATCGCCACTGCACAATCGAGCACCGGTGAGTACACCCGCTCGATCTTCCAGGTCGTGACCATCGCCTTGCTGGCCTCGTGGGTGGCGGCGGTGATGTTCGTCCCATGGCTGGGTGAAAAACTGCTGCCGGACCTGGCGAAAAAGCACGCGCTGCGGCATGGCAGCGGGGTTGAGCCTGACCCCTACGCGACGCCGATGTACCAGCGGGTACGGGTGGTGATCGAATGGTGCGTGCGGCGCCGCAAGACGGTGATTGTTGCCACCGTGGCGCTGTTTGTACTGTCGCTGGTGATGTTCCGCTTCGTGCCGCAGCAGTTCTTCCCGGCGTCCGGACGTCTTGAGTTGATGGTTGACCTGAAGCTGGCCGAAGGCGCGTCGCTGAGCAATACCACCGAACAGGTCAAACGCCTGGAGGCACTGCTCAAGGATCATCCCGGTATCGAAAATTATGTGGCCTATGTCGGCACCGGTTCACCGCGTTTCTACCTGCCGTTGGACCAGCAACTGCCCGCAGCGAGCTTTGCCCAGTTTGTGGTACTGGCCAAGACCATCGAAGACCGTGAGCAATTGCGCAGTTGGCTGATCAGCGCCCTTAATGAGCAGTTCCCGACCTTGCGCTCACGAGTGACCCGGCTGGAGAACGGCCCGCCGGTCGGCTACCCGGTGCAGTTCCGGATTACCGGCGAACACATCGACGAGGTTCGGGCGCTGGCGCGTAAGGTCCAGGCCAAAGTGCGCGAGAATCCGCACGTGGCCAACGTCCACCTGGACTGGGAAGAGCCCAGCAAGGTGGTGCATTTGAACATCGACCAGGACCGCGCCCGGGCACTGGGGGTGAGCAGCGGCGACGTGGCGAAATTCCTCCAGTCGTCGCTGACCGGCTCCAGCGTCAGCCAGTTTCGTGAAGACGATCAGTTGATCGATATCGTCATGCGCGGCACCCGCAGTGAGCGTGAGCGGTTGCAGGACCTGTCGAGCCTGGCCGTGCCGACCAGCAACGGCACAAGCATCGCTCTGGCGCAGATCGCGACCCTCGAATACGGCTTCGAAGAAGGCGTCATCTGGCATCGCAACCGCCTGCCGAACGTCACGGTACGCGCCGACATCTACGGTCCGCAGCAGCCGGCTAGCCTGGTCAAGGAGATTCTGCCGAGCCTTGCCCAGGTGCGTGCCGAACTGCCCGATGGCTATCTGCTGGAGGTCGGTGGTACGGTGGAGGATTCCGAGCGTGGCCAGAGCTCGGTCAATGCCGGGGTGCCGTTGTTCATCGTGGTGGTGCTGACCCTGTTGATGATCCAGCTGCGCAGCTTTTCGCGGATGTTCATGGTGTTCATCACCGCGCCACTGGGGCTGATAGGCGTGACCCTGTTTCTGTTGGTGTTCAACCAGCCGTTCGGCTTTGTGGCCATGCTCGGCACCATCGCCCTGTCGGGAATGATCATGCGCAACTCGGTGATATTGGTCGATCAGATCGAGCAGGACATCGGCTCCGGGCAAGACAGCTGGCACGCGATCATCGACGCCACGGTGAGGCGCTTCCGCCCCATCGTACTCACCGCGCTGGCCGCAGTGCTGGCGATGATCCCGCTGTCACGCAGCCTGTTCTTCGGGCCGATGGCGGTGGCAATCATGGGTGGCCTGATCGTCGCCACGGCCCTGACCCTGCTGTTCTTGCCGGCCTTGTATGCGGCGTGGTTCAGGGTGAAAAAGCCGGAGTAGGACCGGCCGGGCGACGATCCGCTTTGGTCGGGGAAAGAGTCGATGCTTTCCCGGCTAAAGCCGGTCCTACGGGAGCCGCGAGATCACAACGCGCCAAATACCTTCTTCGCCAGGCTGGTCGCGGCAGCGGCCGGGTTGGCGCGGATGCTCTGCTCCTGCTTGGCAATCATCTCGAACAAACCATTGAGCGCCTGCTCGGCCACATAGTTTTCGACGTTGGCGTTCTTCGCGTCCAGCACGCCCAGCGCGGCAGCCTGGCCAGCGAAAGCGTTGTATTTCTGCGCCACGCCAACCTTGTCGGTGGCCTGCTTGACGATCGGCAGGAACTTGGCGCGAATCGCCTCACGACTGGTTTTGTCCAGGTATTGGGTAGCCGAATCCTGGCCGCCGCTGAGAATCGCCTTGGCATCAGCCACGGTCATCTTCTTCACCGCATCGACCAGCAACGCCTGAGCCTGTGGCACCGCGGCCTCGGCGGCCTGGTTCATGCTGGTTTCGAGTTGATCGACCTCAGCGCCCATACCGAATTGGCGCATCTTCTTGGCGACCTTGCCCAGATTGCCCGGCAGTTCAATGCGCACGTCCTGGTTATTGCTGAAACCGCCCGGTGTGCCCAGTTGCTTGACCGCGATCTGCGCACCCTGGGTCAGGGCATCCTTGAGTCCGCCACTGGCGTCCGACTGCGACAGATCGCTCAGCGACAGGGCGAAAACATTAGCCGAGAGCAACAGGCCTGCACACAGGCCAGCGAAAGTGAACGAGGGGCGAAACATGGCAGGATCCTTTTCCGGTTGAAACATCTTGAATGGAGCAAGTGCTGCAAGAGTATCAGGGAAGTGCCGGATTGACCCGGATGCGCAGCGGCTGCCGGTCACTGCCATCCAGGTTCACGCTGTGCCGTTCAGTGCTGATGAACAACAGGCGCCCGTCGGCCTCTATGCGCGCGCTGACGGCGTAGCTGTGGCCGGGCGTCACCTGTGCAGGATCGTATTGCAGATGAAAAGGCAGTGGTACCTGAGTGTTGATGGGCGTGTTGTACTGGGCCAGCGTGGTCGCTGGTGCGTCGGCGCGTGACACGTCTTGCAGGCTGACACTCAGCGTCGCGGCAGGCGGCAGGGCACTGCGTTGCAGGTAGAACACCTCGCCTTCAAGGCTGGCGATGCCGGGTTTGTGCATGGCCGAGCAAGCACTCAGTAGTGCTGTCAGGGCGATAAGCGGGATGGCTTTCATGCCGGGGCTCCTTGAGAAACCGCCTGCCCGGAGCAGGCGGGTTGAACATAACACTAGCCAGCTGCAGGTGCTTCGTCGTCTGCGCCCTGCAACGTGACCTGGTGAATCGACAGGCGGATTTCTGCGGTCAGTACCCGCTTGGCGGCGCCTTCGGCCATCTCGCCAAGCTGCGGGTGGTAGCTGAGTTTGCCATTGACGTCTTTGCGCAATACGCCCTGGTCGAGCAGGGTCTGGATGAAGTGGCGGAACAGGCTTTTGTCGAAGAACTCCGGCGCATTGAGGCCATGCAGGATCGACAGGCGCTGTGCCATGACTGTGCACAAGTCTTCCAGTTCTTCTGCGCTCAGCGCGTGCTGGCCGTTATCCAGCAGCAGCGCGACAGCCATATAGAAGCGTTGTAGGGTCTGGGCGATGGCGCGTGACAGCACAGTCAGTTGCACGAACTCCCGCGAGCTGGGCTCGGGGCGCAGGTACACGTCATTTTCCAGGCGCAACAGACCTTGCTCGACAAACGCTGCCAGCCACTGTTCGATGACTTCGTCCAGTTCGGCCAGCGACCAACGGATGAACAGCTCCGACTGCAGATAAGGGTACAGGGCACGGGTGTAGCGCAGGATCAACTCGCGGCTCATCCGTGACCAGCTCTGGAAGAAGCAGGCCAGCAGCGAGGGCAGGGCAAAGATATGCAGGACATTGTTGCGGTAGTAGGTCATCAACACCGCGTTCTGCTCGTCCAGATAATAGATGCGCCCCAGCGCGTCCTTTTGCTCGGCCAGCAGTTCCATGCTTTTCACATGCTCGATCAGCGCCTTGCCGTCACCGTCCGGCAGCGTGGTGTGCGCGGAGTAAGGCACCTGGCGCAGTAGCGTCAGGAACAGATCCAGGGTGCGCTCCAGCGCCTGGTCACCCAGTGCCAGGCGCGGCGTGGACAGCAAGGCCAGGGCCACCAGATTGACCGGGTTGATGGCGGCCGCCTCGTTGATCCGTTGCGCCACGCGCTCGGCCAGCTGGTTAGTGGTCGTGCTCAGCCATTGCGGGCGATCGTGCGGGCCGACCGACTGCTGACGCCAGTCTGGTTGTTGCTGGTCAAGAAATTCAGCCAGGCGGATCGGTTCGCCAAAGTTGACCGCCACCTCGCCGAAGCGTTTTTTCAGCGCGCCGAAGACCTTGAACAGATCGAACACCGATTCTTTCTTTTTGGTCTTGCCGCGCAATTCACCCAGATAGGTACGGCCTTCGAGTACCCGTTCATAACCGATATAGACCGGCACGAAGACCAGCGGCATGCGTGGATTACGCAAAAAGCTGCGCAAGGTGATGGCCAGCATGCCGGTCTTGGGTTGCAGCATGCGCCCGGTGCGCGAGCGGCCGCCTTCGACAAAGTATTCGACCGGGAAGCCTTTGCTGCACAGGGTGTTGAGGTATTCGTTGAATACCGTGCTGTAGAGCGGATTGCCTTTGAAGCTGCGGCGCATGAAAAACGCCCCGCCACGGCGCAGCAGGTTACCGACCACCGGCATGTTGAGGTTGATCCCGGCGGCGATGTGCGGCGGGGTCAGGCCATTGCGGAACAACAAATAGGAGAGCAGCAGGTAGTCGATGTGGCTGCGGTGGCACGGCACGTAGACCACCTCATGCCCTGGTGCGACCTTTTGCACGTTCTCGATGTGATTGACCTTGATACCGTCGTAGATCTTGTTCCAGAACCAGCTGAGCAGCACTTCCATGAAGCGGATGACGGTATAGGTGTAGTCCGAGGCGATCTCGTTGGCATAGCCCAGCGCCTGCTCACGGACCTTGGCTTCAGGCAGGTTGTCGCGTTCGGCGGCTTCCTTGATCGCTTGCACCACCAACGGTGCTCTGATCAGGTCCTTGACCAGATTGCGTCGGTGCGAAACGTCCGGGCCGATAACCGAACTGCGCACATTGCGAAAATGCACCCGCAGCAGCCGCTGGGTCATGCGCAGGGTCAGGGCCGGTCCCTTGTTCTGCGCCAGCAGGTCGCGCAAGTGAATGGGCGCGGAAAACTGCACACGGGTCTTGCGGCCCAGAATCAGAATGGTCACCAGCCGCCGCAACCGCCCGGTCACCGCCCAGCTGTCAGCGAACAGCAACTTCCAGGCGCTGGACTCATGGTCGGGCGACTGCCCCCAGAACACACTCACCGGAATGATCTGCGCATCCTCGCCCGGATACTCATTGAGCGTATTGAGTAACCGCTCCAGCACCGGTGGCGCCCCGCGTTTGTCATGGCGCCCCAGCCAGTCTGGCTCCGGGGTCAGATAGAAGAACCCGGCTGGCTCTAGCTGACCATTGACCGCGACTTCCAGTACCGGACGCGGCAGGCCCACCTTGGTGCACTCCCGATCCACCACTGCCAGATCACTCAGCGCTGGCGACTGCAAGGCATAAAACACCGGCTTGCTGCGGTCCAGATCCAGCTTCAGCGACGACTGATTGATCGTCTCCGAACGAACCCAGAGAAACAACACACGGCGCAAGGCACCGAAGACAAGGCGGTGCAACGGAGATCGGGTCATACGGAGTCTGCTAACAAGGAAGGCATGGGCGGCCGGGGCGACAGTGTGCCGTATCCGCCAGGGAACGGCAAAAAGACCGGTGTCGTCTATTGGTGTCAAGAATCGTAGGAAAGTTCGCAGCGACAGCCCCAAGCAGGAGCTCGCTGTCCATGCTTGGCTCGTGATCTTGCTCTGCTGTAGCTTTGCTTTTGCTCTCGAACCAAGATGGCGCAGACGACGCGAATCGCGACTTTGGTGCTGGCCGAGGGTAGGCATCGATTCGGGGGAGAAACCGACATGGATGTCGCTGCTCTTGATATCAGGAGCAGGTGCGCTGGGCAGGACGCCCATCGCGCCGGCCCCGAGGATCAAACAACCGCAGCAATGACCCTTGCACAAAACGAAAGGCCTTCGCGGCTAAAGCCGCTCCTACGGGCGATCCCGCGCCAGGCCAGCTGATGTCAGGAGGTGCGCCAGATAATCTCTTGTTCACCTTCGGCACTGATCCTGATCCACCGGTCAGCGTCCTCCTCACCATCATCCTCCGCCCAACTGCCCGGCGCACAGCGTACCTCAACAGCCAGCGCCGCAAACGCCGCATGGGCGCAGGCAATATCGTCGTCCCAAGGCGTCTTGTCACTCTCCAGAAACAGACTGTTCCACTTGCCCACTGCCTTGGGCACCCAGGTCACCGGCACCTCGCCGGCCCGGCACTTCCAGGTCTGGCCTTTCTGCTGCCACTCACTGCACGGCCCCAGCGCGACACTCAACCAGGCAGTAATCGCCTTGTGATCGACGTCTTCGTCCTTCAGGTAAATCTCGATATCAGGTTGACGCATGATGGCCTCGAAAAATGGCTTACTGCAGCACGAAATAATCGTAGCGCATGGAAACGGTGACCTTGAACGGGCCAGGGTAATCGATGACCGCTGCCCGGCGCTCGGCGCTGGCCCGCCAGCCATGTGGCGTCATCGCCAAGAGATCGGCACGCGACTGGCTGTCGATCAGCTTGAGGGTATAGGTCAGGGTCTCGCTGTGAGCCAGCTCCATCCCCTCCGGTACCAGTGCCAGATGCTTGTCATCGGCGTAGTCGCGGACTTCGTCGTACAGCTTCTGGCGCATCTCCATCAGATGGCCGCTGGTCGGCCCCACGCGCATCAGGCCGCCGCCAGGCGTCAGCAGACGCCTGGCCTCAAGCCAGTCCAGCGGGCTGAAGACGCTGGCCAGAAACTGACAACTGGCGTCCGGCAACGGAATGCGCGCCATGCTCGCGACCAGCCAGGTCAGGCTGCTGTCACGCCGGCAGGCGCGTTTGATTGCCTCGCGGGAAATATCCAGCGCATAGCCATCGGCTTTGGGCAGTGCCTCGGCAATTTGCGCGGTGTAATAGCCTTCGCCGCAGCCGATGTCCAGCCAGCGCCCCGGCGCTCGCTCGGCGGCCAGTTCCGCCAGACGGCGGGCCACCGGCGCGTAATGGCCGGCGTCGAGAAAGCGCCGCCGGGCTTCGACCATCGCCTGGTTATCGCCCGGGTCACGGCTGTTCTTGTGCTGCACCGGCAGCAGATTCAGGTAGCCCTGGCGTGCGCGGTCGAAACGATGGTTGGCCGGGCAGGCCACACCGTTGTCGGCGTTGGCCAGTGGCGCTGCGCAGATTGGACAGGTGAGCATCAGGCGAGCAACTTGACCAGGGTCTGATAGTAGATCTCGGTCAGCACGTCGAGGTCGCTGGCCAGGATGCGTTCGTTGACCTGGTGGATGGTGGCGTTGACCGGGCCGAGTTCGACGACCTGGGTGCCCAACGTGGCGATAAAGCGACCGTCAGAGGTGCCGCCGCTGGTCGAAGCCTGGGTTTCGCGACCAGTAATGTCACGGATGCTCGCCGACACGGCATCAAGCAGCGCGCCTGGCTCGGTCAGAAATGGCAGGCCCGACAGCGCCCAGTCGATGTGCCAGTCCAGGTCGTGCTTGTCGAGAATTGCTGCGACGCGCTGTTGCAGGCCTTCGACAGTGGACTCGGTAGAGAAGCGGAAGTTGAACACCGCGACCAGCTCACCGGGAATCACGTTGGTCGCACCGGTGCCCGAGTTGAGGTTGGAGATCTGAAAGCTGGTCGGCGGGAAGAATGCGTTGCCTTCGTCCCAGTGCTCGGCAGCCAGTTCAGCCAGGGCCGGGGCGGCCAGATGAATCGGGTTTTTGGCCAGATGCGGGTAGGCCACGTGGCCTTGTTTGCCGCGCACCTGCAAGGTGGCGCCGAGCGAGCCACGGCGGCCGTTCTTGACCACGTCACCGACCAGCGTGGTGCTCGACGGCTCGCCGACGATGCACCAGTCCAGACGCTCGTTACGTGCTGCCAGGCGTTCGACCACCGCCTTGGTGCCGTGGTGCGCCGGGCCTTCTTCATCGCTGGTGATCAGAAAGGCCACCGAGCCTTTGTGATCGGGGTAGTCGCGCACGAAGCGTTCGCTGGCCACCACCATCGACGCCAGGCTGCCTTTCATGTCGGCTGCACCACGGCCGCAGAGCATGCCGTGCTCGTCGATCAGCGCGTCGAACGGGTCGTTCTGCCAGGCCTGTACCGGACCGGTGGGCACCACGTCGGTGTGGCCGGCAAAACACAGCACCGGCCCGTCACCGTTGCCATGGGTGGCCCAGAAGTTATCGACGTCTTCGATGCGCATTGGTTCGAGCTTGAAGCCGACCGCGCCCAGGCGTTGCATCATCACCGCCTGGCAATCGGCATCGAGCGGCGTAACCGATGGCCGACGAATCAGGTCGCAGGCCAGTTGGAGAGTGGGCGAGAGGTCGGCTGGGGCCGTCATGAACAGGACTCCGGTTGCAGGGCGCAGAATGTGCGAGGTGCGAAAAGGCCGATATCTTAAAGCAAATTTGCCCGCTCCATGCGCCTGAATCGGCGGCTTTGCGACAGTCCGTTGCTGGCGGTGGGTGTCCTGCGCGGCGTCAACGCCTATAATGCGCGCCGGTTTTCGAGGTCATGAACATGAGCACAGCAGATCCACGTTTTGCCGGTATCGCCCGGTTGTATGGCAGCCAGGGGCTGGAGCGCCTGCAAGCGGCCCATGTCGCGGTGATTGGTATTGGTGGCGTGGGTTCGTGGGCTGCTGAGGCGCTGGCGCGCAGTGGCGTGGGCGAGATATCGCTGTTCGATCTGGACGACGTCTGTGTCAGCAACACCAACCGCCAGTTGCATGCGCTGGACGGTACTGTGGGGCGGGCCAAGGTCGAGGTGATGGCCGAGCGTATTCGGGCGATCAACCCGGACTGCGTGGTGCATGCGGTGATGGACTTCGTGACCCCAGACACACTGGCTGAGTACATCACTCAAGAGCTGGATTTCGTGATCGACTGTATCGACAGCGTCAAGGCCAAGGCCGCGCTCATTGCCTGGTGCAAGCGGCGCAAGATCGGCCTGGTGACCACCGGCGGTGCAGGCGGGCAGATCGACCCGACGCAAATCCAGGTCTGTGACCTGAACCGTACCTTCAACGATCCGCTGGCGGCCAAGGTGCGTTCGACCCTGCGCCGCGACTACAACTTCTCGCGTACCCCCAGCCGCAGCTACAGCGTGCCGTGTGTATTTTCCAGCGAGCAGTTGCGTTATCCGATGCCCGACGGCAGCGTGTGCCAGAGCAAGACCTTTGTCGGCGAGGGCGTGCGTCTGGACTGTGCCGGTGGCTTTGGCGCAGTGATGATGGTTACCGCGACCTTCGGCATGGTCGCGGCGAGCAAGGCAGTGGACAAACTGGTAGCCGGGACCCGCCGGCCAGCGGAACGGGTCAAGCCAGCAAACTGTTGAAAAACTACCTGCGTTGCCATTGCTACGTTAAAAACAGGCTCACAATGCTCATTTACACCCGTAAACTCCGCTTGCTCGCCTGTTTTTGCCTTGCACTGCCTGCCTCGCCTACGTTTTTCAACGGCTTGCTCGCCGAAGCCGCTCAGGACTGAGCAGCCAGTTCGCGCATGCGTTGCAGCACGGCGTTCAGGCCGTTGCTGCGCGACGGCGATAATTGACGACCAAGCCCCAGGCTGTCGAACCATTGCGCCACATCGACCTGGCGCAACTGCTCGGCGGACAGGCCGTTGACCCGCACCAGCAGCAGTGCCAACAGGCCGCGCAACAGCCGCGCATCGCTGCTGGCGCGAAACTGCCAGCGGCCTTCAGCGGCGTCAGCGAGCAACCAGACCTGGCTTTCGCAGCCGTGTACCCGATGCTGTTCGGACTTTTCCGCTTCGCTCAGTGCGCTCAGGCGTTCACCCCACTGCATCAGCAACCGGGCGCGTTGCTCCCAGCCCTGTAACTGGCTGAAAGCTTGCTGCGCCGCGACGGCTTCTGAACCCAGCGTCATGCCAGCAGCTCCAGCGACTGGTCCAGAGCACTGAACAGGCGCAGCAGGTCGTCCGAGTCGTTGTACAGCCCCAGCGACACCCGAATCGCGCCGGGCAGGCCGAGGTGTTTGAGCAGCGGCATAGCGCAGTGATGGCCGGCGCGCACGGCGATGCCCTGTTCGGTGAGCAGGTGGGCCAGGTCGGCGTTATGCACGCCCTCGACCACAAAGCTGACCAACGCCAGTTCAGGCGCGCCCAGCACGCGGACCCGATCGCGCTGCTGCAGGCCTTCAAGCAGACGTTTGTGCAATTGCGCTTCGTGGTCGGCGACCGCTCGCTGGTCGAGGCTGTCCAGGTAATCGAGCGTCGCCCCCAGCCCGATCACGCTGGCGATGGGCGGGGTTCCGGCTTCAAAGCCCAGCGGCGCGGCGCGAAACTCGGCATGCCGGTAGTCGGCGGTCAGTACCATCTCGCCGCCGAACTGCCAGTGGGCCAGCTTGGGCAGCGCTTCGTTACCCGCGTAGATCACGCCCAGGCCTTCGGGGCCATACAGCTTGTGGCTGGAGAAAACGTAGAAGTCGCAGCCCAGCGCCTGCACATCGTGGCGACCATGCACCACCCCTTGCGCGCCATCGACCACCGTCAGCGCCCCTTGGGCACGGGCCAGGGCCAGCAGGCGTGGCAGCGGTTGCCAGGCACCGAGCACATTGGAGAACTGGCTGACGGCCAGCAGGCGAGTGTTCGGGCCGATCAGCGCGCTGGCCGCGTCGAGATCGATCAGGCCGTGCGCATCAAGTGGCAGGATCACCAGTTTCAGATTGCGCCGCTGGGCCAGTTGTTGCCAGGGCAACAGGTTGGCGTGGTGCTCCAGGGCGCTGATAGCAATCTCGTCACCGGCGCTGAACACGCCTTCCAGGCCGTAGGCCAGCAGGTTGAGTGCCGAGGTTGCGCCGTGGGTAAAGATGATCTGCCCGCTCTCAGCGGCATTGAGCCAGTGGCTGACCTTGCTGCGCGAGGCTTCGAAGGCCTGGGTCGCGTGGGCACCAGGCAGGTGCTGGGCACGGTGTACGTTGGCCGCACCGTTGCAGTAGTAATGCATCAAGGCATCGAGCAATGCCTGGGGTTTTTGCGTGGTGGCAGCGCTGTCCAGATAGGTCTGGCCTTGCCGCTGCAGGGCGTCGATGGCAGGAAAGTCGGCGCGCCAGGGAGAAATCAGGGGCATTGGTCCGTCCGGCTTGTCAGGCGGGGCCAGGCCGCGGGGTTGCCCGCGCACCTGGACCCGTACACGGCATCAGTTGTGAGCGTGCAGTGCTTCGTTCAGCTCGATGGCCGACTTGTGGGTTTTGCATTCCACAGCGCCGGTTTGCGAGTTGCGACGGAACAGCAGGTCGGTCTGGCCAGCCAGATCGCGGGCCTTGACGGTGCTGACCAGTTCGTTGTTCTCATCGAGCAGCGCGACTTTGGTACCGGCAGTGATGTACAGGCCGGCTTCAACGGTGTTGCGGTCGCCCAGCGGGATGCCGATACCGGCGTTGGCACCGATCAGGCAGCCTTCGCCAACGCTGATGATGATATTGCCGCCACCGGACAGGGTGCCCATGGTCGAGCAGCCGCCGCCCAGGTCCGAGCCCTTGCCGACGAACACGCCAGCCGATACACGGCCTTCGATCATGCCCGGGCCTTCAGTGCCGCCGTTGAAATTGACGAAGCCTTCGTGCATCACGGTGGTGCCTTCACCAATGTAGGCACCCAGGCGCACCCGGGCGCTGTCGGCGATACGCACGCCGGCCGGCACCACGTAGTCAGTCATTTTCGGGAATTTGTCGACCGAGAAGACTTCCAGCAGCTCGCCTTTGAGGCGCGCTTCGAGTTGCCGCTCGCCCAGCTCGCCCAGATCGACTGCACCGGCGTTGGTCCAGGCGACGTTTGGCAGCAGCGGGAAAATACCGGCCAGGCTCAGGCCGTGCGGCTTGACCAGACGGTGCGACAGCAGATGCAGCTTCAGGTAGGCCTCAGGGGTCGAGGTCAGTGCGGCGTCTTCGGCCAGCAGGGTGGCGACCAGCGGCTTGTGGCTCTCGGCCAGACGGGTCAGCAGTGCGGCTTGTGCAGCATCGACAGGCTTGACCGCTTCGGCCAGCTTCGACGCCAGGTCGGTGTTGAATGCGATGGCCTGGTTACCGCCGCTGTAGCCCAGCAGTGGCGCGACTGCCGCGACCAGCTCGGCCGATGGCTTGAGCAGCGGCTGAGCGTAGAAGACTTCCAGCCAGTTGCCTTGACGATTCTGGGTGCCGACACCGAAGGCCAGGCTGAACAGAGTAGTGGACATGCATATTCCTCTTGAGTGATCAGGGGGTTGCCAGCAGCTCGTGGGCTTACTGCAACGCCGCCGCATACAGTTCGGGTTTGAAGCCAATCAGGGTTCGCTCGCCGAGATCGAGCACCGGGCGCTTGATCATCGACGGTTGCGCCAGCATCAGCTCGATGGCCTTGTTCTGGTCGAGGTCGGCTTTTTGCGCCTCCTCGAGCTTGCGAAACGTCGTACCGGCGCGGTTGAGCACCACTTGCCAACCGTGTTCGTCACACCATTGGCTCAGGTGTTCGCGGTCGATGCCCTGGGTCTTGTAGTCGTGAAAATCATGGCTCACGGCGTGTTGTTCTAGCCATGTACGGGCTTTTTTCATCGTGTCGCAGGCCTTGATGCCGTAAATGCGTACGATCTTGCTGTCGTTGGCGGTATTGGCCATTGCCGAAACTTCCCATGCATCGCTGAAAACAGCCGGTGATTATGCCATGCCCACACGTGCTGTGCCCGGCCTGTCTCGATATCTGTCGGACAATCACAGACAGAGGGGGCATATTCAGATGCCGGATTAAGGTACGTAGCGTCAGCGTACTATGCCGTTGAAAATCTCCGTGGCCTTACCGTCTTTCTTGATCGTGAGTTTGTTGTTCTGCGCCAGGGAATCTACTGCTTCCGAGCAGCCATCGACTGTGACGCTGCCGTCCACTGATTCCGTTGCTGTGCTGAAGCTCACCGCGTAGGTAGTGGCAGGACAAGCCCGGCCGCCTTCTCCAGTGGAGATAACCAGCACGTAACGGTCAGGGCCGAAGGCATAAGCTTTCTCTACTGTGACATAGGTCGAGAACTCGGGCTCTTCGAGCACTTGTTCAAGGATATTCATCACTCCGGCGCGAGACTGATAGTTGATGGCATCGGCGCCAGTGGTGAATGGGCCCACCTGATCGCCGGAGATTAGCACCGGTTGATAGGTGACGCTGGGAGCAGCAGGAGCCAGGCTGGCCGAGGGGGCCGGTTTCGTTACGAGTCCTGTCGATGTGGTGGGGCTGGTGCACTGGCCGTTTTCGCAGATCCGGTCGCCCTTACAATCAGTGTCTTTACCGCATTGTAAGGGCGCTTGGGCTGGGTGGCTGATCTTCTCGACAGGTTTGTCGCAGGCACTGAGGCAGAGGGCCAGGATGGAGAATGCAAAGACGCGCTTCATTAGCGAATTCCTTTTCATGAATGATGGCGCGGTAGTATCGCCAAACCTCTTGTGAAAGTCTTGGCCATTACCTTACGGGTATCCAGCGCATATCGTCCGGCGTGCGGGTGACAACCCACGGCACATTGCATGCCGTGGGGCAGGGCAGGCGTGTCAGCGGGTTACAAACGCCCGAATCCGCTCAGCGGCTTCGATGCACTCGGCCAGTGGTGCGACCAGGGCCAGGCGCACGCGGCCGGCGCCGGGGTTGAAGCCGTCCACTTCACGCGACAGGTACGAACCTGGCACTACAGTGACGTGCTGTTCAGCGTACAGGTCGCGGCAGAATGCGGCGTCGTCCTGGCCGACGCTGGGCCACAGGTAGAAGCTGCCGTCCGGGCGTTGCACGTCCATCACCGGGCTTAGAATGTCGAGCACGGCGTCGAATTTCTCACGGTACAGGTCGCGGTTGCTGCGCACGTGGTCTTCGTCGTTCCAGGCTGCGATGCTGGCCAGTTGGGTTTGTACCGGCATGGCGCAGCCGTGGTAGGTGCGATACAGCAAGAAGGCCTTGAGGATCTCGGCGTCGCCGGCCACAAAGCCGGAGCGCAGGCCTGGCAGGTTGGAGCGCTTGGACAGGCTGTGAAACACCACGCAGCGCTTGAAATCCTGGCGGCCCAGTTCGGCGCAGGCACTCAGCAGGCCGGGTGGCGGGCTTTGCTCGTCGAAGTACAGCTCGCTGTAGCATTCGTCGGCGGCGATCACGAAGTCGTACTGGTCGGCCAGGGCGATCAGTTTTTTCAGGGTTTCGAGCGGAATCAGTGCACCGGTGGGGTTGCCCGGCGAGCACAGGAACAGGATCTGGCAGCGCTGCCAGATGTGCGGGGCCACCGCGTCGAAATCCGGGTTGAAGCCGTTGTCGTTCAGGCACGGCAGGTAATGCGGCTGAGCGCCGGCCAGAAACGCCGCACCTTCGTAGATCTGGTAGAACGGGTTGGGGCTGACCACCAGGCCATCGGCTTCGCGGTTGACCACGGTCTGGGTGAAGGCAAACAGCGCCTCACGGGTGCCGTTGACCGGCAGTACGTGGCGGGCCGGGTCGATCCAGCCGGCGGGCACGCCAAAGCGTCGTTCGCACCAGTGGCCGATGGCTTCACGCAAGGCCGGCAGGCCCAGGGTGGTCGGGTACACCGCCATCTGGTCGAGATTGTCAGCCAGCGCCTTGGCCACGAACGCCGGCGATTTGTGTTTGGGCTCGCCGATCGACAGGGCGATGGGGCGCTTGTCGGGGTTGGGCGTCACGCTGCCGAGCAGGGCACGCAGCTTTTCGAACGGGTAGGGCTGAAGCTGTTGCATGGCGTTGTTCATGAGGCAAATGTCTCAAGGTGCAAGGCGCCCTGAGCCGGGCGCCGTAAATGGATAAATTCAGATACTCAGGCGAAACCCGCCGTCCGGTTCGCTGTTGACGTTCAACTGTTCGACAATGGCTTCCTGCAGGCGGGCACACAGTTGCGGGTCGGACAACGGCTGGTTGTCGGCATCGGTGATGAAAAACACGTCTTCGACCCGCTCGCCCAGGGTGGCAATCTTGGCGTTCTGCAGCGACAGGTCGAACTCCAGGAAGATCTTGCCAATCCGTGCCAGCAGTCCGGGGCGATCCGGGGCCAGCAGTTCCAGCACTGTGACCGGGCGCTGGGCGTCGTTATGGATGGTGACCTGCGGAGCAAAGCTGAAGTGCTTGAGCTGGCGCGGCACCCGGCGCTTGATGATGGTCGGGTAGTCGTCCGGGTTGCGCAGGGTCTCGGTCAGGCCCTGGCGAATTTCTTCGATGCGCTGCGGATTGTCGCCAATCGAGCCGCCATCGCTGTCGAGCACGATGTAGGTGTCGAGGGTGAACTGGCTGCTGGAGGTGATGATCCGTGCGTCATGAATGTTGAGGTTCAACTGGGCCATGGCGGCCACCGTTACAGCGAAGAAATCGTGCTGGTCGGCGGCGTAGATGAAGATCTGCGTCGCGCCCTCGAATTCACGTTGGGTGGTTTCCTTGATCAGCACCAGCGGGCCGCCGTTGACTGGCTGTTGCAGGATCGCATCGCTGTGCCAGGCCACGTCACCGGCGGTATGGCGCAGAAAGTAATCATCGCCCAGCCCTGACCAGAGCTGTTCCACATCGTCCGGGTCGGTGCCATTGCGCACCAGAATGTCCAGGGCGGCGGTCTGGGTGCGGCGAATCTGCTCTTCACGGTCCACCGGGTTTTCCAGGCCGCGGCGCAGTGCACGCTTGGTCTCGGTATACAGCTGGCGCAACAGGCTGGCTCGCCACGAGTTCCAGAGGGTCGGGTTGGTGGCATTGATATCGGCCACGGTCAGTACATACAGGTAATCCAGATGCACTTCATCACCGACAAACAGGGCGAAGTCGTGAATCACCTGCGGGTCGGACAGGTCCTTGCGTTGCGCGGTCGTCGACATGACCAGGTGGTTGCTCACCAGCCAGACAATCAGCCGCGTGTCCCACACCGGTAGCTGGTGGCGGTGGCCGAAGACTTCGGCGTCGACGGCGCCGAGCTCCGAGTGATCGCCACCGCGGCCTTTGCCGATATCGTGGTACAGCCCGGCCAGGTAGATCAGCTCCGGCTTGGGCAGGCGGGCCATGATCTTGCTGGCCAGCGGGAATTTCTCCGACACCTCGGTGTACTGCAACTTGCGCAGGTGTTTGATGAGGTTGAGGGTGTGGGCATCGACGGTATAAATATGAAACAGATCGTGTTGCATTTGCCCGACGATATGCCCGAATTCCGGCAGGTACAGGCCGAGGATGCCGTAACGGTTCATGCGTCGCAGATTGCGGTGGATGCCCGTCTCGCATTTGAACAGCTCGATGAACAGGCTGGTATTGCGAATATCGTTGCGGAACTCGTCGTCGATCAGGTAGCGGTGCTCACGCAGCAGGCGGATGGTATTGGCCCGCACGCCTTTGATCTCGGGGTTTTGTGCCATCAGCACGAAAATCTCGATGATCGCAAAAGGGGTGCGCTTGAAGACATTCGGACGCGTAGCTTCTATATAGCCATCATGGAGCTGGAAGCGTGAGTTCAGTGGCTGGGTGTTGCCGTCATCCTCACAGAGGATGACTTCCTCGAAGTGCTGGATGATCAGGTCGCTCAACTGGGCGATGCTCATCACCACCCGGTAATACTTCTGCATGAAGTTTTCGACGGCACGCTTGGAGTCGGTGTCCTGGTAGCCAAGCAGCTCAGCAATGGAGCGTTGATGGTCGAACAGCAGACGGTCTTCGGCGCGTCCGGCCAGCATGTGCAGGGCGTAGCGCACCTTCCAGAGAAACTCCTGCGAGGAGGCCAGCAACTGGTTCTCGCTTTCCAGCAGAAAGCCGGCACCGGCCATGGCCTGCAGGTTCAGGGTGCCGTACTGGCGACGGGCGACCCAGAGGATGGTCTGGATATCGCGCAGGCCACCCGGTGAACCCTTGACGTTGGGTTCGAGGTTATATTCCGTGTCGTTGTACTTGTGGTGGCGGGCGCGCTGCTCAGCCCGTTTGGCGAGGAAGAAATCCTTGCTCGGCCACAGGTGACCGGTGCTGGTGGCTTCGAGCATGTGCTCGCGCAAGCGTTCCGGGCCTGCAATGGTGCGGCTTTCCATCAGGTTGGTGATGACCGTCAGGTCGGCTTTGGCTTCGCTGGCGCACTCTTGCACCGAGCGCACGCTTTGCCCGACTTCCAGGCCGATATCCCACAGCAGGGTCAGAAACCGCTCGATGGAGTCGCGAAAGACTTCGTGATCGTCCTTGTCGAGCAGGATCAGCAGGTCGATATCGGAATAGGGGTGCAGCTCGCCGCGCCCGTAGCCGCCCACCGCCAGCAGGGCGATGTCGGCCTGAGGTTGCCATTGGAACTGGCTCCAGGCCTGTTGCAGGATGTTATCGACGAACCAGGCGCGGTCCTCGATCAGGCGACGGATCTCGCGGCCTTCGCGAAAGCGTTGGTCAAGCACCTCGCGCGCCTGGCGAATGGCCTTCTTGAACGCTGCGATGGGGCTGGACTTGAGGGCCAGTTCAGCCTGGAACTGGCCGCGGTCGAACAATTCGGGATCCACCTGCGGCATGGGCGTGGCTTTCCTTCGGGTCAGTGGTTGTCAGCCAGCGTTGGTACGGGCGATGGTGTCGTCGCTGCGCAGGGTGAAGATCTCGTAACCGTCAGCGGTGACGACCAGAGTGTGTTCCCACTGTGCCGAGAGCTTGCGGTCCTTGGTGATCGCAGTCCAGCCGTCGCCGAGGATCTTGGTTTCGGCGCGGCCCTGATTGATCATCGGCTCGATGGTGAAGGTCATGCCTTCCTTGAGCTCCATGCCGGTGCCGGCCTGGCCATAATGCAGCACCTGTGGCTCCTCGTGAAAGACCTTGCCGATGCCGTGGCCGCAGAACTCACGGACCACCGAAAAGCCGTTCTTTTCAGCGTGCTTCTGGATGACTTCACCGATATCGCCCAGCCGGGCGCCAGGACGGACGACCTCGATGCCTTTATACAGGCACTCCTGAGTGACGCGTGACAGGCGTTCGGCCCACTCGGGCACCTGGCCGACATGGAACATCTTGCTGGTGTCACCGTAATAGCCATCCTTGATGACGGTGATGTCGATGTTCAGGATGTCGCCGTTCTTGAGCGGTTTGTCGGCCGGAATGCCGTGGCACACCACATGGTTGATCGAGGTGCAGATCGATTTGGGAAAGCCTTTGTAGTTCAGCGGTGCCGGAATCGCTTGCTGAACGTTGACGATGTAATCGTGGCAGATGCGGTCCAGTGCCTCGGTGGTGACGCCGGCCTTCACGTGGGGCTCGATCATTTCCAGTACTTCGGCGGCCAGGCGGCCCGCGATGCGCATCTTTTCGATGTCTTCGTGATTTTTAATGCTGACAGTCATTCGGGCGCTCTCGGTAATGCACAAAGCGCCGATTCTAACAGACCGCCGGGCCTCTGGTGGCGATCCCCGGCACCGGATACGCAGGGCGATCAATCAGCCTGTAATAACTGTGGGTTTTGTTTGTCAGCTTTATGTGATATAAAGTGCGCCGCTTTGCAGGGGCTGCCCCTGGAGCATAAACCCACACACGTGTCGACACGATGACCTGGGTGCCGTTGGCAAAGCCGCCGGTTGGTCATTGGGATGCGTGGAGGCCTAACCCGACTTATCAAGGAACTATCATGTCCCAAGTCAATATGCGCGATATGCTGAAGGCCGGTGTGCACTTCGGCCACCAGACCCGTTACTGGAACCCGAAAATGGGCAAGTACATTTTCGGCGCGCGCAACAAGATTCACATCATCAACCTGGAAAAAACCCTGCCGATGTTCAACGACGCCCTGTCGTTCGTAGAGCGTCTGGCTAACGGCAAGAACAAGATCCTGTTCGTCGGCACCAAGCGTTCCGTTGGCAAGATCGTTGCTGAAGAAGCAGCACGCTGCGGTTCGCCGTACGTCGATCACCGCTGGTTGGGCGGCATGCTGACCAACTTCAAAACCATTCGTCAGTCGATCAAGCGTCTGCGCGAACTGGAAGTCCAGGCTGAAGACGGTACCTTCGCCAAGCTGACCAAGAAAGAAGCCCTGATGCGCAGCCGTGATCTGGAAAAACTGGATCGCAGCCTGGGTGGTATCAAGGACATGGGCGGCCTGCCTGATGCCCTGTTCGTTATCGACGTTGATCACGAGCGCATTGCAATCACCGAAGCCAACAAGCTGGGCATCCCGGTCATCGGCGTTGTCGATACCAACAGCAGCCCGGAAGGCGTTGACTACGTGATCCCAGGTAACGATGACGCCATTCGCGCCATCCAGCTGTACATGGGTTCGATGGCTGATGCCGTCATCCGTGGTCGCAACAACGTTGCTGGCGGCACCGAAGTCTACGAAGAAGCTCCGGCTGCTGCTGTAGAAGGCTGAGTAACCAACGCCAGGCGTTGACTCAGTACGCAAAAAAGGGGCTTGGCCCCCTTTTTGCCCCCTCGGAAAACATCGGCTGGGCCCGGCCTGGCTATGTTGTGCATTGCTTGCGCCAAGGTTGCATCTGCTGCTGCCAAGATGGTTTTTCAAGAATTTGAACGCCCGTGACTTCGGGTGGTGTGGTTAAAACCTATCCAAGAGGATTTTGAAATGGCAGAGATTACTGCGGCGCTGGTCAAAGAACTGCGTGAGCGTACCGGCGAAGGCATGATGGATTGCAAAAAGGCCCTGACCAAGGCCGGCGGCGACATCGAAAAGGCAATCGACGACATGCGCGCTTCCGGTGCCATCAAGGCTGCCAAGAAAGCTGGCAACGTTGCTGCTGAAGGCGCTATCGCCATCAAGGACGACGGTAAGTCCGCTGTCCTGCTGGAAGTCAACTCGCAGACCGACTTCCTGGCCCTGCAGGAAGACTTCAAGGCATTCGTTACTGCCAGCGTCGAAAAAGCCTTCGCAGAGAAGCTGACCACTGTCGAGCCACTGATCGAAGCTCAAGAAGCTGACCGTCTGGTACTGGTCGGCAAGACTGGCGAAAACGTCAACATTCGCCGTCTGGTCCGTGTTGAAGGTGACGTGCTGGGTGCTTACCTGCACGGCAACAAGATCGGCGTGGTTGTGGTCCTCAAGGGCGGCGACAGCGAGCTGGCCAAAGACATCGCCATGCACGTTGCGGCGACCAACCCTGAGTTCCTGCTGCCTTCGGAAGTTTCGGCTGAAGCGATCGAGCGCGAGAAGGGTGTCTTCCTGCAACTGAACGAAGACAAGATCAAGGGCAAGCCTGAGAACATCGTTGAAAACATGATCAAAGGCCGTATCTCCAAGTTCCTGGCTGAAGCCAGCCTGGTCGAGCAGCCTTTCGTCAAGAACCCGGAAGTCAAGGTTGGCGAGCTGGCCAAGAAAGCCGGTGCCGAGATCGTTTCCTTCACTTACTTCAAAGTGGGTGACGGCATCGAGAAGCCGGTTGATAACTTCGCTGAAGAAGTTGCCGCTCAAGTGGCTGCCAGCAAGAAGTAAGACGGTTTTCAACTGTCGTACTGCAGGCTGAAAAAGAGGCTGCCCGCTCATGCGTGCGGCCTCTTTTTCAAAAGAAACAGAGGAATTTTTGCTTGCAGGCATGGTCTGCAAGGCAGCTTTTTCTGGCGCCCCGGTAGCGTCAGACTAAAGTTGACGCAGGTCTTCAGGCCTGTATGGATTTCATAATCAAGTAATGCCGCAGGAGAGATTCGCAATGGCTCAGCAGGGCAGTGGTCATCAGGCTCGCTATAAACGCATTCTACTCAAACTTAGCGGCGAAGCCCTGATGGGCTCCGAGGATTTCGGCATCGATCCCAAGGTGCTCGACCGCATGGCGCTGGAAGTCGGCCAACTGGTCGGCATCGGTGTTCAGGTAGGGTTGGTGATTGGTGGTGGCAACCTGTTCCGTGGTGCTGCGCTGAGCGCGGCCGGCATGGATCGGGTGACAGGCGATCACATGGGCATGCTTGCCACCGTGATGAACGCGCTGGCCATGCGTGACGCCCTGGAGCGCGCCAATATCACTGCCATCGTGATGTCTTCCATTTCCATGACCGGCGTGACCGATCACTATGATCGGCGCAAGGCCATGCGTCACTTGAACGCCAAGGAAGTGGTGATCTTCGCAGCCGGCACCGGCAATCCGTTCTTCACCACTGACTCGGCCGCGTGCCTGCGGGCCATCGAAATCGATGCCGACGTTGTGCTCAAGGCAACCAAGGTGGATGGCGTGTACACCGCTGATCCGTTCAAGGACCCTAATGCCGAGAAGTTCGATCACCTGTCTTACGATGAGGTGCTCGATCGCAAACTGGGTGTGATGGATCTGACTGCAATCTGCCTGTGCCGCGACCACAAGATGCCGTTGCGTGTCTTCAATATGAACAAGCCCGGCGCCCTGCTCAATATTGTGCAAGGTGGCGCTGAAGGAACCCTGATCGAGGAAGTTCGATAATGATCAACGACATCAAGAAAGATGCCCAGGAACGTATGGGTAAGTCGCTCGAAGCGCTGGGTCGTAACCTGGCTTCGATCCGCACTGGCCGTGCACACCCCAGCATCCTCGACAGCGTCAAGGTGACTGCCTGGGGCAGCGAGATGCCACTTAACCAGGTTGCCGCAATCAGCGTCGAAGACGCGCGTACCCTGAAGATTGTCGCTCACGACAAGAATCTCAGCGCGGCCATCGAGAAGGCCATCCTGACCTCCGATCTGGGGCTGAACCCTAGCAGTGCCGGTACCACCATTCGTGTACCGATGCCTGCCCTGACCGAAGAGACCCGCAAGGGTTACACCAAGCAGGCGCGTGGTGTGGCAGAAGACGCCAAGGTTGCAGTGCGCAACGTGCGTCGTGATGCTCTGGCTGACCTGAAGAAACTGTCCAAAGACAAGGAAATCAGCGAAGACGAAGAGCGTCGTGCCGCCGATGAGCTGCAAAAGCTCACCGACAAATATGTCGCGGAAGTCGACAAGGCACTGGAAGCCAAAGAAAAAGACCTGATGGCCGTTTGAGGTCGGGGTTTTTTAATGGAAAAGACCAAGCAGGCGGCACTGTCTTCAGTGCCGCGCCATGTCGCGATCATCATGGATGGCAACAATCGCTGGGCGAAAAAACGCCTGCTGCCCGGTGTCGCCGGCCACAAGGCTGGTGTGGATGCGGTGCGCGCCGTGATCGAGGTGTGTGCCGAGGCCGGGGTCGAAGTGTTGACCCTGTTTGCGTTCTCCAGCGAGAACTGGCAGCGCCCGGCCGATGAGGTGGGTGCGCTGATGGAGTTGTTCCTCACAGCGCTGCGTCGTGAGACCCGGCGCTTGAACGAGAACGAAATCAGCTTGCGGATCATTGGTGATCGCAGCCGTTTTCATCCAGAGTTGCAGGCGGCCATGCGTGAGGCCGAGCAGGCTACCGCCGGCAGCAATCGCTTTGTGCTGCAGGTCGCTGCCAACTACGGCGGCCAGTGGGACATTGCCCAGGCTGCGCAGCGGCTGGCGCGCGAAGTGCAGGCAGGTCATCTGAAGCCTGAGGACGTCACGCCCGAGCTGTTGCAATCTTGCCTGTCTACCGGCGATCTGCCGTTGCCCGATCTGTGCATTCGCACCGGTGGCGAGCACCGGATCAGCAATTTTCTGCTTTGGCAGCTGGCCTATGCCGAGCTGTACTTCTCCGACCTTTTTTGGCCGGACTTCAAACACGACGCCATGCGCACTGCGCTGGCCGATTTTGCTTCGCGCCAGCGCCGCTTTGGTAAAACCAGCGAGCAGGTCGAAGCCGGAGCCCGTGCCTGATGCTCAAACAACGGATCATCACTGCGCTTATTCTGCTGCCGATTGCCCTGTGTGGGTTCTTTCTGCTTAAAGGTGCCAATTTCGCGCTGTTCATTGGTGCGGTTGTGGTGCTGGGCGGTTGGGAGTGGGCCAGGCTGGCAGGGTTTGCCAGTCAGTCGATGCGTATCGGTTATGCCGCGGCGATCGCTGTGCTGCTGTTTCTGCTTTATCTGTTGCCGGGCCTGGCGCCTTGGGTGCTCACCGCTGCGGTCATATGGTGGCTGGTGGCAACCTGGCTGGTGCTCACCTACCCGGTGTCCAGCGAGCATTGGGCCAGTGCACTGTGCAAGCTGGCCATCGGCCTGGCAATTCTGCTGCCGGCCTGGCAAGGTCTGGTGCTGATCAAGCAGTGGCCGCTGGGTAACTGGTTGATCCTGTCGGTTATGGTGCTGGTATGGGCGGCAGACATTGGTGCCTATTTCACTGGCAAGGCGATCGGCAAACGCAAGCTGGCGCCAAAAGTCAGTCCTGGCAAGAGCTGGGAGGGTGTTTATGGTGGCCTGGCGGTCAGTCTGATGATCACCTTCGTAGTGGGTGTCATGCGTGACTGGTCATTCGGTGAGTTTGTCGCGGGCTTGGCCGCTGCGGCGGTTATCGTGCTGATTTCCGTTGTTGGTGATCTGACCGAAAGCATGTTCAAGCGTCAGTCCGGGATCAAGGACAGCAGCAATCTGCTGCCGGGTCATGGCGGTGTGCTGGACCGTATCGATAGCCTGACAGCCGCAGTGCCGGTGTTCGCGGTGCTGTTGTGGATCGCTGATTGGGGTGTGATGTGAGCAAGGTGCAACAGGTAACGGTGCTTGGCGCGACCGGTTCGATTGGTCTGAGCACGCTGGATGTCATTGCTCGCCACCCTGGGTTGTTCAAGGTTTTCGCGCTGAGCGGTTTCACGCGACTGGATGAGCTGTTGAAGTTGTGCGTGCGCCATCAGCCACGCTATGCAGTGGTGCCGACGTTTGAAGCTGCCGGACGCCTGCAGGCCGCGCTGATCGGTGCTGGCCTCGGAACCCGAGTGCTGCTGGGTGAGGATGGGCTCTGCGAAGTGGCTGCGCACCCTGAAGTCGATGCGGTCATGGCCGCTATCGTGGGGGCCGCCGGCTTGCGCCCGACCCTGGCGGCGGTGGAGGCAGGCAAAAAAGTGCTGCTGGCCAACAAGGAGGCGCTGGTGATGTCCGGCGCCTTGTTCATGGAGGCCGTGCGCCGCAGTGGTGCGCTGCTGCTGCCGATCGACAGTGAGCACAATGCAATTTTCCAGTGCCTGCCCGGTGACTTTTCTCGCGGGTTGGGCGCAGTGGGTGTCCGGCGGATCCTGCTGACCGCTTCCGGTGGGCCGTTCCGGCAGACCCCGCTTGAGCAATTGCAGGCAGTAACGCCTGAGCAGGCTTGCGCACATCCTGTCTGGTCGATGGGGCGCAAGATCTCGGTCGACTCGGCCACCATGATGAACAAGGGCCTCGAACTTATCGAGGCCTGCTGGCTGTTCGATGCCCGGCCCGACCAGGTCGAAGTGGTCATTCATCCGCAAAGCGTGGTTCACTCGCTGGTCGATTACGTGGATGGTTCGGTGCTGGCTCAACTGGGCAATCCGGACATGCGTACCCCCATCGCCAATGCGCTGGCCTGGCCTGCGCGTATCGATTCGGGTGTCGAGCCGCTGGATCTGTTTCGTATCGGTCAGTTGAATTTCGAAGCGCCGGATGAACAGCGCTTTCCCTGTCTGCGCCTGGCGCGCCAGGCGGCGGAGGCGGGCGGTAGTGCGCCGGCGTTACTCAATGCGGTCAATGAGGTGGCCGTGGCCGCGTTTCTCGATCGGCGCATTGGCTATCTGGATATCGCGAGTATGATTGAGTCGGTCCTGAATCAGGAGCCGGTGGTCCCGGTCAATGAGCTGGAGACTGTTTTCGCCATGGATGCCCGGGCGCGGACCTTGGCTGCGCACTGGCTGGAACGCAATGGGCGATGAAATTTTCGGACGCTTGGGGTTTTGTGCGGCATCAGGGGCAAGCGACAGGCTTGCGATGATTGACTCACTGGCCGGCAAGCCGGTCCCCGGAGAAAGTTGATGAGCGCTTTGTACATGATCCTGGGGACTCTGATCGCCCTGGGTGTGTTGGTGACCTTCCACGAGTTCGGCCATTTCTGGGTGGCGCGTCGTTGCGGGGTCAAGGTTCTGCGGTTCTCGGTTGGCTTTGGTACGCCGCTGGTGCGGTGGCATGATCGTCATGGCACCGAGTTCGTCGTGGCCGCCATTCCGCTGGGCGGTTATGTGAAGATGCTCGACGAGCGCGAAGGGCATGTGCCGCCCGAGCTTGCCGGGCAGTCGTTCAATCGCAAGACGGTCTATCAGCGCATCGCCATTGTCATCGCCGGTCCTGCGGCCAACTTCATTCTCGCCATCGTGTTTTTCTGGGCGCTGGCCATGCTGGGCAGCCAGCAGGTTCGACCGGTCGTCGGTTCGGTCGAGCAAGGCAGTATCGCTCAGCAGGCCGGTTTGCAGGCCGGCCAGGAAATCGTTGCGGTTGACGGCAAGGCGACCAGCGGTTGGGCGGCGGTGAACCTGCAGCTGGTGCGTCGTCTGGGTGAAACCGGCACTGTCGATCTCAAGGTGCGTGACGAAAGTTCAGCTACCGAGACTTCTCGTCAGTTGGTGCTCAACGATTGGCTCAAGGGCGCCGAGGAGCCGGACCCGATCCGCTCGCTGGGGATCCAGCCGTGGCGCCCGGTGCTGTCACCAGTGCTGGCCGAACTCGACTCCAAAGGGCCAGCGCAGGCAGCCGGTCTGAAAACCGGTGATCGCCTGGTGGCGTTGAACGAGCAGCCGGTCAGTGAGTGGCAACAGGTGGTCGACTGGGTGCGTGAGCGACCCGGTGCGCAGATTTCCGTGCGTATCGAGCGCGATGGTGTGCAACTGGATATTCCCGTCACGCTGGCGACCCGTGGCGAGGCTGCGGCCGCGACCGGCTACCTCGGTGCCGGTGTGAAAGGCGGTGAATGGCCCGCGCACATGCTGCGTGAAGTCAGCTACGGGCCGCTGGAAGCGGTGGCCGAAGGCTTCAAACGCACCTGGAACATGAGTGTGCTGACCCTCGAATCCTTGAAGAAAATGTTGTTCGGGGAGCTATCGGTAAAAAACTTGAGTGGACCGATAACCATTGCTAAAGTGGCGGGCGCTTCAGCCCAGTCGGGCGTGGGTGACTTCCTGAATTTCCTGGCGTATCTGAGCATAAGCCTGGGGGTTCTCAATTTGCTGCCCATTCCAGTGTTGGATGGGGGGCATTTGCTGTTCTACCTGATCGAGTGGGCGCGTGGTCGCCCGTTGTCGGAAAGGGTACAGGGTTGGGGCGTTCAGATCGGTATCAGTCTGGTGGTGGGCGTTATGCTGCTCGCGCTGGTCAACGATCTGGGCCGACTCTGAAGCTTCGTTCCGTTACGAATCTGCCGCATCAGCGGCAGCTTGTTTATTGCCAGTTGGAATAAAAGGACTTCATGAAACGTCTGCTGCTAACTGCGGCTCTTGCCGCACTGATGATTGCTGAAGTTCACGCCGAGTCCTTCACCATCTCCGATATTCGTGTCAATGGCCTGCAGCGGGTATCCGCCGGCAGCGTCTTTGGTGCGCTGCCATTGAACGTCGGCGAGCACGCAGACGATGGTCGTCTGGTCGAAGCCACTCGTGCGCTGTTCAAGACCGGGTTCTTCCAGGACATCCAGTTGGGCCGCGAGGGCAACGTCCTGGTCATTACTGTAGTCGAGCGTCCGTCGGTAGCCAGTATCGAGATCGAAGGCAACAAGGCCATTTCCACTGAAGACCTCACCAAAGGCCTCAAGCAGTCAGGCCTGGCTGAAGGCGAGATCTTCCAGCGCGCCACCCTTGAGGGCGTGCGTAACGAGCTGCAGCGTCAGTATGTTGCCCAGGGCCGCTACTCGGCTGAAGTGAAGGCCGAAGTCGTGCCGCAGCCGCGTAACCGCGTGGGCCTGAAGATCAACATCGACGAAGGCACCGTTGCCGCTATCCAGCACATCAACGTGGTGGGCAATACGGTGTTCCCCGATCAGGACCTGATCGACCTGTTCGAGCTCAAGACCACCAACTGGCTGTCGTTCTTCAAGAACGATGACAAGTACGCCCGTGAGAAACTCTCCGGCGACCTGGAGCGCCTGCGCTCCTACTACCTGGACCGCGGCTATATCAACATGGATATCGCCTCGACCCAGGTCTCGATCACGCCTGACAAAAAGAGCGTTTACATCACGGTCAACGTCAACGAAGGCGAAAAGTACAGCGTCAACTCGGTCAAGCTCAGTGGCGACCTCAAGGTGCCCGAGGATCAGGTCAAGTCGCTGATGCTGGTGCAGCCTGGCCAGGTGTTCTCGCGCAAGGTCATGACCACGACTTCCGAACTGATCACCCGGCGTCTGGGTAACGAAGGCTACACCTTCGCCAACGTCAACGGCGTGCCGACGCCAAATGATCAGGATCACACCGTCGATATCACTTTCGTGGTCGATCCCGGCAAGCGTGCCTACGTCAACCGCATCAACTTCCGCGGCAACACCAAGTCGGCCGACGAAGTGCTGCGCCGTGAAATGCGCCAGATGGAAGGCGGCTGGGCTTCGACTTATTTGATCGATCAGTCCAAAACCCGCCTGGATCGTCTGGGCTTCTTCAAGGAAGTCAACGTCGAGACCCCGGCCGTGCCGGGCACCGACGACCAGGTCGATGTGAACTACACCGTTGAAGAGCAGGCCTCCGGCTCGATTACCGCCAGCGTCGGTTTCGCCCAGAGCGCCGGTCTGATCCTCGGTGGCTCGATCAGCCAGAACAACTTCCTCGGTACCGGTAACAAGGTCAGCATCGGCCTGACCCGCAGCGAATACCAGAGCCGTTATAACTTCAGCTATGTCGATCCGTACTGGACGCCCGATGGTGTGAGCCTGGGCTACAACGCCTTTTATCGCAGCACCAACTACGATGACCTCGACGTCGACGTGGCAAGCTATGCGGTAGACAGCTACGGTGCCGGTATCAGCCTGGGTTACCCGATCAGCGAAACCTCGCGTCTGACCTATGGCCTGAACGTGCAACAGGACAAGATCAAGACCGGTACCTACACCGTTGAAGAGATTTTCGACTTCATCGACCGTGAGGGCAGCAGCTTCCTGAACTTCAAGGCGTCTGTCGGCTGGTCCGAATCGACCCTCAACAAAGGCGTGTTGCCGACCCGTGGTCACTCGCAAAGCCTGGTGCTTGAGTCGACCCTGCCAGGTAGCGACCTGTCGTTCTTCAAGCTTGACTACCGCGGCCAGTACTTCTATCCGATCAGCGACACCTACACCCTGCGTCTGCACACCGAGCTGGGTTATGGCGACGGTTACGGTTCGACCAGTGGCCTGCCGTTCTACGAGAACTACTACGCCGGTGGCTTCAACTCGGTACGTGGCTTCAAGGACAGCACCCTTGGTCCGCGCAGTACACCGAGCCGCGGTGAGGCCGATGGTGGTCGCCCAGGTACCATCGCCGACCCGGATCAGGATCCGCTGCCATTTGGTGGCAACGTGCTGGTGCAGGGCGGTGTGGAGCTGATGTTCCCGCTGCCGTTCATCAAGGACCAGCGCTCCTTGCGCACTTCGCTGTTCTGGGACGTGGGTAACGTCTTCGACAGCAACTGCGATTCCAGCCGCACCCGAAACGGTGAGCGAGTCGAGTGCAATAACGTCGACTTCTCCGGCATGGCCAGTTCTGTTGGTGTCGGTGTGACCTGGATTACCGCGCTTGGCCCGCTGAGCTTCGCGCTGGCGATGCCGATCAAAAAACCGGACAACGATTCCGAAACCCAAGTGTTCCAATTTTCCCTGGGTCAGACCTTCTAAGGGTCTGGCTCCCGAAAACGATAACGAATTCTGTAGGAGTGTATCGTGCGTAAGTTGACTCAATTGGTACTGCTGGCCACCGTTCTTGTTGCAACCCCGGCGTTGGCAGACATGAAAATTGCCGTGCTGAACTATCAGATGGCTCTGCTGGAATCCGATGCGGCGAAGAAGTACGCCGTGGATGCCGAGAAGAAATTTGGCCCTCAGTTCACCAAACTGAAAAGCCTGGAAACCAGTGCCAAGGGTATCCAGGACCGTCTGGTCAGCGGCGGCGACAAGATGGCCCAGCCTGAGCGCGAGCGTCTTGAGCTGGAATTCAAGCAAAAGGCCCGTGACTACCAGTTCCAGTCCAAGGAACTGAGCGAAGCCAAAGCCGTTGCTGACCGCGAAATGCTCAAGCAACTGAAGCCTAAGCTGGATCAGGCTGTTGAAGAGGTTATCAAGAAGGGCGGTTTTGACCTGGTGTTCGAGCGTGGCGCCGTGATCGACGTCAAGCCTCAATACGACGTGACCCGCCAGGTCATCGAGCGTATGAACCAGCTGAAGTAACCATGAGCGCCTCCATCAAACTCGGCCGTCTGGCCGAGTTCCTGGACGCCACCTTGCGTGGCGACGGGGACAAGGACATCGCCGGACTCGCCACTCTGCAAGAGGCGGGCCCTGAGCAGGTCAGCTTTCTGGCCAACCCGCAATATCGCAAGTTTCTCAATGAGACCCAGGCCGGTGCCGTGCTGCTCAAACCAGCTGATGCCGAAGGCTATGCCGGCGATGCGTTGCTGGTGCCGGATCCGTATCTGGCTTATGCGCGCATTTCGCACCTGTTCGACCCCAAGCCAAAAGCTGCTGCCGGGATTCACCCGACGGCGGTTGTCGCTGATGATGCGCAGGTCGATCCGAGTGCAAGTATCGGCGCTTTTGCGGTGATCGAGAGCGGCGTGCAGATCGGCGCGAATGTTACGGTCGGTGCCCAATGCTTCATCGGTGCACGCAGTGTGATTGGCGAGAGCGGCTGGCTGGCGCCACGTGTCACGCTGTATCACGATGTGCGCATTGGTCAGCGAGTGGTCATTCAGTCCGGTGCCGTGCTGGGCGGCGAAGGCTTCGGTTTTGCCAATCAGAAGGGCGTCTGGCAGAAAATTGCCCAGATCGGCGGGGTGGTCATTGGTGACGATGTGGAAATCGGCGTCAACACGGCCATTGATCGCGGTGCGCTGGCCGATACCCGCATCGGTAACGGTGTGAAACTGGATAACCAGATTCAGATTGCCCACAACGTGCAGGTCGGTGACCACACCGCGATGGCGGCTTGTGTCGGTATCTCTGGCAGCACCAGGATCGGCAAGCATTGCATGCTCGCCGGTGGTGTGGGTCTGGTCGGACATATCGAGATTTGCGACGGCGTGTTCATCACCGGCATGACCATGGTGACTCACTCGATCACCGAGCCTGGCTCCTATTCGTCAGGTACGGCCATGCAGCCGGCAGCGGAGTGGCGCAAGAGTGCGGCACGACTGCGCAAGCTCGATGATATGGCTCGTCGACTGCAGAAACTGGAAAAGATCGTCGAAACGGTGACCTGCGACGCCGCTGGATCATCTGAAGGCTGATATCTTTTTCCCATCAGGCGAGTGCGGCCGCTGGACCGCCTCCCTGAGTTGTAGAAGAGCGCCGCAGTTGTGTGCGCTCTCACTCTTTACTACAGGCTTCCCCTCGAAATGATGGACATCAACGAAATACGCGAATATCTGCCTCATCGTTACCCTTTCCTGTTGGTGGATCGCGTGGCGGAGCTGGATCTTGAGGGCAAGACCATTCGCGCCTACAAGAACGTCAGTGTCAACGAGCCGTTCTTCAATGGTCACTTTCCCCAGCATCCGATCATGCCGGGCGTATTGATCATCGAGGCCATGGCTCAGGCTGCGGGTATCCTGGGTTTCAAAATGCTTGACGCCAAACCTGCTGATGGCACTCTCTATTACTTCGTGGGTTCGGACAAACTGCGTTTTCGCCAGCCAGTGGTGCCGGGCGACCAGTTGACGCTTGAGGCCAAATTCGTCAGCCGCAAGCGCCAGATCTGGAAGTTCGAGTGCCAGGCCTCGGTCGACGGCAAGTCGGTTTGCTCCGCCGAAATCATCTGTGCGGAACGCGAACTATGAGTTTGATTGACTCTCGCGCAATCATCGATCCGACGGCCGTACTGGCCGACAACGTTGAAGTCGGCCCTTGGTCGATCATCGGGGCCGGTGTGGAAATTGGCGAGGGTACTGTGATCGGCCCCCACGTGATTGTGCGTGGGCCGACGCGCATCGGTCGTCACAACCGTATCTACCAGTTCTCTTCCGTTGGTGAGGACACCCCTGACCTCAAGTACAAGGGCGAAGACACGCGCCTGGTGATCGGTGATCACAACGTGATTCGTGAGGGTGTGACCATTCATCGCGGCACCATTCAGGACCGCGCAGAGACCACGCTGGGTGATCACAACCTGATCATGGCCTATGCGCATATCGGTCATGACAGCGTGATCGGCAACCACTGCATTCTGGTCAACAACACTGCCCTGGCCGGTCATGTGCATGTTGATGACTGGGCGATCCTGTCCGGTTATACGTTGGTGCATCAGTACTGTCACATTGGCGCACACAGTTTTTCCGGGATGGGTACTGCGATTGGCAAGGACGTGCCGGCGTTCGTCACCGTGTTCGGCAACCCCGCCGAGGCACGTAGCATGAACTTTGAAGGCATGCGTCGGCGTGGGTTTTCCGAAGAGGCCATTCTGGCCCTGCGCAAGGCCTACAAGACGGTCTACCGCCAGAGCCTGACGGTCGAACAGGCGATTGCCGAGCTGGCTGAGCCGGCTGCGGCGTTTCCTGAAGTCGCGATCTTTCTCCAGTCGATTCAATCGTCCACCCGCGGCATCACCCGCTGATCATGGCCAGTCCATTGCGTATCGCTCTGGTCGCGGGCGAGGCGTCCGGCGATATTCTGGGTTCCGGCCTGATGCGGGCCATCAAGGAGCGTCATCCGGATGCGACCTTCATCGGCGTTGGCGGGCCGCTCATGGAGGCCGAGGGCATGACCTCGTACTTTCCCATGGAGCGCTTGTCGGTCATGGGGCTGGTTGAGGTGCTGGGTCGCTTGCGCGAGCTGCTTGGGCGGCGCAAAGAGCTGATCCAGACGCTGATCGCCGAGCAACCGGATGTGTTCATTGGCATCGATGCGCCGGACTTTACCCTCACCATCGAACTGAAGCTGCGTCAGGCCGGGATCAAGACCGTGCACTACGTCAGCCCGTCGGTCTGGGCCTGGCGTCAGAAGCGCGTGCTGAAGATTCGTGAAGGCTGCGACCTGATGTTGACCCTGCTGCCCTTCGAGGCACGTTTCTACGAAGAAAAGGGCGTGCCGGTGCGCTTTGTCGGTCATCCGTTGGCCGATACCATCCCGCTTGAGGCTGACCGGGCTGCGGCGCGCGCCGAACTGGGCTTGGGTGACGGGCCGGTGGTGGCGTTGATGCCGGGCAGTCGGGGCGGCGAAGTCGGGCGCCTGGGCGCCTTGTTCTTCGATACCGCTGCGCGGCTGCTCGCTGAACGTCCTGATCTGCGTTTTGTCCTGCCTTGTGCCAGCCCGCAGCGTCGGGCGCAGGTCGAACAGTTGCTGCAAGGTCGTGATCTGCCGGTGACGCTGCTTAATGGCCGTTCTCATGTCGCTCTGGCCGCCTGTGACGCGGTGCTGATCGCGTCGGGCACTGCCACGCTCGAAGCGCTGCTGTACAAACGGCCGATGGTCGTGGCCTACCGCCTGGCTCCGCTGACTTTCTGGATTCTCAAGCGGCTGGTCAAGAGTCCTTACGTGTCGTTGCCCAACCTGTTGGCCGGTCGCCTGCTGGTTCCTGAGCTGTTACAGGATGCGGCAACTCCCGAGACGCTGGCTGGCCAGTTGCTGCCCCTGATCGACGCAGGGCTGGTGCAGACCGAAGGCTTTGACCAGATTCACCGCACCTTGCGCCGCGACGCCTCCAACCAGGCGGCACAAGCGGTGCTGGAACTGATAGGTCGTAACCCCGAGTGAGTGTGAACGCTATGCAGATGGGCCTTGATTTCACCCTGGTCGAAGAGCTGGTTGCCGGTGTCGATGAGGTGGGGCGTGGCCCGCTGTGTGGCCCGGTGGTCACCGCAGCGGTCATTCTGGATCCGGCGCGGCCGATCATTGGCCTTAACGACTCCAAGAAACTCACCCAGGCGCGCCGCGAACAGCTGTTCGACGAAATCTGCGAAAAGGCCCTCGCCTGGCATATCGCCCGCGCTGAGGTCGAGGAAATCGACCAGTTGAATATTCTCCATGCCACGATGCTGGCCATGCAACGCGCGGTCGAAGGGCTGAGCGTGACCCCGAAGCTGGCCTTGATCGATGGCAATCGCTGCCCGAAGCTGGCGGTGCCATCGGCGCCGGTGGTGCAGGGTGATGCCAAGGTGCCGGCCATTGCCGCGGCATCGATTCTCGCCAAGGTCAGTCGCGACCGGGAAATGGCCGCGCTGGAACTGATCTATCCCGGCTACGGGATGGGCGGGCACAAGGGCTACCCCACGCCTGTTCATCTGGAGGCGCTGGCGCGTCTGGGCCCTACGCCTATCCATCGGCGCTCGTTCGCACCGGTACGTGCTGCCTGGGAAGCGCGCGATGCCATAGCCCTGCAAGTGCCGGACGGTTTGCTTCAGCACTGACGTTTGCGTCTGGGCTGGGTACAATCCCGAGCTTCGTTTTACCTGTCTTCGCGCTATAGGATCTCCATGTCGGCTTCTTTCGTTCATCTGCGCCTGCACACCGAATACTCTCTGGTCGACGGTCTGGTGCGAGTCAAGCCACTGGTCAAAGCGTTGACCGGCATGAACATGCCTGCCGTTGCGGTCACTGACCAGAGCAACATGTGTTCGCTGGTCAAGTTCTACAAGGCCGCGCAAGGCGCGGGGATCAAGCCGATCTGCGGTGCCGACCTGTGGCTGGCCGGCAAGAACGCCGATGCGCCGCTCAGCCGTCTGAGCCTGCTGGTCATGAACCCGCAGGGCTATCGCAACCTTACCGAGCTGATCTCTCGCGGCTTCACCGAAGGGCAGAGCAACGGCCATGTCGTGGTTCAGCGCCAGTGGGTGGCTGAGGCCAGCGACGGCCTGATCGCCCTGTCGGCAGCCAAAGAGGGTGAGATCGGCATGGCGCTGCTCTCCGGTAATACTGATGAAGCCGATCAGTTGCTTAGCGAATGGATGGCGGTTTTTCCTGATCGGTTTTATATCGAGGTGCAGCGCACCAACCGGGTCAACGACGAAGAACACCTGCACGCTGCAGTGGCGCTGGCTGATAAACATGGCGCGCCGCTGGTGGCGACCAACGATGTACGCTTTATCAAGCAGTCAGACTTCGAGGCCCACGAGACCCGCGTGTGCATCGGAGAAGGCAGGGCGCTGGACGATCCGCGCCGTTCGCGCAATTACAGTGATCAGCAGTACCTCAAAAGCCCTGAGGAAATGGCCGAGCTGTTCAGCGATCTGCCCGAGGCCATTGAGAACACGGTCGAAATCGCCAAGCGCTGCAACATCGACGTCAAGCTGGGCACTCACTTTTTGCCCAACTTCCCGATTCCCGATGGCATGACCATCGATGAGTACTTTCGCAAGGTGTCGTTCGATGGCCTGGAAGAGCGTCTGGCCGTATTACTCCCGCCGGATTCTGAAAACTACCAGGCGCGCAAGCAGGTCTACATCGACCGGCTGAATTTCGAGCTGGACATCATCATCCAGATGGGCTTTCCCGGCTACTTCCTGATCGTTATGGACTTCATTCAGTGGGCCAAGAACAATGGTGTGCCGGTAGGTCCGGGCCGTGGTTCGGGTGCCGGCTCGCTGGTCGCCTACGTGCAGAAGATTACCGACCTCGACCCACTGGAATACGACCTGCTGTTCGAGCGGTTTCTTAACCCCGAGCGGGTTTCGATGCCCGACTTCGACGTCGACTTCTGCATGGACGGCCGCGACCGGGTAATCGACTATGTGGCCGAAAAATACGGCCGCAACGCAGTGAGCCAGATCATCACCTTCGGTTCGATGGCGGCCAAGGCGGTGGTGCGCGACGTGGCGCGGGTGCAGGGCAAGTCTTACGGCCTGGCTGACCGGCTGTCGAAGATGATCCCCTTCGAAGTCGGCATGACCCTGGAAAAGGCTTACGAGCAAGAAGAAATCTTGCGTGACTTCCTCAAGAACGATGAGGAAGGCGCAGAAATCTGGGAAATGGCGCTCAAGCTTGAGGGCGTGGTGCGTAACGTCGGCAAGCACGCCGGTGGCGTGGTCATCGCGCCAACCAAGCTGACCGACTTTGCGCCGATCTATTGTGATGAGGCCGGTGATGGCCTGGTAACCCAGTTCGACAAGGATGACGTCGAGTCGGCGGGCCTGGTGAAGTTCGACTTCCTTGGCCTGCGTACGCTGACCATCATCGACTGGGCGCTGGACACCATCAACCGCGACCGGCGCCGCGATGGCGAAGAGCCGCTCGATATTGCATTCATCCCGCTGGACGACAAGCCGACCTACGAGCTGCTGCAGCGCGCCGAGACCACGGCGGTGTTCCAGCTCGAGTCGCGGGGTATGAAAGAGCTGATCAAAAAGCTCAAGCCCGACTGCCTCGAAGACTTGATCGCACTGGTGGCGCTGTTCCGTCCGGGACCTTTGCAGTCCGGCATGGTTGACGACTTCATCAACCGCAAGCACGGCCGCGCCGAGCTGGCCTACCCGCACCCTGACTACCAGTACGAAGGCCTGCAGCCGGTGCTGGCACCGACCTACGGCATCATTCTGTATCAGGAACAGGTGATGCAGATCGCTCAGGTCATGGCTGGCTACACCCTCGGTGGCGCCGACATGTTGCGCCGCGCCATGGGTAAGAAAAAGCCCGAGGAAATGGCCAAGCAGCGCGGCGGTTTCATCGAGGGTTGCGCGGCGAACAATATCGACGCCGACCTGGCGGGTAACATTTTCGACCTGGTAGAGAAGTTTGCCGGTTACGGCTTCAACAAATCCCACTCGGCCGCCTATGGCCTGGTCTCTTACCAGACCGCCTGGCTGAAGATGCACTACCCGGCGCCATTCATGGCCGCGGTGCTGTCGGCCGATATGCACAACACCGACAAGGTCGTGACCCTGATCGAGGAAGTGCGCAGCATGAAGCTGCGCCTCGATGCGCCGGATGTGAACATCTCCGAATTCAAGTTCACCGTCAGCGACGATGGGCGCATTCTCTACGGCCTTGGGGCGATCAAGGGCGTGGGCGAGGGGCCGGTCGAGGCGATTACCGAGGCGCGCAAGGACGGGCCGTTCAAGGATCTGTTCGATTTCTGTGCGCGGGTCGACCTCAAACGGGTCAACAAGCGCACGCTCGACGGCTTGATTCGCAGTGGTGCGCTGGATCGTCTGGGTCCGTATTTCGAGCTTGAGCCCAAGGCCTATCAGGCCAATATCGACCGTAATCGTTCGTTGCTGCTGGCGGCCCTGGAGGAAGCCATCCAGGCCGCCGAGCAGACCGCACGCAGTCGTGACAGCGGTCACTCGGACCTGTTTGGCGGGTTGTTCGAGGCCGAAGACGCCGATGTCTACGCCAACCATCGCAAGGCCCGCGAGATCACTCTCAAGGAGCGTTTGCGTGGCGAGAAAGAGACCCTGGGTCTGTACCTGACCGGCCACCCTATCGATGAGTATGAGGGCGAGATTCGCCGCTTTGCTCGCCAGCGCATCATTGATCTGAAGCCTGCGCGCGATACCCAGACGGTAGCCGGCCTGGTGATTGCTTTGCGGGTCATGAAGAACAAGAAGGGTGACAAGATGGGATTCATCACCCTGGACGACCGGTCGGCGCGTATTGAGGCCTCCTTGTTCGCCGATGCCTTCCACTCGGCGCAGTCGTTATTGCAGACTGATGCTATCGTGGTGGTCGAAGGTGAAGTGAGTCACGACGATTTCTCCGGTGGCCTGCGGTTACGGGCAAAGCGGGTCATGAGTATCGAAGATGCGCGCACCGGCCTTGCTGAAAGCCTGCGCCTGACCGTAAGTGCCGAGGCACTCAAGGGTGACCGTCTGCGTTGGCTGGGCGAGCTGTGCAAGCGCCATCGCGGTGCCTGTCCTGTGACCCTCGATTACACCGGGCTGGACGCCAGAGCGGTTCTGCAGTTCGGCGAAAGTTGGCGAATTGACCCTGCTGACAACCTGATTCAGGCGCTGCGTGACCAGTTCGGACGCGAGAACGTCTTTCTCCAGTATCGTTAAACGCTTAAAATCCAGAATTTTTAATCTCGACCTGAATGCGCCTCTTCCGTAAGGTGGGGCGCTAACGGATCAACCGGCCGGCCTCTTGGCCGTCGACCCAAGACGGATGCCTATGAACCCGAATTTTCTCGATTTCGAACAGCCTATCGCTGACTTGCAAGCCAAGATCGAAGAGCTGCGCCTGGTAGGCAATGACAACTCGCTGAACATCAGCGACGAAATCTCCCGGCTGCAGGACAAGAGCAAAACGCTCACCGAAAGCATTTTCAGCAACCTGACCAGTTGGCAGATTGCCCGGATGGCACGTCATCCGCGCCGTCCTTACACCCTGGACTACATCGAGCACATCTTTACCGAGTTCGATGAGCTGCATGGCGATCGGCACTTCTCCGATGATGCCGCCATCGTTGGTGGTGTTGCGCGTCTGGATGACCAGCCGGTGATGGTGATCGGTCACCAGAAAGGCCGTGAAGTGCGTGAGAAGGTGCGCCGCAATTTCGGCATGCCGCGCCCTGAAGGCTATCGCAAAGCGTGCCGCCTGATGGAAATGGCCGAGCGCTTCAAAATGCCGATCGTGACCTTCATCGATACCCCTGGTGCTTACCCGGGCATCGATGCTGAAGAGCGCAACCAAAGCGAAGCCATTGCCTGGAACCTGCGTGTCATGGCCCGCCTGAAAACCCCGATCATCGCCACCGTGATCGGTGAGGGTGGCTCGGGCGGCGCATTGGCCATCGGTGTCTGCGACCAGCTGAACATGTTGCAATATTCGACCTACGCGGTGATCTCGCCGGAAGGCTGTGCGTCGATCCTGTGGAAAACCGCCGAGAAGGCCCCGGACGCCGCTGAGGCCATGGGCATCACTGCCGAGCGCCTCAAGGGCCTGGGCATTGTCGATAAGGTGATCAAGGAGCCACTGGGTGGCGCGCACCGCGATCCGGTGCTGGTTTCGGCGACTATTCGTGAAGAGCTGCTCGGCCAGCTGTCCATGCTGAAGAAGCTCGACACCGACGCGCTGCTGGCTCGTCGCTATGAGCGTCTGATGAGCTACGGCGTCTGACATGCTGCTGGTCGGCCATGGCGTCACGCCTGGCCGGCCGGTTTCTTGCCATGAACGATATTGAGCTGCGCGCCGCGCTCGCCAGCGCGCTGACTGACGCAAGCCAGGCACCGGCCTTGCTCGTCGCTTTCTCCGGTGGTCTTGACTCCACTGTCCTGCTGCATCTGCTGACCGATCTGCGCCAGCGCCAATCCCTCCCCGAGCTTCACGCCATTCATGTTCATCACGGCCTGCAGGCCGTAGCTGACACTTGGCCGCAACATTGTCATGAGGTCTGCGCGGCGTTGGACGTGCCACTTAGTGTCACGCACGTGCAGGTGGCTTCAGGCGCGAGTCTGGAGCAGGCGGCGCGTCAGGCGCGTTATGCGGTATTTGCCGATGTGCTGGGGGCAGAGCAGTGGTTGCTCAGTGCCCAGCACCGTGATGACCAGGCTGAAACCTTACTGTTGCGGTTATTGCGCGGTGCCGGCGTGCGCGGTCTGGCGGCCATGGCGCCGCGACGCAGGCTTGGTCAGGGGTATCTGGTGCGGCCCTTGCTGGAGGTACCGCGCGCTGCTCTTGAGGCGTATGCCCGGCGTCACGGGCTGCGCTGGATCGAGGATCCAAGCAATCAGAATGTGCAGTTTGCGCGCAACTTGCTACGCGGACAGGTGTTGCCGTTGTTGCGCTCGCGCTGGCCGCAGGCGGCTGCCAGCCTGGCGCGCAGTGCTGCGCATCTGGCTGAGGCGCAGCAGTTGCTCGGTGAGCTGGCAGAGCAGGATCTGCAGCGTGCTCGTTTGCCGAGTGGGTTTGACTGGCTTGGCCTGCCAAGTCTGGCGCTGATGCCGCTGAGCGGTTTGTCTGCGGCGCGGCAACGCAATGCCCTGCGTCATTGGCTGGCGCCGCTGAGCCGGCTGCCCGACACCGATCACTGGGCCGGCTGGGAAGACTTGCGTGATGCCAGTGCCGCGGCGCATCCGCTGTGGCGTCTGGCTGACGGAGAGCTGCACCGGGCCGCTGGCCATCTGTGGTGGCTGGCCGGTGACTGGCTGCGCCCTGCGGTTGGCGTCATGGCCTGGGATGATCCCCGGCAGCCATTGGTATTGCCTGGTAACGGCCGGTTACGCTTTGACGGCGCAGCGCCGTCGGGAGTATTGCAGGTACGCTATCGCCAAGGCGGCGAGGTGATGCAGTTGGCCGGGCGCGGGCAGCGTGACCTCAAGCGCCTGCTCAACGAGCGCGGCGTGCCGGGTTTTGCGCGCAGCCGTCTGCCGCTGGTGTTTCAGGGCGATCAGTTGCTGGCAGTTGCCAACCTCGCGGGGCTTGATTGTCCGCTGCCCGGCGCAGGCAAACTGATCTGGTGCGCACCGACGAGCGACCAATGTTTGAGATAAAAAGGCCTTTCCGGTAGACTACGCTCCCTTCTTGATACAGCTTGTGTCAGTCGATTCTGAACGACACCAGTTGCCGGTTTTACCTCCAGTGTTTGCTGGGCAATCTTCAAAGTGTGGCGCTATGCAAAGGACAGGACAGGCTTATGCTCGGTCGTTCTTCAACGCAGCAGTTTTCGGAGTGCACCATGTACCCTGTCGGTAACCGGGGGCTTCGGCCTTCCTTCGCTTTCCCCGGCGGCTCTGACCGCTTTAACGCAGACTTCTAGGGTTTTTCATGACGCGCTACATCTTCGTCACGGGCGGTGTTGTTTCTTCATTGGGGAAAGGCATTGCCTCTGCATCTTTGGCGGCCATCCTGGAGGCGCGGGGACTTAAGGTCACCATGCTCAAACTGGACCCGTACATCAACGTCGATCCGGGCACCATGAGCCCGTTCCAGCACGGTGAAGTGTTCGTTACCCACGACGGCGCCGAAACCGACCTGGACCTGGGTCACTACGAGCGGTTCATCCGCACCACGATGACCCAGAACAACAACTTCACCACCGGTCGTGTGTACGAGCACGTGCTGCGCAAAGAGCGCCGTGGTGATTATCTGGGTGCGACCATCCAGGTCATTCCGCACATCACCGACGAAATCAAGCGCCGCATCATCAAGGGTGCTGCCGACGCTGATGTGGCGTTGGTCGAGATCGGCGGTACCGTGGGCGACATCGAGTCGCAACCGTTTCTCGAAGCTATCCGCCAGTTGCGTTTCGAAGTCGGCGCCAAGCGCGCGATGCTGATGCACCTGACTCTGGTTCCGTACATCGCTACCGCTGGCGAGACCAAGACCAAGCCTACCCAGCACTCGGTCAAGGAACTGCGCTCGATCGGCCTGCAGCCAGACGTTCTGGTATGCCGTTCCGATCACCCGATCGATGTCTCGTCGCGTCGCAAGATCGCCCAGTTCACCAACGTTGAAGAGCGTGCGGTGATCGGTCTGGAAGACGCCGATACCATCTACAAAATCCCGGGCATCCTGCACTCCCAGGGGCTGGACGATTTCGTCGTCGAGCGCTTCGGCCTGCAGTGCGGTGGCGCGGACTTGTCCGAGTGGGACGCGGTGGTCGACGCCAAGCTCAACCCTGAGCACGAAGTCACCATCGCCATGGTCGGTAAATACATGGAGCTGCTCGACGCCTACAAGTCGTTGATCGAAGCCATGAGCCACGCCGGTATCACCAACCGCACCAAGGTGAACCTGCGCTACATCGACTCCGAAGACATTGAAAACCAGGGCACTGGCCTGCTCGAAGGGGTGGATGCCATTCTGGTGCCGGGCGGCTTTGGTCTGCGCGGCGTGGAAGGCAAGATCACCGCCGTACAGTACGCCCGTGAAAACAAGGTGCCGTACCTGGGTATCTGCCTGGGCATGCAAGTGGCGGTCATCGAGTTCGCCCGTAACGTGCTGGGCTGGAAAGACGCCAACTCCACCGAGTTCGACCGCACCGTCGAGCATCCGGTGGTTGGCCTGATCACCGAGTGGGAAGACGCCACTGGTGCGGTCGAGACCCGCACCGAAAGCTCCGACCTGGGCGGCACCATGCGTCTGGGTGCCCAGGAATGCCAGTTGCAAGCCGGTTCCAAGGTCCATGACTGCTATGCCAAGGATGTGATCGTCGAGCGTCACCGTCACCGTTACGAGGTCAACAACAACCTGCTGCCGCAACTGATTGAGGCTGGCCTGCAGGTTTCGGGTCGCTCCGGTGACGGCGCGCTGGTTGAAGTGGTCGAGGCACCGGATCATCCATGGTTCGTCGCTTGCCAGTTCCACCCTGAGTTCACCTCGACGCCACGTGACGGCCATCCGTTGTTCAGCGGCTTCGTCAAGGCCGCGCTGGCTCAACATCAGAAGAACGCCTGATTCGGGATACCAAGTACATGGCTCAGAAAACCATCCGCGTCGGTTCCATCGAGATTGCCAACGACAAGCCTATGGTGTTGTTTGGCGGCATGAACGTGCTCGAGTCCCGTGACCTGGCCATGCAGATCTGTGAAGAGTACGTGCGGGTGACCGAGAAACTCGGCATCCCGTACGTGTTCAAGGCCAGTTTCGACAAGGCCAATCGTTCGTCGGTCAACTCGTACCGTGGCCCTGGCCTGGAAGAAGGCCTGCGCATCTTCGAAGAGATCAAGCGCACCTTCAACGTACCGCTCATCACTGACGTGCACGAGCCGCATCAAGCGGCTCCTGTCGCCGAGGTCTGCGACATCATCCAGTTGCCTGCTTTCCTGTCGCGCCAGACCGATCTGGTCGTGGCGATGGCGAAGACTGGCGCGGTGATCAACATCAAGAAGGCCCAGTTCCTCGCGCCTCAGGAAATGAAACACATCCTGACCAAATGTGAAGAAGCGGGTAACGAGCAACTGATTCTCTGCGAGCGCGGTTCGAGCTTCGGCTATAACAACCTGGTCGTGGACATGCTCGGCTTCGGCATCATGAAGCAGTTCCAATACCCGGTGTTCTTCGACGTGACCCATGCCCTGCAAATGCCGGGCGGTCGCAGCGATTCCGCCGGCGGCCGTCGCGCCCAGGTTCTGGAACTGGCCAAGGCCGGTTTGTCTCAGGGCCTGGCGGGGCTGTTTCTGGAAGCCCACCCGGATCCGGATCAGGCCAAGTGTGATGGTCCATGTGCCTTGCGCCTGAACAAGCTTGAGCCGTTCCTCACCCAGCTCAAGGCGCTTGACGATCTGGTGAAAAGTTTCGCCTCTGTCGAAACCGCCTGATAGCGGTTTCCGGTAAAGTGCCGTGCCCGGTGGTCTTGCCTGTCAAGACGCCGGGCCACCATCGGGCCTGACTGTTTTTCGCCCGCTGTGTATCGTTTTTACTGCTGTGTCGTTCTCGTCTATCCCGGAGTGTTTACAACAATGGCAAAAATCGTCGACATCAAAGGTCGTGAAGTTCTCGACTCCCGTGGCAACCCCACCGTGGAAGCAGATGTACTGCTCGACAACGGCATCATCGGTTCGGCCTGTGCGCCGTCCGGTGCCTCAACCGGCTCGCGTGAAGCGCTTGAGCTGCGTGATGGCGACAAGAGCCGTTACCTGGGCAAAGGCGTTCTGAAAGCCGTTGCCAATATCAATGGTCCGATCCGCGACCTGCTGCTGGGCAAAGATCCGGTAGACCAGAAAGCTCTGGATCGCGCCATGATTGAGCTGGACGGTACTGAGAACAAAGCCACCCTGGGTGCCAACGCCATCCTCGCGGTGTCCCTGGCTGCTGCCAAGGCCGCTGCCCAGGATCAGGACCTGCCGCTTTACGCGCACATCGCCAACCTCAACGGCACGCCGGGTCAGTACTCGCTGCCGGTGCCGATGATGAACATCATCAACGGTGGTGAGCACGCTGATAACAACGTCGATATCCAGGAATTCATGGTTCAGCCGGTTGGCGCCAAGACCTTCTCCGACGCGCTGCGCATCGGCACCGAGATTTTCCATCACCTCAAAGCCGTGCTGAAGGCTCGTGGCCTGAACACTGCCGTCGGTGACGAAGGTGGTTTCGCCCCTAACCTGACGTCCAACGAAGACGCCCTGAGCGCCATCGCCGAAGCCGTTGAAAAAGCCGGCTACAAGCTGGGCACCGACGTGACCCTGGCACTGGACTGCGCGGCCAGCGAGTTTTATGAAGGCGGCAAGTACAACCTGTCCGGTGAAGGCAAGTCGTTCGACGCCGAAGGTTTTGCTGACTACCTCAAAGGTCTGACTGAACGTTTCCCGATCATTTCCATCGAAGACGGTCTGGACGAGTCTGACTGGGCTGGCTGGAAGATCCTGACTGACAAGATCGGTGCCAAGGTGCAACTGGTTGGCGACGACCTGTTCGTGACCAACACCAAGATCCTCAAGGAAGGCATCGAGAAGGGTATCGGTAACTCGATCCTGATCAAGTTCAACCAGATCGGCACGCTGACCGAAACCCTGGAAGCCATCCAGATGGCCAAGGCCGCCGGTTACACCGCAGTGATCTCGCACCGCTCCGGTGAAACCGAAGACTCGACCATTGCCGACCTGGCCGTGGGCACTGCTGCTGGCCAGATCAAGACCGGCTCGCTGTGCCGCTCCGACCGCGTTTCGAAGTACAACCAGCTGCTGCGCATCGAAGAGCAACTGGGTTCCAAGGCTGTGTACCGCGGTCGTGCAGAGTTTCGCGGTTGAGCCATAAGTGTTAAAACGGCAAGACCCGCAGGCAACCTGTGCGGGCCTTGGCCAACGTTGTAATGTATTGAGCCTGGCATCTGTCAGGCTCAATGCTGTTTGTCGCATGTGGGCACCTCTAAAAACTAGCTGCGTTGCCATCGCTGCGTTAAAAACAGGCTCACAATGCTCATTTACAACCCGTAAACTCCGCTTGCTTGCCTGTTTTTGCCTTTCGCTGGCTGCCTCACCTACGTTTCTAGAGGCACCCATGTGTTGGCTCTGCCGTCTTCTTACCGGGTAACTGATATTTCAATGCGCAGTCCTTACTGGTTGTTTCTTGTCCTTCTGCTGTTGCTGGGCGGTCTGCAATATCGACTTTGGGTGGGTAATGGCAGCCTTGCGCAAGTCGCCAGCCTGACCAAACAGATTGAAGAGCAGCGGGCCGAGAATGAAAGCCTGCTGGAGCGCAACCGGGTTCTGGACGCGGAGGTCATGGAGTTGAAGAAGGGCCTGGAAACCGTCGAAGAGCGTGCCCGTCACGAGCTTGGCATGGTCAAGGACGGCGAAACCCTCTATCAACTGGCTCGCTGAGTAAGCTGATGACTAGCGTATTGCCTGCCTTCTGGGCAGTTATTCCTGCAGCGGGTGTGGGTGCCCGCATGGCAGCTGACCGTCCCAAGCAGTACCTGCAATTGGGCGCTCTGACTATTGTTGAACACAGCCTGCTGTGTTTTCTCGATCATCCTCGCCTCAAGGGGCTGGTGATCAGCCTGGCGGCGGATGATCCCTACTGGCCGGCCTTGCCCTGCGCGCTGGATTCACGCGTCCAGCGTGTCGATGGCGGCAAGGAACGGGCCGATTCGGTGCTCAATGCGTTGTTGCATCTGCATGCGCAGGGTGCTGACGATGACGATTGGGTGTTGGTGCATGATGCGGCGCGGCCTAATCTGTCGCGTGGCGACCTGGATAACTTGCTGTCGGTACTGGCCGATGACCCGGTGGGTGGTCTGTTGGCGGTGCCAGCGCGCGATACGCTTAAGCGCGCTGATGACCAGGGGCGGGTGACGGAAACCGTGGACCGCAGTTTGATCTGGCAGGCGTATACGCCGCAGATGTTTCGCCTGGGCACTTTGCATCGGGCTTTGGCTGACAGCCTGGTGGCTCACGCTGCAATTACCGATGAAGCTTCGGCTATTGAGTGGGCCGGGCAGGCGCCGCGGTTGGTCGAGGGGCGGTCGGACAATATCAAGGTCACGCGGCCGGAAGATCTGGAGTGGTTGCGGCAGCGGCGCTCGTTTGGTGGGGCTTGAAAGAGCCTTGAGCGGTGTACATTCGCCGCTGCGGTGGTGGGTGTTAGTCACCTTTGCGCTTTTACAGCGGGTCACTTTTGCCTAGCGCGCGTTTGGCTTGAGCTCGTTGCCGTTGCCGTTGCCGTTGCCGTTGCCGTTGATTTTGATCTTCGAGCCGAGATGGCATAGGCGACGCCGAACGCGACGATTGGCGCAGGCCAAGACCGGAGCAAGCGGTTTGGTTCCTTTGTCAAGACAAAGGAACTCGCCCAGCAGGGCGAAACCTGCAGCCCAGCCACCGCTAGGCAAGATTTTCCATCTCTTTAAATGCCAAATGTTAATTCGCGGCTAAAGCCGCTCCTACTGACCCCCGCCCACATATTCTTTACGCTGCGCCAACCCCTGCTTGAGGTAATCCACCAGCTTGCGCACTTTCGGCGACAGGTGGCGTTGCTGCGGATACAGCGCCCACACCGCGGTATTGGGCGGCTGGTGCGCTTCAAGTAGCGACACCAGCGCACCGCTTTGCAAGTGCTCCAGCACGTAATAGTCCGGCAACTGACACAACCCCATGCCATTCAAGGCGGCGTCCAGCACCGCCTGACCGCTGTTGCAACGCCAGTTACCCTGGATCCGTTGTGAAAACTCCCGACCGTTGTATTGCAGCAGCCAGGTGTCGCTGCTGCCGATCAGGCAGTTATGGCGGTTGAGCTCCGACAGGCTGTGCGGTCGGCCATAGCGCTCCAGGTAGGACGGTGAAGCGCACAGATACATGCGTCGCGGTGCCAGGCGTGCAGCCACCAGTCGTGAATCCTGCAAGCGCCCGAGGCGGATCGCCAGGTCCAGGCCCTCGTGAACCAGATCCAGCGTGTCGTTGGACAATTCGATATCAATGCGTAACTGCGGATACTGCTCCATGAAGCGTGTCACCAACGGTGCGATGAAGCGCTCGCCGTAAGCAACGGCGCAGGTCATGCGCAGCAAGCCCTTGGGCTCGCTGGTCAAGTCACTCACCGCGCGCAAGGCTTCCTCGCGGCCGTCCTGCAAGCGCTGGCAGTGCTGCAAAAATGTCTGGCCGGCTTCGGTCAGCGCCACGCGCCGGGTGCTGCGATACAGCAAGCGGGTTTGCAGGCGCTCTTCCAGGCGCACGATCTGCCGACTGATGTGTGACGACGAGACGCCCATGCGCTGTGCGGCGGCGGTGAACTGCCCGCATTCGGCAACCGCAACGAATTCGTCCATTCCTTCCCAACCGCTGGCGAACATTGATTATCCCTGTATGGCAATAATGTTTTGCTTTGGTCCGATTATTCACCACAGCAGCCTGTAATACACTGCTGAAATCATTTTTTACCCTTCAAGCCCATAAAGCCTCCAAAGGAGAACCGCATGATCAAGTCGCGTGCCGCTGTAGCTTTCGCCCCTAACGAACCTCTGCGTATCGTTGAAGTCGATGTCCAGCCGCCTCGTGCTGGCGAAGTGCTGGTGCGTGTCGTGGCCAGCGGCGTCTGCCACACCGATGCCTACACCCTGTCGGGTCAGGACTCTGAAGGCATCTTCCCGTGCATTCTCGGTCACGAGGGTGGCGGTATCGTTGAGGCGGTGGGTGAGGGTGTCACCTCGCTGCAGGTGGGCGATCACGTCATTCCGCTGTACACCGCCGAGTGCGGCAAGTGCAAGTTTTGCACCTCCGGCAAGACCAACCTGTGCCAGGCGGTGCGTGCCACTCAGGGCAAGGGCCTGATGCCTGACGGCACTACCCGGTTCAGCTACAACGGCGAGCCGGTCTACCACTACATGGGCTGCTCGACGTTCTCCGAGTACACCGTGCTGCCGGAAATCTCCCTGGCCAAAATCCCCAAGGAGGCGCCGCTGGAGAAGGTCTGCCTGCTGGGTTGCGGCGTGACCACCGGTATCGGTGCGGTGCTCAACACCGCCAAGGTCAAGGAAGGCGACACCGTAGCCATCTTCGGTCTGGGCGGCATCGGTCTGGCGGCGATCATCGGCGCCAAGATGGCCAAGGCCTCGCGCATCATCGCCATCGACATCAACCCGGCCAAGTTCGACATCGCCCGTGAGCTGGGAGCCACCGATTTCGTCAATCCAAAGGATCACGAGCGTCCGATCCAGGAAGTCATCGTCGAGCTGACCGATGGCGGCGTGGATTACTCCTTCGAGTGCGTCGGCAACGTCAACCTGATGCGCGCCGCGCTGGAATGCTGCCACAAGGGCTGGGGCGAGTCGGTGATCATCGGTGTTGCCGGCGCTGGCCAGGAAATCTCCACCCGTCCGTTCCAGTTGGTGACCGGTCGGGTATGGCGTGGTTCGGCCTTCGGTGGCGTGAAAGGCCGTACCGAGTTGCCGTCCTATGTGCAGAAGTCGGAAACCGGCGAAATCCCGCTGGACAAGTTCATCACCCACACCATGGGCCTGGACGAGATCAACCATGCGTTTGAACTGATGCATGAAGGCAAGAGCATCCGTTCCGTCGTCCACTTCTAAGAGCGCTGCAAGTTTCAAGCAGCAAGTGGAGTTCGCTCTTGCTTGCCGCTTGTAGCTTGAGGTTTATAGCTGGAGGCTCCATGAGTCTGGAAAATATCTCCTGCCAGAAAAGCTTCGGCGGCTGGCACAAGCGTTACAAGCATCACTCCAAGGCGCTGGGCTGCGACATGGTGTTCGCGGTCTATCTGCCGCCGCAGGCCGAACAGGGTGGCAAGCTGCCGGTTCTATACTGGCTGTCGGGGCTGACCTGCACTGACGAGAACTTCATGCAGAAAGCCGGTGCCCAGCGCCTGGCCGCCGAGCTGGGGTTGATCATCGTGGCGCCGGATACCAGTCCGCGCGGGCCGGATGTTGCCGGTGACCCGGATGGGGCCTGGGATTTCGGTCTGGGCGCCGGTTTTTATCTCAACGCCACCGAGCAGCCATATGCCCGGCACTACCGGATGTACGATTACGTGGTCGATGAACTGCCCGCGTTGATCGAAGAGCATTTTCCGGCTTCCCAGGCCCGTGGTATCAGCGGCCACTCAATGGGTGGTCACGGTGCGCTGGTCTGCGCGCTGCGCAATCCGGGTCGCTACCAGTCGGTCTCGGCCTTTTCACCGATCAGCAACCCGGTGGATTGCCCGTGGGGGCAGAAGGCCTTTTCGCGTTACCTGGGCGAAGACCGCTCGCGCTGGCGCGAGTGGGATGCCAGCCTGCTGTTGGCCCAGGCCACGCAGAAGCTGCCAATCCTGGTCGACCAGGGCGACCGTGATGATTTCCTGGTCAACCAGCTCAAGCCCGAGGCGCTGGTACAGGCTGCCAAGGCCGCCGGACATCCGCTGAACCTGCGCATGCAGCCTGGCTATGACCATAGCTACTACTTCATCGCCAGCTTCATCGAAGAACACCTGCGCCATCACGCGACGGCCCTCAAAGCCTACTGACAGGCCGCCCCAAGGTCTGCCAAAGCAGGTAGAATCTCGCCCTGACTTTTATCGGGGCGTTTTTCTATGCGTATAGGCCATGGCTACGATGTGCACCGTTTCGCCGAAGGCGATTTCATTACCTTGGGCGGCGTGCGGATAGCACACGGTTTCGGCCTGTTGGCACATTCCGATGGCGATGTCCTGCTCCACGCCCTGAGCGATGCTCTGCTGGGTGCAGCAGCGCTGGGCGATATCGGCAAGCACTTCCCGGATACCGACCCGCAGTTCAAGGGCGCCGACAGCCGCGTGCTGCTGCGTCATGTGATCAAGCTGGTCGGGGAGAAGGGCTGGAAGGTCGCCAATGTCGACGCCACCATCGTTGCCCAGGCGCCCAAGATGGCCCCGCATATCCAGGCCATGCGCGAGCTGATTGCCCAGGACTTGCAGGTCGATCTCGATCAGGTCAACGTCAAGGCCACTACCACGGAAAAACTCGGCTTCGTCGGCCGTGAAGAAGGCATCGCGGTGCATGCCGTCGCGTTGTTGTTGCGCGCATGACCGAACTCGAACTGCTTGGCCCGCGGGCTTATGGCGATGCGCTGGGCACCGCGCAACTCAAGGCGGTGGCCGAAGATTTCCAGGTCGATGAAGTGCTGGACATCCCGTTGTCTGGCGATGGCGAACACCTGTGGCTGTGGGTCGAGAAGCGTGAGCTGAACACCGAGGACGCTGCGCGTCGTCTGGCGCGGGCTGCGGGCGTGCCGTTGCGCACGGTCAGTTATGCCGGCCTCAAGGATCGCCAGGCGCTGACCCGCCAGTGGTTCAGTATCCAGTTGCCGGGCAAGGCTGACCCTGATCTGGCTGGCGCAGAGGATGCCAGCCTGGCGATCCTCAAGCGCGGCCGGCATCGGCGCAAATTACAGCGCGGTGCCCACTCGGCCAACGGTTTCACCTTGCGTCTGACTGCGCTCAATGCCGACAAGGTGGCCTTGGACAAACGTTTGCAGGCCATTGCCGCGCAGGGTATTCCCAACTACTTCGGTGCCCAGCGCTTTGGTCACGACGGCGGCAATTTGCCGCACGCTCGTGAATATGCCGAGCGCATGGCGTTGCCCGAGCAACGCGCGGTACGCTCGCGGCTGTTGTCGACGGCGCGCAGTTATCTGTTCAACCGGGTACTGGCCGCACGGGTCGCCGACGGCAGCTGGAACCGCGCCCAGGTCGGCGACTTGCTGGCATTCACTGACAGCCGCAGCTTTTTCCCGGCCGGGCCTGAGGAATGCAACGACCCGCGGCTGGCGATTCTCGACCTGCACCCGACCGGCCCGCAGTGGGGCGAGGGTAATTCACCTGCGGCGGCGGCCACGGCGGAACTCGAGAATGGCGTGGCTGCGCAGGAGCCGGCATTGCGTGACTGGCTGGTAAGGGCGGGAATGGAACACGAGCGTCGCATCCTGCGACTGCCCATCGGTCGTCTGACGTGGCATTATCCCGAGCCTGACATTCTGCAACTGGAATTCGTCCTGCCGCCTGGATGTTTCGCGACCGTACTGGTCCGCGAACTTGTCGATCTGGTGCCGGTGGGGCTTACGGATAACCCATGCGTATTCTGATTTCTAACGATGACGGGGTCGCCGCGCCCGGTCTGGCAGCGTTGTATGCAGCGCTGTCGGATTATGCCGAGTGCGTGGTGATCGCCCCTGACCAGGACAAGAGCGGTGCCAGCAGTTCGCTGACCCTCGATCGTCCACTGCACCCGCAGGTGCTGGCCAACGGCTTTATCAGCGTCAACGGCACCCCGACCGACTGCGTCCATCTGGGCCTTAATGGTCTGTTGCCGGACGAACCGGATATGGTGGTGTCCGGGATCAATCTGGGCGCCAACCTGGGCGACGATGTGCTGTATTCGGGGACTGTGGCCGCTGCGCTGGAAGGCCGGTTTCTGCAACGCCCGAGCATCGCCTTTTCGTTTTTGTCGCGTCAGCCGGACAACCTGGCCACGGCGGCGCATTACGCGCGCCTGCTGGTCGAAGCGCACGAGCAGCTCGATCTGCCTGCGCGTACGGTGCTGAATGTGAACGTGCCCAATCTGCCGCTGGACCGGATACGCGGTATCCAGTTGACCCGCCTGGGGCATCGCGCCCGTGCGGCTGCGCCGGTCAAGGTGGTCGACCCGCGCGGCCGCGCCGGCTACTGGATTGCAGCCGCCGGAGATGCGGAGGACGGCGGTGCCGGGACTGATTTTCATGCCGTGATGCAGGGCTATGTGTCGATCACGCCATTGCAGCTTGATCGCACCTATCGGGATGGTTTCGACAGCCTGAACGTCTGGCTGGAGGGGCTGCGTTGAATTCAAGGGATGATCTGCTGCGCCGTGGTATCGGCATGACCTCGCAACGCACCCGCGAGCGTCTGATCCAGCGTCTGTACGAAGAGGGGCTGAGCAACTCCCGGGTACTGGATGTAATCCTCAAGACGCCCCGGCATCTGTTTGTCGATGAGGCCCTGGCGCACCGCGCCTATGAAGATACGGCTTTGCCGATCGGCCATAACCAGACCATCTCCCAGCCATACATGGTGGCGCGCATGAGCGAGTTGCTGCTGGAGGCTGGCCCGTTGGACAAGGTGCTGGAGATTGGCACCGGTTCGGGCTACCAGACGGCGGTATTGGCGCAACTGGTTGAACGGGTGTTTTCTGTCGAGCGGATCAAGGTCCTGCAGGACCGTGCCAAAGAGCGTCTGGTCGAGCTGAATCTGCGCAATGTGGTGTTCCGCTGGGGGGATGGCTGGGAAGGCTGGCCGCCGCTGGCGCCCTACAACGGCATCATCGTGACTGCAGTGGCCGCTGATGTGCCTCAGGCGCTGCTCGATCAATTGGCGCCTGGTGGGAGGATGGTCATCCCGGTTGGGGCGGGTGAGGTTCAGCAACTGATGCTGATCATCCGTGAGGAACACGGCTTTTCCCGACACGTACTGGGTTCGGTGCGCTTTGTGCCGTTACTCAATGGACCGCTGGCGTGAGTGGTCGCAGTGAATTCTGCCCGCGCTTACCGGTCTATCCAGCACCCCGGATGTGGCAAGGTGGCACTAGCGAGCGGTGGCTGTGCACCAGAGGCTAGCGTTCGTAATGGTTACACTGGCGGTTCAGTGGTGTTGCGACACAATTGAAGTCTTTCCAATTCAGTCACCAGTAAAGGGAGTGGCGGGTGAGTCATAGGGGCATTCGACAGCTTGGTTCTTCCACAGGTTTTCAGCATCTGCTGCTGGGCGTTGTGCTCAGTGTTGTGCTGGTTGGCTGTGCCAGCTCGCCTTCGGGCGGCGTGAGCGTCGTCGATCGCAACGGTAATGCCGTCGCGCAACGGGCGCCGGTCACCAAGGGGCAATACGTGGTCAAGCGCGGTGATACCCTGTTTTCCATTGCCTTCCGCTATGGCTGGGACTGGAAGGCTCTGGCGGTGCGCAATGGAATCCCCGAGCCTTTCACCATTCGTCCGGGTCAGACAATCCGTTTTGACGGGCGCTCCGACCCGGCTCCAGTCGTGACGACCCGTGCTCCGGTGGTGACTTCCAGTTCCACCACCAGCAGTGGTTCAGGCTCTGTAAAAACCACGGTCATTTCCAAGCCGGTGGCTGTCACGCCAGTGGTCATTGCGCCTGCGGCAACCACTCCGGGCGGTGTTGCCGAGCGTTCGCCGAGCGGCTGGACATGGCCGGCCAGTGGCGTGTTGATAGGCAAATTTTCATCAAACGGTAGTTTGAATAAAGGAATTGATATCGCCGGGGATTTGGGACAGCCTGTTTTGGCAGCGTCTGATGGATCTGTTGTTTACGCCGGAAGTGGATTACGGGGCTACGGCGAATTGATCATCATCAAACACAGCGATACCTACGTCAGCGCCTACGGTCACAACCGCAGGCTCTTGGTACGGGAAGGACAACAAGTCAAGGCAGGGCAGACAATTGCCGAGATGGGGTCAACGGGAACTGACCGGGTGAAGCTGCACTTTGAGATTCGCCGTCAAGGAAAGCCTGTGGACCCTCTGCAATTTTTGCCGCGCCGTTGAGTGTTGCCAGCCTGTTCCTGACGTAATTAGGAACAGGCTCAAGTGTTGCCACGGAGATCAGGCGACGCTGGAGCTTGAGGTCGAACTCACCAAAGGACTATAACAATGGCTCTTAGCAACGGGGCGCCGGAGTTTGACATCGATGATGAAGTGCTCCTCATGGACGCTGGCATTGTCCTGGAGCAGGTGTCGGACGAGAAGCAGCCGTCTACTGCAGTCTCGGCTCGCACCAAGGCCAAAACTTCCTCGTCGCTCAAACAGCATAAGTACATCGATTACACCCGGGCGTTGGACGCCACCCAGCTGTATCTGAACGAGATCGGTTTCTCTCCCTTGCTGTCCCCGGAAGAAGAAGTCCATTTTGCACGCCTGTCGCAAAAGGGTGATCCGGCCGGCCGCAAGCGCATGATCGAGAGCAACCTGCGGCTGGTGGTCAAGATTGCCCGGCGGTACGTCAACCGCGGTCTGTCTCTGCTTGATCTGATCGAAGAAGGTAACCTGGGGCTGATCAGGGCGGTTGAGAAGTTTGATCCCGAACGCGGCTTCCGGTTCTCGACCTATGCGACCTGGTGGATTCGCCAGACCATCGAGCGGGCGATCATGAATCAGACGCGGACCATCCGTCTGCCGATTCATGTGGTCAAGGAGCTGAACGTCTATCTTCGTGCCGCGCGCGAGTTGACCCAGAAGCTCGATCACGAGCCTTCCCCGGAAGAGATCGCCAACCTGCTGGAAAAGCCGGTCAGCGAAGTCAAGCGCATGCTCGGGCTCAACGAGCGGGTGTCCTCTGTGGACGTCTCGCTGGGGCCTGATTCGGACAAGACCCTGCTCGACACCCTCACCGATGATCGGCCAACCGACCCGTTTGAACTGCTGCAGGACGATGACCTTTCCCAGAGCATCGACCAGTGGTTGTCAGAACTGACCGAGAAGCAACGTGAGGTGGTGATCCGCCGCTTCGGTCTGCGTGGTCATGAAAGCAGTACCCTGGAGGATGTGGGGCTGGAGATCGGCCTTACCCGAGAGCGGGTGCGGCAGATTCAGGTCGAGGGGCTCAAGCGTCTGCGCGAGATTCTGGAAAAGAACGGTCTCTCCAGCGAATCCCTGTTCCGCTAGGCTGGCGAGCGAAAAAGCCGATATCAACCAACCCGATGTTGATATCGGCTTTTTCATATCTGCATATTCTTATGACATATTGCTGACAATAGCGTTTATATGTCTGCATTTTTATCCTGTAACCAACACTTTCAGCGACTGATGACTGGGCGTGTAATCCATTGCTTACCCATGTTGTAAGTCGTTGTAGTCCTGGGTTGCAGATTATTAGCTATAGAGTATTGGGAAGTTTCCCATCCTGTTGATTTGAATGGGGTTTCAGGTTTCTGGCGTGAAGCTTCGCCGGTTGTTTCCGGTTTTCAGGGCATTGCCCTGAGCGAAAAAATCACTAGTATCTGAACTGTGCCAACGGAGTGGCGCAGGCGCTCAAGGAAGAACACCTCAAGGACATCGCAGGATGCGATTCATCAGGATGATGAAAAGGATCAAATGGACCATGGAAAAAATGTGGGCGGTCATACCGCCCCTTTTTTTGCCTGCCCGAAAGTGTCGGCAGGCGCTGCGCGAATGGCCCGCGCAGAACCCTGGAATCAACGCTCCAGATCGGCGATCTTGCCGGTCTTGCCGTCCCACTCGGCAGCATCCGGCAAAGCGTCCTTGCGTTCGGTGATGCTTGGCCAGATTTCTGCCAGTTCGGCGTTGATCTCGATGAAGTTCTCCATGCCAGCCGGGATCTCGTCTTCCGAGAAGATGGCCTGGGCCGGGCATTCAGGCTCGCACAGTGCGCAATCGATGCACTCATCCGGGTGAATCACCAGGAAGTTCGGGCCTTCGTAGAAGCAGTCCACCGGACAGACTTCTACGCAGTCGGTGTACTTGCACTTGATGCAGTTGTCGGTGACGACGAAGGTCATTTCTAATTTTCTCCTCAGGCGGCGGCAGCATCGCTGTGTCAGCCAGCGATACCGGGCTCGGGAATGACACCGGGCCGAATGAAAGCACGTGCAGGTAAGCGGCCTTAAGGCAGGTTGGTTGAATCCGCCTGCCGCTTGACCTTGGTTCGCTGCGTGTTCACGCGGCTCATATGACTGCTCGACCAGATTCAAACTGAGAGCATCCCAAAACCGCGCAGGATTCTAACAGCTTGTTACGCTTCGCGTCATAGTCGAGTTTGCAATGAATACAATAAGTCCAGAGCCTGACGCGGAGTCAGGTCATCGGGCTTGATCCGCCCCAGTTCTTCAAGTACCGGATGGGGCAGGCTGGCGAACAGGTCGTTTTGCACGGGGGCTGCAGGTTTTCCGGCTTTGGCCTTGGGCAGGTCGTGGGGCAGGCTGGTGGTTTCCAGGCGTTGCAGATGCTCTTTGGCACGGCTGATGACCCGCGCCGGAACGCCGGCCAGCTGGGCCACGGCAAGGCCATAGCTCTGGCTGGCAGGGCCTGGCAGCACCCGGTGCAGGAACACGATCCGTTCGTTGTGTTCGGTGGCATTGAGATGTACGTTGCTGACCAGCGGCTCGCTCTCGGGCAGCACGGTCAACTCGAAGTAGTGGGTCGCGAACAGCGTATAGGCGCGCAATTGGGCGAGACATTCTGCCGCAGCCCAGGCCAGCGACAATCCGTCGAATGTGCTGGTGCCACGACCGACTTCGTCCATCAACACCAGGCTGCGGTCAGTGGCATTGTGCAGGATATTGGCCGTCTCGCTCATCTCGACCATGAAGGTCGAACGGCCGCCGGCCAGGTCGTCACTGGAGCCAATCCGGGTGAAGATCCGGTCGACCAGCGACAGCTCGCAAGCCGCAGCCGGGACGAAGCTGCCGATATGGGCCAGCAAGACAATCAGCGCGGTCTGACGCATGTAGGTCGACTTACCGCCCATGTTGGGACCGGTGATCACCAGCATGCGCGTGTTGTCGTCCAGTGCCAGGTCGTTGGCCACGAAGGGGCTGGACAACACCTGCTCGACCACCGGGTGGCGGCCTTGCTCGATCTTCATGCACGGTTGCGCGACGAAGTCCGGGCAGTTGAGGTCCAGATTGAGGGCCCGTTCTGCGAGGTTGCTCAGGACGTCCAGCTCGGCCAGGGCCGCTGCGGTGTCCTGTAACGGTGCAAGATGGCCGATCAGGTCTTCAAGCAGGGTTTCGTAGAGGATCTTCTCCCTGGCCAGGGCGCGGCTTTTGGCCGACAACGCCTTGTCTTCGAACTCCTTGAGTTCCGGGGTTATGAAGCGTTCGGCGCCCTTGAGGGTCTGGCGCCGAATGTAGTCGGCCGGTGCCTGTTCGGCCTGCTTGCTAGGCAGCTCGATGAAGTAGCCATGGACACGGTTATAGCCGACCTTGAGGTTGGCCAGGCCGGTGCGGGCCTTCTCTCGGGCTTCAAGGTCAATAAGGAACTGTCCGGCGTTCTCGCTCAGCGATTGCAGCTCGTCCAGCTCGGCATCGTAGCCGGTCTTGAGCACGCCGCCGTCGCGGATCACCGCGGGCGGGTTATCGATAATTGCGCGTTGCAGCAGGTCTGCCAGTTCCGGGTAAGTGCCGGCGGTTTCCGCCAGTTTTTGCAGGTGCGGCGCCTCCAGATCGGCCATCGCCTGTTGCAGGTCGGGCAGGGCGCTCAGCGCATCGCGCAATCGAGCCAGATCACGAGGGCGCGCATTGCGCAGGCCGATCCGCGCCAGTATGCGTTCAATATCACCGATTTCCTTAAGCTGCGGTTGCAGGTTTTCGAAGCGGTAGCGGTCCAGGAAGCAGGCGATCGCGCTCTGGCGGGCCTGGATCACGCCAAGGTCGCGCAGCGGGCGGTTCAGCCAGCGAATCAGCATGCGGGTCGCCATCGGTGTCTGGCAGCGGTCCATGACCGACAGCAGCGTGTTGTCGCGCCCGCCTGCCAGGTTGGTGTCCAGTTCCAGGTTGCGCCGGCTGGCACCATCGAGAATCACTGTATCGTCCATGCGCTCGTGGCGCAGGCTGCGCAGGTGAGGCAGGGCGGTACGCTGGGTTTCTTTGGCATAACCGAGCAGGCAGCCGGCAGCGCCGATGGCCAGGGTCAGGGTTTCGCAGCCAAACCCCTTGAGGTCCTGAGTACCGAACTGTTGGCACAGGCTCTTGTGCGCTGTGTCACGCTCAAAGTCCCAAGGCGCGCGGCGTCTGGCGCCACGGCGTTTTTCTGCCGGCAGGCCCTGTGGCCAGTCGTCGGGGATCAGCAACTCGACCGGGTTGATCCTTTCCAGTTCGGCCAGCAGGTTCTCCCAGCCCTTGATCTCCTGGACGCTGAACAGACCGCTGGTGATGTCCATCACCGCCAGGCCGAACAAGCGCTCATCGCCGAGCAGGGCGGCCAGCAGGTTGTCACGGCGCTCATCGAGGAGCGCCTCATCACTGATCGTACCGGGAGTGATGATGCGAACCACCTGGCGTTCTACCGGTCCCTTACTGGTGGCCGGGTCGCCGATCTGCTCGCAGATCACCACCGACTCACCGAGTTTGACCAGTTTGGCCAGGTAACCTTCGAGCGAGTGGAAGGGAATGCCGCACATGGGGATGCTTTGACCTGCCGACTGACCGCGGGCGGTGAGGGTGATATCCAGCAGCTTGGCGGCTTTTTTCGCATCTTCGTAGAAGATTTCGTAGAAGTCGCCCATGCGATAGAACATGAGTTGGTCTGGATGCTGGTTTTTCAGTTTCCAGTACTGCTGCATCATCGGGGTGTGGGAGCTGATATCTGAAATTGCTTTATTCATCAGTGGGTTAGGCGATAGTCGTCAAATTTTTGTGGCAAATTTGGGGCATTTGCGAATTGCCTCAATCGAGGAAGGAAATTCACTTGCCAATTATCGAATGAGCGTAACACATAGCCTACTCGATCGACTGCCTGACGTGGGGGAGGCGGCAGTCGCGGGCTGCCACCCCGGAATATTTACCGAAGGAATCAAGTATGATTCTTGAATGGCTTATTGCCACTACCTTGTATGGCTCAGAGGGTGCTATCGTAATGAAGCCCGTTTGTGTAATGACGGGTTGCTTATCAGGATGATTTAGCAAAATTCATACCAAAAGTGAGTCGGAATAATTATGGTTAACAGACCGTGGCAAACTGAAGTTTTGAGGCTTTCGTTCTTGAATATGCCCCAAGACCTTTTGGAGTCACCCATCAGATGGTCTACGTTGACGTCTTCCGAACCTGAGACTGTGACTGAAAAGCCTACGCAGGGGGTTAGAACCGAAGAGGGGCCATGGTGCAATGGCGTTCTTACACTGACTAAACAGCTTGGCCGTTTAGATGTGGTTTATTCGGTTGATATGCAAGAATCTCCCTTTCCTGATGCAGGGAGATTTTCTGATGTACTTCAGTTTCTTGAAGAGCTATATCCGAAGTTTAATTCTTTAAGTGCGCCGCGAGTTGGTTTCGGTGGAGTGGTGTTCTTGCCCGTAGCTGATCGTGGTGAAGGATACGAGAGGCTCAAAGAGTTTTTGCCGTTTCTTTCCATCGAAGACGATATGAGAGATCTGTATCTACAGGTTAATCGTCAGAGGGATTCTGATATAGATGTTAAGATTAATAATATTTCGAAGTGGTCCTCAGTTGAGATTAAGGTCCTAGAGATTCGGAGTGATGGAGCCTCGGGTGAGGTTGGATCCGCTAATGCGGTTCGTTTAGAGTTTGATATTAATACCGCTGACGGTATGAATATTCCGGACGGTGTATCTAATGAGTTGGTTCTTCGGTATTTAACTTCGCAATCGAAAGCCCTAATGATGGACGGTGCGATATGATTCATCCTTCAGTGGTGGAAGGCACTCTTCGAGTGTATTTTCCTACTTCCGGTGCTGTTGGTTCGGTTCCTGATGCTGCTAGGCCTGGCCCAATGACAATGGTGGATTCTTGTGCCGGAGAGTTGTTGGCGAATGTCATTCCGCGCAAGGCTGTAGAGTTGATCAACAATCATGCGTCCTCGGTCATGGATGAAGATTCGGCGAGGCATAGTAACCTTGTCCGTGGCTGGGCTTCAAAGTGTTGCAAAGTTAACTTTGTAAAGGAGCGTGCTTTCGTTCCTGAAAAAAAAGTGCCGGGTTCATTTGTTGGATGGACGTCAGGCGTTGTTTATTTGTCTTCTGAGGCTTTAAGTGCAACTGAGCTCTCTGCGAATATTGCAAGTATCCGTAATCATTTGCATTATATTACAGGAGGAGTTCCGCAGGCCGCTGCTAGCACATCGCTTGCTTCTCCATCCATTCAGGCTAGATTGCATCTGACAAAAATGAAGTCTTATGAGCGTGGCCAGTCTAGGCGTAAGGCTCTTGACTACATGTATGACTTTTTAGAAGATGCATTCGAAGAGAAAAATTTATCAATGCTAGACGCGTTGCTTGAGGGGGCTTCTGTTGAGTTTTTAGATAGTACTCTGTCGGTGAGTCTTTTAAGGGCCACGTCAAGGGCGAAAAAATCTTTGGTTAACTGGAGACTTTATAAATTCAAGGTGATTGAGTCACTTCAAGAAGACCCGAGTCGCGGTGTTTTGTTGAGAGGCATTGATTAGGTTTTGAAGGTGAGATGGGATGTTTAATATAAAGGATGATACGGCCTTGCCGCTTTCTGTGCTTATATCTGGTGATGAAGAGCAGAGGCATGTAGGATTTTATATAAGAGACAATGCTGATCCTGAGTTGATTCACTTGGCTTGGCATCTTAAGCTGTGCAATCACACAGCTGCTTATTATAGTAGCCGTATAGGTAGCTTTTCAATTCTCGAGTGCGAGAACTTCTCTGAGCATCAGATTGAAGATCTTGTCAGTTTTGTTAAAACTGTATGGAGAAAAAATCAAAACCTTGTGCAGTATGGTATTGGTTCAAATGGGTTCTCTAATTTTTTTGATTCTGATCATTCTGCAAATAGGGAGCTCGGTGAAGGGCTGACATGTGCAACATTTGTAATGACTGTATTTGCTTCCCAGCATTTTCCTATAATTGATGAGCTAAGTTGGAGTGCGCGAGAGTCCGATAAGCAGTGGCAGGAAGATGTTTTGGAAAAGTTAGTCTGTCACGACTCTGGACTTCGTGAGCATGTTGCGGCGCAGAGGCAGTATGTGGGCGAGTCCTTTAGGTTTCGTCCTGAGGAAGTCGCGGCATGTGCTTCTCTCTATCAGAGATCGCCAGTTAGTTTTGATGAGGCTGTTCGAGGTGGAGAGCAACTTCTTGAATTGGCGAGAACTGTAGGCTTTTTGAAGCCAGACTTGAGCGCTACCAAGGTCGTTTAGAAATGGCTGTTGAATTTGAGGCCGGTTTTGCATAGGCCTCATATCGCACGCTCTAGCCCGCTTCAGTCACGGCCACTGGCTTGGATATTGTGCCAGATGCGCTGTAGCTCGGATGGCGACTCGTCATCCATCCACTTCGCATAGACCTCAACCAACATGGTGAAATCTTTGTGGCCCATCTGTTTTGCAACGAATGCAAGGTTCCCACGGGCGGTCAAGCACCAACATGCATAGGTATGTCTGGTCTGGTATGGGCGCCTGGGCCGTATCCCGGATCTGCGCTGGATGTTTGCCCACTTGGTATTCCATGATGTAGGCACGAACCATGGATTTATCCATTTTTTCCTAGCTTGTGTGCTTGGAGTTAGCAGAGGTGTTACTACGGTTTCTTGCCACTCGTGCCGGTTATGGTAGATGCGGATCGTCTGTTGGCTGGTTTCCTCAGCATATGTGATCAGGACGCGGCAGGCTTCTATTGCAGGTGGCATCAGCATCACTGTCCTGGGTTTGCCGGTTTTGGGTACCTTGAATGTCTTAGCAGCAGTGATTGAACGGGTTATAGCAATCGTCCCAGCGTGGAGGTCCACATCCTCAATAGCCAGTGCGCAAAGCTCACCCGGGCGTATGCCGGTATATACGGCGAGCGTTATCGCTGCCTTATCCTGTGGATGCAGGCAGCCTTTGTTCAATAGTAGTTCAAACTCTGTCCGGGTCAGCGGATCAGGGTCTTTGTCGCTCATGGCGAATCTGGTGCAGGCGGCAGCCAGACCTGCTTTGCAATAGCCGTTGCTCTCGCACCAAGTGAGAAACCCGGCGAAGGTGGCCAGGTAGTGATTCGTCGTCGATGGGGCGCGGGTTTCGATGAGCTGAATCCTGAGCGTCTGAATGTCTTCCGGCAGAAGGATGCCGGCCAGCCGGTCTTTGCCCACCAGTTCTGTGCAGATGTCCAACGCATACCCGTACCGATCTTCGGTCATGGGTGTTATGTCGACGGCTTTGATGGGCTTGTAGCGCTCCAGCAGGGCTTCCAGACGTTCGTCCTTCGCGCTGCTGTAGTTCCCGGCGTGCTTGGAGTTCGGGAAATGTCGCGCGTAGTCGAACTTCCCTGTTCTGATCTCATGAAGAATTGCCGCCCTGAGTAGGGCGGCATGTTTGATATTGGCTTTGGTGACAGGGAGGCCGAGCGATTCACGGCAGCGAATCCGGCGCCACATGAAGGCTATCCGCAGATTGCCGCCGTGAACCTCAATGCCTTTGTGCTTTGCCAGTTCGGCCTCTACGCCGCTTCCTGGGGTGCGCTCTCGGCCCACTTGTCGTACTCCGTCATGTTGATAGCAATCCGTCCATCGGGCGCTTTTCGCCAGAGCCGGCCTTGTGGCCAAGTGCCATCTTTCACCTTGTGCCTAATAGCGTCTTCGGAGTACCCGGTAAGCTCAGAGGCGCGCCTGATCATTACCCAGCGTGGAATGCTCATGATTCTTGTCCTGCTCTGTTGGCCAGCAGGCCGTCGATGTGCTCGCGGACATCGACGTTGTCCGAAAACACATGGCGGACGTTGTCGATCAGCGTCTTGAGGTCGTCACGTTCCCAGAGGATGCGCTGAGCAGCCTTGATGCTGTCGTAGTCGCCGTGGACGATGAGTTGGCCGGAGCCGTTGCCTACGCCCATGGATGTGCTGGTGATAGCCTGCAGTCGCTTGACCTCGGCCTGAAGCTTTTCAGCTCGTGCGAGTGCGGGCACGCCTGCGATGGTCTTGTCGAAGTTATCGATCTTGCGCCGGAAGATGTCGCGCTCTTCGCGCATATTGATCAGATCGGTCTGGAGTTTGGCGACGTGGGCATCAAAGTCATCGGCCATGACCACCCAAGGCCTCAACATCGCTTTCGAAACGCCTTCGATTCCGGGGATGAAGCCTTTCAGTTGCCACCGATGCACCTCCCTGTCGAGCGCCGGCGGCTGGCCAGTCATACGCCGCTCTATCATCCGCCGGGCCGGCTCGTGTTCGGGCCAGTCGGCTTCAATCACTACAGCGTCTTCAATGGGTGACACGCCTGTAGCGCTCAGGTAGTTGAGCAGCCCGTGGATCTTATTGTCTGGAAAGGGAGCTCCCTGAGCGGAGCGCAGGTGCTTCAGCTTGACGACGATGTAGCGATCCTCACGTTGGAATTCAGTCATGCTGCCTCTCCGGCCTGGTGGTGGTTGAAGATTTGGGCTACTGCCGCACGGACTACGGCGATGCGCAGGCGTGAGACTGCAATTGGCTCAGCCAGGCCGCGCAGTAGCACGTATGCCGACTCCCGGATCGATGGCCGCTCGTTCTGGAAGTGGATCAGACGGTCTCGGGCTACCAAGGCGCTGCGGTGGGTCCGTACCAGGCGTTCACCGTAGACCCGTTCAAGCTCAATCAGTGGGGTGTCCAGCAGCAGCTGGCCGCCGACGTGGTACGCCACGACGTACTTCTGCTCAGCTTTGAAGTGCGTTATGTCAGCGAATGGCACGCGAATGACGTTACGGCAGTGGAGCGCTTGGACGAAGTCGGCGTGAATCAGTTCATGTGTGTTCATGCGGCCTCCCGTGCCGCTTGAGTTGCAGCAGCGGTCAAGCGGCTGTTCAATGCTTCAAGCTTTCCGTGTAGGGTCCGGGCCTTGCGCGCCATGGGTGAGGCTCCCTTGATCGGCGCCCAAGTGCGTTCGGCGAGTTCCACCGTGTTTGCCACTTGGATCATCAGGCCGATGTCCTGCGGGCTGACCGTTACGGCCATGGCCTGGTCTGTTTGTAGCTGCGCGATCAAAAGTCTGTCGCGTTCGAGCTCTTCGCTCATCATGTCCAGCCGGCACCAAGCGGCAGTGGTGGCGCGCTGCTGAGCTTGCATCAGAGGTTCATGAACTTTCGCGGCAAGTGCAGTCCCAGCGTTGAAGCCGCGACGGTGTGCTGTGGTAATGGCGCGGAACAGGCTGTATCCGAGCAGTGCGGCGCCCAGGACATAAAGGCTAAGCGTGATGACGATTTCATTTTGCATACGCTGATACTCTTGTGGCCGCCGGTCTCATGCCCGGCGGCAGGTGGTTAGGCTGCCTTGTCGGCAATGCTGTCGAGGTACGTGGCCAGGTCGTTCAGGTACACGACAGGCTGGCCTTGGCGGGTGCCGCCGGTGCGCGTGACCTTCAAGGCGATCTTTCCCTTGTTGATCCGCTGGAGCAGGGCGCGGTCGTTGCTCAGGTGCGAGAAGTAACGCTCCCGCACGGCGCTCAGGGTTGGGCATGGAGTTGCGAACTCGCCGCGCAACAGTTCAAGCGTCTTGCTCACTGACGATCCTCCCCAGCCCCCGCCAGGTGGGGCCGGGCTAGCTGCAATCGGATCAGCTCTGCCAGCCCCGCTGCCGACTTGCCTACCGCAGTGGCGACCAGACGGCCTTTGTCATCAGCGACGACAGCCCCGTATGGCGTCTCAGGGCTTTGCGTCGGTGTCACGTATGCCGTCAGGCCTTCATGCACTGCTGCGTCGACCAGGCGGAACACTTCAGCCAATTCGGTAGTCACCGGCGGCAAGCCTTCGAGCATGGCCAGCGCTTCGCTGGTGGCCCCTATCAGCGTTGCGCGGCTGACGATGGTGGGGTGGTTCAGGTACATCGGAACCAGTTTCAGAGCTCCGATGGTGTGGGTGATTACAGTCTGTTGGGTCATGCTGCACCGTCCTTGGACTTGTCTGTGATCGTGATGCCGAGTTGCTTTGCGACCCACGAGACACCTGCTTCGGTGACCATGACCACCGAGTAGTGGGTGTAGGTTCGGATAGCGGGATTCCATCGGCTGCGAGGATCTGCGAACAGATTCCCTTGCCCCACGTGCCGGGCGGCGAGATCGCCTGTTTGGGTCAGGATCCCGCGTTTACGGAGTTCCTGCCGCAGGGTGCGAGGCTTGATGCCCAGCACCGCTGCGGTTGCGTCGAGATTCCGATTCATTGATGGCCTCAGGCAGCGTGTTGTGCTTGAGCGCGCACGGCCGCGATGAGGCGATCCAGTTGCGTGAACAAGTCGGCCAAGTCCGCGTCGTTGTTGATCACGACGTCACAGGGCTGCACTGCAACTCCCAGCTCGCTGACGTGCGGGTTGACCGCTGATGTGTCAGGGCGCTGGACATGAACGATCAAGCCGCCGCGTTTGCGCACGAAGTCGGCTTCGTTCTCGAACCGCACATCGCTGATCACGAAGCCAGGTGCTTCGGGGTGCAGCTCGGCCAGGTTGCCGAGGTTCTGTTCTGCAAGGTCAAGCCAGATTGAGGCGCTGATCATGTCGCGGCCCCATTCAGTGCCGAGCAACTGCATCAGTTGACGGGGAGAGCGCCCGAGCCAGTCGATAGGCTGTTCTTTGCCGGGGCCTTCGATGTCTTCGATGCTCAGATTGAACATCGCCGCGATGCCTTCCTTGAGCGGTGTCATGAACGCGTAGGTTTCGAAGCTGTGCTCGGTGGCCAGGTGGCTGGCAGCGGTGGACTTGCCGGTGCGGGCAAAGCCGGTGAGGCCGATGAGGATCTGTTTCATGCTGCGTCACCTCCCCATGGGTTGGTGGCCGGTGCAGCAACAGCGGTACGGCGCTTGGGGCTGACGAGAACGACCAGGCCGGTGCTGGCCTGGATCGCTGCGATGGTGAGGGGATTGGCTGCTGCCGGGTGTATGAACACCTGGCACTTGTTACGGGTAGTGGAGGTATGCATGGCTTGTACTCGTGGAGAGAGATTACAAGCGGCAGGCTACTGGATAATTTGTAATAAGGTCAACAGTCAAATTTGTAAAATGATTGTTGGCCATAAAAAAGCCCGCATTGCGGGCCTGGTTCGGTTGTCTTTGCTATCTCATGACGGAGTACCAAAATACTCGTCCCAGAATTAGGATATTTTCGCTATCGATCTTTTCGTTTGAGTATTCTTCATCTGGGTGGTCGTCTCGGTTGAAGCTTCGCAACCTGATGCCTGCTCCTCCTGGGAGTCGGTACACGAGCTTTACTCTAAGGTGCTCATTGTGGCTGATCGCATAGATATCCCCATCCTTGATGCCGGTTTTCCCCTGGTCAACTCCCACGGTGCTTCCGTGCGGCAGAACAGGTTCCATGCTGTTTCCGGAGACGGCGATACAGACCACGTCCGCTGGTTCAATTCCTTGGCGCCTCAATGTCAGCTTGTTAAAACGCAAGGTGGTGGTGGTTCTTTGGTCTTCGGCGTACCGCCCGTTACCTGCGGATAGCTCAACATCCTTGAGCAATGGAACCTCGACTTCATCATCGTTAAGGGGGGTCTTGTTGTCCCAGACGTCAAGCCCTCCAATTACGACAGCTTCTGTCTTTGGGCTGTCCTTGAGGACTTCGTTTTGCATCATCTCTGCTCGCTCGGCAATTGTTATGCCTAAAGCATCAATGAGCTGCAAAGCGTAACGGGTCTGGCGTGTTTCCCCTTTTTCAAACGCTGCGTATGTCTGCTGGGTGAAAGTTTCCCCATCGGGAAGGCGGTCGCGCACCAGTTCGGCCACCTTGCTTTGGGTGAGCTTGCGCTCAAGACGATGCTTCTTACACAGGGCTGCTAAAGGGGAGGGGGTCTTAGAGGATTCGTTCATTTGATCAATGTACAAATCCTTTTGTAAATATTCCAACATGATTCCTTGTTGATTGAGTACAAATTTACCTGTAAATTCGGCCCGTGTTCTCATTTCTGAGGTGGTTATGGACCCCGTTCTCGAAATGCGCAGTGCATTAGCTGAAGCGGTAGCGGCGGTAGGCGGGCAAGTGCTTTTCGCGCAAGAGATGTCGACTCCTGAGAGGGTCGTCTCGCAGCAAATTGTGTCGTATTGGCTAAAACGTGCCGGGATCCCGGCAGAGCTGGTTTTGCGAGCTGAGCTCAAAACAGGAGTTTCTCGTTTTCGACTTCGCCCAGATGTTTTCTGTGTTCCTGAAGATCTGATTTCGAGTAATGCGGCATGAAGCAGCGGGGCCAGACTCTCTCTCCACAAGAAAATCCCCGGCCCCGCTTAGGTATTACTACGTAACACAACTCCGCCGATCAAATCCTCTCTCCACAAGTGTTTCTGATCGGCTCGAAACGAACGTCGTGCTCACAGCGCGCAAACACAACTTTCGGTCGTGGCTGAAGGATAGGGCGTGCCTTGCTCCTTTGCTACACCGTTAACCAGGAATTAACGGTATGAGTCGTACAGACCTGTTGCCGGACGCAGGGCCGGTTCTTCCCCTGCGGCAAGCGCTTTACCGCGCTGGGCGCGACTACAAAGGCGGGCTTACCGCTTTGGCCTTCACGCTGGGGATGGACACGGATGCCATCCAGAAGAAACTCCATCCGAGTGAGGAACGCCGCTGGCCCACGCCTGATGAACTTGAAGAGATCATTCGTGAGACGGCGGATCCTAGGCTGCTCGACGCGCTTGTTAGGCCCGCAGGTGCTGTCTGGTATCGCCCAGTTCCGGTGCCAGCGACTCAAGAGGCGCTCAAGGCTGTAGGTGAAATGCTTGCGCGGGCCGGGCACTTCGTTGGCACGATGCACGCCGGTGCTGCTGACAATGTATGGGAACCGCATGAGGTCGCTGCTCTGGAAAAGGCGGGCAACGACGTCATCCGTGAGGTGCTTGGCATCATTGCTGGGGCGAAGGCAGCGATGGAGGCCGCAGACAATGGCTGACGAAGTCGATCTCGCGAATGACCACGCTGAGCACATGCTGCGCTTGGCGATTCAGCGTATTCCTGCCCCTTCATTCTCTGCTGCTGCCGAGTTTTGCGACGATTGCGGGTCGGATATTCCTACTGCTCGGCGCATTGCGGTGCCGGGCTGCGTCACCTGCATCGATTGCCAATCGCTCCGGGAGCGACGTGGATGATCGACGCGGCCGCTCCAATCTCTTCCTTTGCCCGCTACTACATTGAAACACTCGGCATGGCCTTGGTCCCGATCCCGCCTGGGGAGAAGGGGCCAAAGGGTCAGGGCTGGAATCAACCAGGCGGATACATCACCGATCCGGTGACCGCCGAGACCTTTTGGCATGAAAACCCGGCATTCAACATGGGGGTTGTTCATGCCCCTAGTCGTGTCTGCTCGCTTGATGTCGATGATATCCAGTGGACCCGTCAGGTCCTGTTTGATCTGCTAGGTCTGGACCTTGATGCGTTGGCTCTCGTTCACCCGACAGTTGTCGGCAACCCCGAGCGGTTTCGCATCATGTTCTCGGTGCCTGATGGTCTGGAGCTTAGTCACCATGCTTTAGCGTGGCCGAATGAAAATGATCCTGACGGTTCGAAGCATAAAGACCTGCTCCGCAAGGCGCGTGAGGCTGGCGTGGCAGGTGATGCTGCTCGGGAGAAGCTATACCGTACCGAGGCTCAGCAATACGCCCGTATAACGGTGTTTGAGTTGCGCGCCGGTTTAACGCAGGACGTACTTCCTCCCTCAGTCCACCCTGGTACAGGCAAACCCTACTTCTGGCGAACTGCACCTGGTGCTGATGGTTTGCAGGTTCTGAATGTCGATCTGCAAAAGATCTGGGCAAACTGGGACATCTTCAAGCGCGATGCTGAAGCCGCGTGTCCTTGGGCGCCCAAACAGAAAGAGCCTCCTGCTAAGAAGCGCCGTCCGGTCAAGGCGAGTGAGGGTAAGCCTTCCGTCATTGATGAGTTCAACCGCAGCCATGACGTCACCGAGCTGCTGCGCGCGCACGGTTACACGCGCAAGGGCAGCAAGTGGCTGTTTCCGGGCAGCAGCACCGGGCTACCAGGAATCACGGTAGATGCTGATGAAGGGCGGGTCTACTCGCACCATGCGGCGGATCCGCTTGCTAACGGGCACAAGAATGATGCCTTCGAGGTGTACTGCATCCTTGAGCATGGTGGCGATCAGGCGCGTGCGGTGAAAGAGGCTGCGAGGATGCTGGGAATCTCGCACAGCACTTCGGTATCCAGCCCAAACCCACCGCTGCTGGGTGAGCTTCCCCCGACCCCAACCGACAACGGCGAGCCGAGCCCGGCCGGCGAAGGCTCGCCGCCTGTCGACGGGGGGCAGGGGGAGGCGTTCCCGCTGGATCAGGTTGTGCGGCGGTTCGCGTTGATCGAAGGCACCACGTCGGTGTGGGACGTCGACAAGTCGATCCGCATGAAGAAGACGGCATTCGAAGCGCTGATCAGCAAGCCCACTGCCAAGGCGTGGCTGGACGATCCGAACCGCAAACTGATCGGTGATGACCAGGTCAAGGAACTGGAGCGCGCGCGCAAAAATGCTGGCAAGAAGGCAGGTGCGCTGGGTATGTCCCCCACGGATCGCTATGTCTATATCGACGGTACCAAGGACGTCTGGGATCGGGAGAAGAAGCGGCGTATCCCTGAAGGTGCACTAAAGATGGCACTGGGTGACTTCTATCAAATGTGGCTGAACAGCCCGGATCGGCGCGTGGTGGACGTCGATCACATCGTCTTCGATCCGACTTTGACAAAGGATCCGGCGGTCTACATCAACACGTTTGAGGGATTGCCCCTTGAGCCGATCGACGACCCGGCAGCCTGTGAAAACATCCTGTGGCTGATCAAGTCCCTCTGTAACCATGAGGAAGAGCCCTGGCAGTGGTTGCTGCGTTGGCTTGCTTACCCCTTGCAGCACGTTGGATCGAAGATGGATACAGCAGTGCTGATGCACTCAACGATGGAAGGCTCGGGTAAAAGCCTTCTGTTCGCTGACATCATGGGCCGCCTGTATGGGCAATACGCTGCGACGGTTGGTCAGGCCCAGCTTGAGGGTAACTTCAACGTCTGGCAGAGCCGCAAGTTGTGGGCGGTCTTTGAAGAGGTCGTTTCACGGGACCAGCGTTACAACCAGGTGGGCAAGATCAAGCATCTGATCACCGGCAAGACCGTGCGTATGGAGTCGAAGTTCGTCAACGGCTGGGAAGAGTCGAACTTTATGAACGCGGTGTTCTTGTCGAACGAGATCCTTCCGTGGCCTATCACCGACAGTGACCGGCGGCAGCTGGTGGTGTGGCCCCTTGAAACACTTTCGGTTGAGAGACAGAAGGCTATCGGGCGTGAGCTTGATGGTAATGGCGTTGCCGCCCTGTATGGCTGGCTGTTGAAGGTCGATCTGGGCGACTTCGATCAGCGGACCCGGCCACCCAAGACCGCTGCGCGTCAACGACTGGTGGCGCTGAGTCGCTATGCCTGGCAAACGTTCCTGCACCTTTGGCGCACCGATGAGATCGGCCAGAACATGTGGGGTGCATGCTTATCCAGCGACCTATACGCATTGTTCCTGGAGTGGTGCAGCAGAGGCAAAGAGGGATCAGTAACTCAAACCCGGTTTTCCGAGTTCATCAGTGCTGACGTGCCGAAGACTGATAGAGGTGTCCCGTGGACGGATGGCAACACTCGGCGACACGGTGTCTTCTTTTTTCCCGATGACGAAAAGGCTTCCCTGCCCCCATCAATGAGGGCGGCCGATCTAGGTCAATGCGTGGCCGCTTGGCGAGCTGCTGCGAAGCTGGCGGGCTGGAACGTCGACAACTGGGATCACGTCAAGGCGGTGGCCGCATGATTACGTCTGAAAGTGTGTTGGGTGTGTATGGTTGTGTAGGGTTTGTGTTGACTGGTCTACACAAAGAAACTCCGCTGTTTTCGCGGCCTGCCGGGGTCTGTGTTGGGTGTGTAGGGTTGTCGCGCACGCGCGCGCATGCGCACGAAACTGATTCGGCAAATCAATCTGAAAAAAAATCTTCATGCGAACCCCAAAAAGCCTGCACACCCTACACACCCTGCACAGCATTGATTAATTCATTGAATTTATTAGGTTTTAGGTGTGTAGGGAGTGTGTTGGGTTGGGCTGTCTGTGTGTTGGGTTTGGATTTGCTGGGGAGTTCGGGTCATGAATGTTGAGATCGAGGGGCTGATGCAGCATTGGGGAGAGCAGCGCGCCCGGCTCGGCCTGGCTTCTGGCGTCGGCAGCCAAATGGGATCAATCATGGAGTGGAAAGGGCTGGCACCCAGCGGAACACCGGGTTCGCGGATCTTGGCGGGAGGCATGGGGCTGGACCACATTGCGAGCGAAGTTGAAGCGGCGGTCGCAGAACTTGAGCGTCGACCTGAAACGACCAGAGGACCACAACTGGCCAAGCTTGCGCGGTTTCGATACCTGCACCAGGTGCCGGTCCGGGAACAGATGCGTGAGGTTGGGATCGCGGAAGGTGCTGACCGAACCTACCGCAACTGGATCACTGCATTGCATCAGCAGGTGCTACTGATCCTGACCCTTCGAAGCGGTTCGACTCGCGGGATCGGGCAGGCGCATGGCGTCGATAACCGCGCTGGCTTCCGATCAATCCCCCGGAGCCGCTGACCGTTCGTCGGGGCTAAATGCACAACTCGGGCACAACTGATGCACAACTGATGCACAACTCGATCCAACCGTTAAATGATGCTTTTCGGTTTTTCCGAACGGGGGTACAAAGTCGCCACTATCTGCGAAATCCGATTGGGATCGCTGGTTGACTCACGGTACTCCTCCCGCCTTGGTCTGGTCACCTCGGCATTCAAACCCTGCCATTCGGTGGGGTTTTCTTTTTCCAGCATTCCATGAGGTCCGTATGACTGACGAACAGGCGTTGGCTGAGATGCCAATTTGGATGGTGATCGTTCTCGCCCTGGTCGGCGGCGTATCGGGTGAGATGTGGCGGGCAGACAAGGACGGTGCGCGGGGCTGGGCGCTGGTGCGCCGGTTGGCTTTGCGCTCCGGTGCGTGCGTGGTCTGCGGTGTCGGCACCATGATGCTGCTGTACGCGGCGGGTGTGTCGATGATGACCGCTGGCGGTATCGGTTGCCTGACTTCGTTGGCGGGTGCGGATGTCGCGCTTGCGTTGTACGAACGCTGGGCGGCTAAACGCCTGGGTGTTCCGCCAGTCCCGCCAGTGGGCGGCGACCATGTCCAGTAACCAGCGCTCGACCAGCGCGCAACGCGGCTACGGCCACCGCTGGCAGAAGTCGCGTGATGCATTCCTGCGGGCCAACCCGCTGTGCGCTATGTGCTCGACGGATCGCCGTCCAGTTGCAGCATCGCTCGTTGACCACATCAAGGCGCCTCGGGTGCTGGCCGCGAAGCAAAGCGGCGATCCCGAGCGCATCAAGGCTGCATGGAAACTGTTCTGGGACACGAACAACTGGCAGCCGCTGTGCAAGTTGTGCCACGACTCGACAAAGCAGCGCCTGGAGAAGTCCGGGCGGATGGTCGGGTGTGATGATTCGGGTCGTCCCGCTGACCCTCGCCACCATTGGAACCGGTAGCCCGACCGGTCGGCGAGAGCTGTCAGCGGGGCAGGGGGGGTGAAAAACTTTTTTCTCATCCCGTACTAGACCGCCTCCCGATCTCTTTCCGCAAAATGCGGGAAAAATGAGGGTGGGGGGGTATGAGGAACAGGGGGTTCAAATGGCAGGAAATTCTAATTCCGGTCGTTCCGGCAAGCCCGCCGCGCTGCACATCTTACAGGGCAATCGTAGCAAGAAGAACTTCGACGAGCTGATTGCTGAAGTCAAGCAGCCAACGGTGCCCGTCGACGCGCCGCCGATGCCTGACATTCTGAGCGACGATGCTGCTGCCGAATGGGAGCGGGTGATTCCCGATTTGATCGCGCTGGGGCTTGTGTCGCGGCTCGACTTACTGGCGCTGGCCACGTACTGCCAGGCCTACGGCGACTGGCTCAAGTACCAACGGCTGATCGCCAAGCGCAATCGCGAATCAGATGATGAGCTTGCGGGCGATGTTCAGACATTCAAAACCGGCGCGCAGCAGATGCACGTCCTCCGGCAACTGGCTAACGACGCTGAGAAGCGGGCGAATTCTGCGGGCGCGGCCTTCGGGTTCTCGCCGATGGCCCGTCGCAACATGAAGACGGCTATGCAGCCGCAAGGCGAGCTATTCCCCAATGAGCAACGAGACGCAGCCGACCGATACTTCAATTAACGACCGGGTGACCGGTTTTGCCAATGCAGTGATGGGCGGCGCTCTGGTCGCTGGTCCAGATGTTCGCAACGCTTGTCGGCGACACCTCAATGACCGGGGAGACGGCCACAAGCGTGGACTGGTCTGGGATCAAGAGGCATGTGACCGGGCGCTCGGTTTCTTTGAGGAAGTGCTGTGTCTCAACGGTGGCGACTACGAAGGCATGCCGTTTCTGCTTGCGCCCTGGCAAGCGTTTGTCGTTGGTAGCCTGTTTGGCTGGAAGACGATCGATGGTCGTCGCCGGTTTCGCCTTGCGTACATTGAGACCGGCAAAGGATCGGGCAAGTCACCGCTGGTGGCCGGCATCGGTCTTTATGGGCTGGTGTCCGATGGCGAGCAGCGCGCCGAAGTCTACGCTGCCGCGACAAAGCGTGATCAGGCCATGATCCTGTTCCGCGATGCTGTGTCCATGGTCAACATGTCTCCGGCACTGGTGGCCAGGGTCGTTCAGTCGGGCCGTGATGAGAAGGTCTGGAACCTATTCTACCCGAACACCAACAGTTTCTTCCGCCCGATCAGCGCGGATGAAGGCCAGTCAGGCCCCCGGCCCCACGTCGGGCTGCTCGATGAGATCCATGAGCACAAGACCCCGACCGTAGTGAACATGATGCGGGCTGGTACGAAGAACCGCCGCAAGGCCCTGGTGGTGATGATCACTAACAGCGGCTCGGACAAGAAGACGGTCTGCGGCCAATACCACGACCTTGGCGTACGCATCTGCGCTGGCCAGGAAGAGGACGACAGCTTCTTCGCGTTCATCTGCTCGCTTGACGAAGGTGACGACCCCTTCAAGGATGAGGCGTGCTGGCCCAAGGTTAACCCGTCGCTGGACCATATCCCGGAAGGGCTGAGCGACGGCATTCCGGGGCGCAACTACTTGCGCGAACAAGTGCGTGCAGCCCGAGGCCTCCCGGCGCAAGAGTCGGTGGTGCGCCGGCTCAACTTCTGCGAGTGGACCCAGGCGGAATCGCCGTGGATCAGTTGGGAGGTCTGGAGCCAGGCTGCCGAACGGGTGCCGATGCGCATGCTGCGTGACCGACCTTGTGTGGCTGGCCTCGACCTGGCCAGTACCACCGACCTGACGGCATTCGTTCTGCTGTTCTATCCGACAGTGCACGACCCGCACTGGCGATTGCTTTCCTACTTCTGGATCCCGGATCACGACTTGGGGGAGCGCGAAAAGCGGGACAAGGTCCCGTACGCCCTGTGGGTCAAGAACAAAGACCTCGAAACGACACCAGGCCGGGCCATCAGCAAGCTGCATGTGTTGAGGCGCTTGCAGACGATCTGCGCGTTCTTCGACGTGATCAAGATCGCATACGACCGTTGGCGGATTGAAGACCTGTTGCAACTGATGGTCGAGCACGACATATCGCTGCCGGAAATGGTGCCCTTTGGGCAGGGCTTCAAGGAGATGGGGCCGGCAGTGGACGAGTTCGAGCGCCGATTGCTGGGCCTTCCTTCTCCTGCTGAGCGTAACGGGGTTACAGACCTGGGGCCAGATGATTTCGAGATCGTGAGCGAGGTCGTCGAGCAGCTCGACGTCGAGACGCTGCGTCACGACGACAACCCGGTGCTCACATGGTGCGCAAGCAACGCTGTGATCGTCAGCGACCCGGCTGGCAACCGCAAGGCCGACAAGGCCAAAGCTACAGGCCGCATCGACGGCATTGTCGCGTCCCTGATGGCAACCGGCCTGAGTGGTACCGGGTTGGTCACTGGGGGTAAATCTATCTACGACGATGGGGTGGGTATATGAGAAAGCTGGAGGTGCTGGCCTGGCTGGTCGGCCTGCTGGGCTTCGGCCTGTTGGTGTCCGGTGTGATGCTTGTAAGCGTGCCTGCGGGGCTGATCGTCGCGGGCCTGTTGCTGATGTTCTGGTCGTGGCTCGCTGATCGGGCGGCTGCACAGCCGCAAGCCCGGCACGGCCCCATAAACGCGCAGGCAGGGGGTGACCATGTTCCTTAGCAAACAGCGTGGTTCGGGTGTCGTCTCCAGCCCGGTGGGCAGTTTTTGGCGTGGTCTGATCGGATCGGGCCGCAACAGTTCGGGTGTGCAGGTCACGCCGGAGTCGGCCCTGGCGGTGCCGATCGTGCAGAACTGTGTGACCCTGCTGGCCGAAAGCGTGGCCCAGCTACCGCTGGAACTGTATCGCCGTTCGGGCAATGGCCAGCGTGATGCGGCGATCAACCACCCCCTGTACGACGTGCTGCGCTGGCAGCCCAACCCTCGGCAGACGCCTTATGAATTTCGGGAGGGTGGCCAGCTGGCGTTGGGGCTGCGCGGCAACTGCTACAGCCTGATCGAGCGACGGTCAGACGGTAACGTGCAGGCGCTCTGGCCGCTGGATAACGACAAGGTCATCGTGCTGAAGGGCAGCGACCTGATGCCGTACTACCAGGTTGGAAGCCTGCAGGACCGCTTCGCGATGCGGAACATCCACCATGTCCGCTGGCATTCGCTCAACGGCTACGAAGGCATGTCGCCGATCATGCTGCACGCTGAAGCGGTGGGCCTGGCCCAGGCGGTGCGGCAGTACTCGGGCAAGTCGTTTGCCAACGGCGCGACCGTATCCGGCGTGATCGAGCGGCCACGCGAGGTTGGCGCGATCCGGGACCAAGGCGCGATTGATCGGGTGCTGGATCAGTGGGGCAACAAGTTCGCTGGCCTGGACAATGCGAAGAAGGTCGCCATGTTGCAGGAGGGCATGACCTTCCGGCCCGTGTCGATGACCAACGTCGACGCCGAAATCATCAGCATGCTGAAGCTCTCCGGTGTTGACTGTGCGCGGATTTACAAGATCCCGCTCCCCATGGTCAACGACTTGGACAAGGCCAACTACAACACGATCGAGCAGCTGCTGATTCAGTTCGTGGTGTTCGGTCTGCTGCCGTGGGTCAAGCGGCATGAGCAGGCCATGATGCGCGACTTCCTGCTCCCGGCAGATCGGCGCGAGTACTTCATCGAGTTCAACGTCGGCGGGCTGATGCGTGGCGACCAGAAGTCGCGGTACGACGCTTATGCGATCGGACGGCAATGGGGCTGGCTGTCGGTCAACGACATCCGGCGCCTGGAGAACATGCCGCCTGTCGAAGGCGGTGACGTGTACTTGCAGCCCCTGAACATGGTGGGCGCTGGCAACAAGGCGCCTGATCCGAACAACCCAGCCGTGCGTGCGCAGCTTGAGCTGCAGCAGCGCGAGATCGAAAGGATGCTCGCACAATGAAGAATTACTTGCGGGCCTCGGGCCTGTTGTTCAACCAGCCATTGCTGGTTTCCCCGGACATGCTCGACTTGGGCGTTCGCTGGGCCAATCAGGCCATGAACCTCAACATCATCAACCTGGCCCCAGGCAGTGGCGCTAGCCTCTGGTATGACGATGATGATGACCGGCAGTCCATTGCGGAGCAGCAGGAAGAGCAGCGCCGTGCCCAACTGGCCGCCACGGGCGTTCAGGTGATCGGCGTTCACGGGCTGCTGGTCAGTCGTGGCAGCCACATCAACGCCTGCGAAACGATGACCAGCTATGAGGGGCTGCGGCAGCAGCTCCAGCAGGCGATTGCTGAGCCCCTTGTCGAACGCATCGTGCTGGACATCGATTCGCCCGGGGGGGCGGCTGTCGGTGCGTTTGAGCTGGCGGCTGATATCCGGGCCATGGCGCAAATCAAGCCCATCACCGGCATCGTCAACTTCATGGCCTACAGCGGCGGCTACCTGATCGGTTCTGCGTGTAGCGAGCTGGTGGTCAGTCAGACCAGCGGTGTCGGCTCTGTCGGTGTCATTGCCAGCCACATGGACCGTTCGAAGCAGGCTGAGGCCCAGGGCGTGAAGGTGACCACGGTCTACGCCGGAGCGCACAAAAACGACCTCAGCCCCAATGAGCCGCTGACGGATCAGTCGTTGAAGGTCTTGAACGACATCGTTCAGGAAAGCTACGAGCTGTTCGTCGGCGCTGTGGCCGATTATCGCGGGCTTAGCGTGCAGGCGGTGCGAGCCACTGAGGCCGGCCTCTACCGCGGCCAGGCGGGTATTGATGTCGGCTTGGCTGATCGGCTGCTCAGCCCCCAGGCCGCAATCGATGACGTGGCACGCTCGGTTATGCAGGCCCGAGCACAGCGGCAGTCCGGCCGGATCGGCGTGCGCGCCTCGGCCATCAACATTCAAGCAGCACTCTGACCGCGTTCGCGGCAGTTCAAACCACCCGCTTCGGCGGGTTTTTTTATGCCCAGGAGGCACTATGTCCCTTGTAACCCAGTTGCGCAGCGAACGCGCCGCTATCAATGAAAAGATCCAGGCGCTGGCCAAGCTGGAGGCTGGCGGTACTGAGCTGAGTGCCGAGCAGTTGAGCCAGTTCGCCCAGTTGGAGGTTGAGTTCAAGACGGTCACTGAAAAGCTGGCCCGTGCCGAGTCTGCCGAGCGTCTGGCGGCACAGAGTGCTGTGCCGGTCAACGAAGGCGCGCAGGGTATTGCCAGCCCACCTGGTTCGATCAGTGGGCCCTTCAACCAAGCGACCCAGCCCGGCGTTGCCATGGCGCAAATGGTGCGCTTGCTGGTGCAGGCGGGTGGTAACCAGACCCAAGCTGCTGAGCTGGCAAAGACCGGTGGCTACGGTGCTGACGTGCATATGGCGCTGTCGACCGTCACACCGGGTGCGGGCGGTGTGCTGGTGCCGGAGAACTTCAGTACCAGCGTGATCGAGTCGTTGCGGCCCAAGTCCGTGGTGCGTTCGATGGGCGCGGTCAGTCTGCCGCTAAACAATGGCAACCTCACCATGCCGCGTGTGATCGGCAACACCCAAGTCGCTTACGTCGGTACCGAAGAAGATATCCCGCTCACTGAAATGGAGTTCGGTGACCTGAAGCTGTCGTCCAAGAAGGCGGCGGCGATCGTACCGATCTCCAATGATCTGCTGGCCTGGGCGGGGGTCAACCCGCGTATCGATGCGCAGGTGAGCAGTGATCTGGCCACCAGCATGGGTCTGTCTGAAGACCTGCACTTCATTCGCAGTGCGGGCAGCGCGGTGCTGCCGAAGGGCCTGCGTTACTGGGCGCCAGCGGGCAACGTGCTGCCTGCACCGGGTGGCGTGACGCTGGAGATCGTCGATCTGTACCTGGGCGGCATGATGCTGCGCCTGGAAGCCGCGAACGTCGACCTGGCCGCGTGTGGCTGGTTGATGGCGCCGCGCACCATTCGCTGGCTGCAATCGCTGCGTGACGGCAATGGCAACAAAGCGTACCCCGAGATCGATATGGGCCTGCTCAAAGGCTACAAGTTCGCGCTGACCACGCAGATCCCGGTCAACCTGGGCGCGGGCGGCAATGAGTCCGAGATCTACTTCGTCAACTTTGCAGACTGCTACATCGGCGAGGACCAGAACCTGGCCGTCGCGATCAGCACCGAGGCGTCCTACAAGGACGGCAACGGTAACACCGTCAGCGCTTTCCAGCGCGATCAGACGCTGATTCGCGTTATCAGCAAGCACGACTTCGGCCCACGCCACGTCGAGTCCGTTTCTGTCGGTACCGGTATCACCTGGGGTGCTGGCATGTAATGCGGCTGGCCCTTCCGCCTGGCGGGGCTGAACAATCAATCTGATGTGGAGTAGAGGACATGATCGAGAAAGTGATCGTGACGTTCACCAAGGCGTGGCGCGGCTATTCGGCAGGCGAAGTCGCTGGCTTTGTTGCTGATACGGCCAGCTCGCTGATCGGTGGGGGTGTAGCCACTGCATATGCCGGTGAGACTGCCGTCGTGTCGGTACCTTTGGCAAACAGTCGTAAACCGGGTGGTAAAGGGGCGGCCAAGAAAGCCGAGCCTACCAAGCCCGCTGCGGCGCCGGAAACCACCGGTCAGGATGAATCGGGCGGTACCGGCACCACCAGCACCACCAGTGAGCCTGGCGGTGAAGGTGGCGACAATGAGGGCGGTGGCGGCGGTACTGGCGATGAAGGCCCGCCGGCAGACCCTGACGACGAGAAGCCCTGACCATGGGCCGCCGTATCGCGTACATTGGTGAGCCTGTGCTCACCGTTGCCGAGGTGGCCTATCAGTGCCGCCTGGAGCCAGAAGATGTGCAGGAAGAGCTGATCAGCGGGATCATCATTCCGGGCGTCACCGCCCAGGCCGAGGCCAAAACCGGTGCCGGTATTCGTGTCGCTGAATATGAGGATCATTGGCCCGAGTCTTATCGCTCTGGCCATGCGCTGGATATCGGCCAGGCCCGCGAAGTGTTGTCGATCAGCCGGCTGGCCAAGGATGGATCGGTTGAGCTGCTGGACGTGGCGTACTTTCTGCGTGTCGATCGCCAGGAAAGCTTCCTGATTTTCACGGAGGAACGGCCACCCGGTGAGTTGCTGATTCGCTACACCGCTGGCACTGACCTGGAGCGCTGCCCGGCAGTGCGCACCTGGTTGCTCATGCAGTCCGCAACGGCGCATGAGTTCAGGGAAACCCTGGTCAGTGGCGTATCGCTGGCTGAGTTGCCGGGCTCAATGCTCGATACCCTTCTCGCCGAGATCACTGTACCGCCGAGGTTCTGATATGCGCGCTGGTCCTGCACGACACCGCTTCGAGCTGAAGAAGGAAGAGCGGACGCCGGACGGCGCAGGCGGCTCAGACGTTACCTGGGTCAAGGTCCGCGATGTCTGGGCGCATATGACCCTGCCTTCCGGCAGGCTGGCGGCTGTTGCCGAGCGGATTGAGGCGCAGGTCACCGCCGAGCTGCTGATTCGGCCCACGCCGGAAGCGTGCGCGGGCCGGCGCCTTGTCCGTTCTGGTGTCACGTACGAAATTCAGGCGGCTCTGCCTGATAACACCAACTCCCTGCTGCGGTTGCTCTGTTCGACCGTGGCCAATCCCTGAGCGAGGTAGTACCTATGCAAGTTAAGGCGAAGGCGCGCATTTCAGGTGCGACGGGTGATCGTGAGCCCGGTGACGAGTTCGAGGTTGAGGACACCTTGGGCCAGAAGCTGATCGATCGCAATCTGGTGGAGAAAACCGGAAAGGCCAGCTCGGCCCAGCGTGATAAAGCGCCGGCGCTGGAAAAACCGGAGCAGTAAGCTGTGGCCAAGCGCCGCTCCCGGCTCGCCGGTGACTTCAGACTGCGAAAGTTGCTACGCAACATTCATAAGACGATGGACAACGAGATCAAACCGGAAATGGTTGCATCGGCGGAAAAGGTGCTGGCGACCATGCGCGAGCTGATTCCCAAGGATACGGGAGCAGCTGCGGCAGCACTGGCCGTGTTTGTCTCAAAAAGCGGGCTGGATGCTCAGGTTGGTTTGCGTGGCAAACGCGATAACCGGCGATTCTTCTACCTACGGTTCATCGAGTACGGAACAAAGGGGTACAGCGGTTCGATGTACCGGCGGGCTGATAGCAACGCTGTCGGTGGTGAGCATACCAACAACCGTGACAAATCGAAGATGGGGGGCAAGCGCAACACCTTGCGAGCGCGGGAGACGAAGAACAAGTCGGATGGAACCAATTTCTTCGGCAAGTACCCGGACATTCCGGCCCGGCCTGCACATCCGTGGTTGCGGCCTGCACTGGATGTGAACAGGGAGTTCGTTCGGGCTAATCTCGCTCGCGCAATCAACAAGACGCTCAAGCGGGCCAGTCAAGGAGGATAGTTGATGTCAGATCCTGGCTTTGCTTTGCAGTCGGCGCTGTTCGAGCGCCTCACGGCTGAGGTTTCGTGCCCTGTCTATGACGGTGCTCCGCTGGACACGCCCAAGCCGTACGTGTCCATCGACCGCGAGATCGTCACCAACGCTCGCCCGTTGGCGGGTCGTAAGCGCGAAATCCGCTTTATCTATCTCAGCGTCTGGTCGAGCCATGTCGGCCAAGCCGAGGTCAAGCGGATCAACGGTGAAATCTTTGCAGCCCTGGATCGGCGGCGCCTGCCGCTGTCTGCGGGCCGGGTCGTTGCCATGAGCGTCGAGCGGGCCGATGCCCAGCGGGATGCTGACGGCAAGACCTACTCGGGCTCAGTGACGGTTCGTGTCCTGACCACCCATTAACCCATTAGCCGCAGTGCGGCGTTTTATTCAATCCAATGTGCCTTTGGAGGATCCCTTATGGCCGACGATAATCTCAACACAGCCGCTGGCTGTATGTTCTACCTCGGCACCAAGACCGGTGCTGAAACCGAGGCCGAATACAAAGCCGATGTCTACGCGTCTGTTGGCGAAATTGAAGACTTGGGTGAGTTCGGCGATACCTTTAGCGCTGTGAACTTTACTGCATTGGCTGACGGCCGGGTGCGTAAGTACAAGGGTACCGCTGATGCGGGTGACATTACCTTGGCGATTGGCCTGGACAACAGCGATGCAGGCCAGGCGGCAGTGAAAGTCGCGCACAAAGATCGTTCGAAGGGCGATTACAACATCAAAATCACCCTCAATGACGGGGACCCTAATGCAACGCCGGCGGTGGCTCCGACCACCTTCTACATGCGCGGCAAGGTGATGAACAACACCGTTGCACCAGGTGGTGCAGACAACGTGGTGCGCCGCAACGTCACCATCGCGATCAACTCCGACATCCTCGAAATTCTCCCAACCTAATCGGTTGACTGGCGCTGTGTTCGCGCAGCGCCACCGCACTGAATCTTCACTTTCCCAGGAGCAATACCATGTCTCGCACAAACCACGGTACCGTCGTTATTCAGATCGGCGATGAAGAACACGTGCTTAAACCCAGTTTGAAGGCGCTCAAGGCGATCGAGGGTCGCTTCGGCGGAATCCTGCCAGCTTTGAATTCGGTAGGCAGGGCCAACCTGACTGATGTTGCTTTCATCATTGGCGTCGGCTCCGGCATTGGCCCTGGCAACAAGAAAGCCTTGGATGCGCTGGAAGAGGCTGTTTTCGATGCCGGCTTGAATAAGGTCGGCAGCCAAGTGCCGCCCTACCTTACGGCATTTCTCAATCCTGCAGGCAAAACTGATGCGGAGCTGGAAGCGGATGCCGCTGCGGCAGCTGCTGAGGGAAACGAGTAAGGCGCGAGCCGAACAGCAGCATTGTTGATGAGCTGTTCTGTCTGGCTACCGGTTCGCTGGCCTGGCCGCCGTCTGAGGCGTGGGATGCGCCTATCGTTGAGATCCTGATGGCCTGGGAGGCCCGAGTGAAATTCCTCAAGGACTCCAACCCCTTTGCGTCTAAGTCGGCGGCTGATAAGCCGAAACTGTCAGTCGCTGATCGCCTGAAGGAACGGCTGCGGGGTGTCCGCAAGAAAAGTTAGGGCATTGCCCTGGAGTTGATGCCGAGCCCGCTTATGCGGGCTCTTTGCTGTCTGGAGGGGGGATATGGCAGACGCAGACGTACAAGGGCTGTTGGTACGCATTGAGGCAACAACGGCACAATTGCGGCAGGAAGTAGCCCGAGGTGAGGCCAGTGTCGCAGATGCGGCTGACAGCATTGAGGATAGCCTAGAGCGGGTCGACCACGCGTTCGATGAAACCGGTGAGAATGCGGGGGTGCTGCAGAAAGCGGTCAGTAGTGCCTTCACAGGTATGGGTATCGCGGCTGGTGCAGCGGTTGCGGGACTGGTGGCTATCACTACTCAGGCCACGGCCTATGCCCAAGAGATCAAGAATCTTTCTGCGCTGTCGAACACGACCGTCAGCGACTTCCAGAAAATGGCGGCCGGCGCCGCGACAGTTGGTGTTGAGCAGGACAAGCTCGCTGATATTTTCAAGGACGTTAACGACCGGGTCGGCGAGTTCATGCAGCGCGGCGGTGGGGAGATGCAAGACTTCTTCAAGGAGATTGCTCCCCATGTCAGCGTCACTACTGACCAACTCGACTCCTTGTCAAAGGCTACAGGCGTCACCATCGCACACTTCGCGTCGCTGTCCGGTCCTGAAGCCTTGCAGTTGTACTACACAAGTCTGGAGAAGGCAGGGCTGAATCAGCAGCAGATGACCACCTACATGGAGGCCATGGCTGATGAAGCGACTGCGCTTATTCCGTTGTTGAAAAACAATGGTCAGGGCTTCAAAGAAATTGGTGAACACGCCGAGAAGGCCGGGAAGGTGCTGAATGCCTTCGAGGTCGATCGCTTGGTCAAAGCGAATCTTGCGATCAAGGATCTGCAGGGTTCTCTCGATGGTGCCTCTCGCCAGATGGTCATCGGCCTGTTGCCTGCGATTGAGGATGTCACAAGCCGTCTGACTGAAATGTCGAAGAACGGTGCGATGGACATCATCGGCGGGGCCGTGGGATTTCTTGTTGAAAACCTGAACATTCTCGTAGCTGTGATGGGGGGCAAGGTCGCAGCTGCCTTCGTCGGCTATATATCCGGCCTGGCAGCCAGTACTGCCGCTACCTACCAGAGTCGGGCTGCGAACATTGCGGCAGCGGCCAGTGCTGCCGAGGTGGCACTGGCTAACCAAATCGCGGCGCAGTCCGCAGTCGTGCGCGCAGAGCGCGAAGCGATCGCGGCACGTGGCACCGCGGTGCAGACCCAGATGTCGATCCAGCTCGCTCAAGCCCGAGTGGCAGAGCGCGCTGCTACGACTCAGCTTGCCGCTGCGCAGGCGGGACTGGCAGCCAGTCAGGGCGGGCTGTTGGCACTGCTCGGAGGCCCGGCCGGTTTGGCAGCTCTGGCGGTGGGCGTCGGTATCGCGTTTCTCACGATGGGCGGCAATGCCAAAACTGCTGGGGCAGATCTGGAGGCGTTGAAGCGGCCAATCTCTGAGCTGCGCAAAGAGTTTCAAGCGCTGAACAGGGACCAGAAAGAGGCTACTTTGGTCACCGCCATGCGTCAGCAGGAACAGGTGATTGGAGAGGCTGATCGGGCGTTTGGTGACTTCCTGAAAACCTCCCGTGAAGTCTTGGGCTCAGGTATTGGCACCCGCGTAGCGAGTGAGTTCGAGGCTGCTCGCGCTAAGGGTGAGGGTTTGTCAGGCGCACTTGAGGACCTTGGTCGGCGCTTCCACATCCCTGAAGAAAAAATGCGCACGCTGAAAGAATCGGCGGGTGTGTTTGCCAACCTGCAGGTTGCCAGTGGTCAAGCGGCCGCCAAGGTCGCTGCGTACCGCGAAGAGGTCGAGGCGAGCAAAAAGCCAGCGGACGGTAAGGCTGAGGCCGACAAGCTTGCTGCCAAGGCGGTCGAGAAATATACCGAAGACCTGGACAAGCAGCTAACCAAGCTCAAGGACAAGACTGCTGTAGAGCAGGCTGGCACCTGGTTGACTGAGCAGAAAATCTCTGCCGAGAGCGAGTTGGGTAAAAAGGTACTTGAGCACGCGAAGGCGATCGACAAGCAAAAAGAGGCTGATAAAGCGGCGACGGATGCCACGAACGCAGCCGCTTCGGCCAACAAAAAAGCAGCCTCCGAGACTCAGGCCCGGAGCAAGGCTCTGGCTGATCTGCAAGCGGCGTCCGATCGTGAAGTCAAAGCGGTGGACGGAATCGCGGCTGCCTATGCGGCAGGTACTGACAAATCCCGCGAGTTCACCCTGCAGCAGAAAGTCGAAGAGGCTCTGCTTAAAACTGGAACTGATGCCCGCGTTGCGGTCGAGAAAGCAGTCAATGCTCAGGCAGATGCTCAAGATCGGCTCAACGTCACTCGTGCAGCTTATGAGCTGCAGCAGGAAACTACTGACCTGGTTGCTCTGGCTAAGGCGCAACTGGCCGGCGCCGATGCTCTGGAAGCCTATAACCTGCAAAAGTCGATGACCGTCGCCTTGGCCGGTAAAAACATCGAGTACGGCAGCAGAGAGTACGAGCAGCTCCTGAAGGCCAACAAGGCTCAGCAGGAGGCTTTGAAGATCGTTCAGCAAGCTGATGATGCTGGCAGCATCATTGATCGATTGTATCCAGAAGCGAAGGCTCTGCGGGAGTACACTGCCGAGCAGGACGCTTTGAACGCTGCTATGAAGCTTTATCCTGAAAACGCTGCGCTTTATGAAGCGGCATTGGTAAAGCTCGGGGCCGAGTACGAAGTAAACAAGAGCAAGGCCACTATCTGGGGCCAGATGACCGAAGCTGCTGTGGACCGCATCGACGGCGTATTTGCCGATGCCTGGGCGAACATTGGCGACGGCGCGGAATCGCTATGGGACAACCTCAAGAAAGGCTTCAAGCAGACGCTGGGCGAAATCGTCCATATGCTTACCACCAAGCCGCTGCTGAACTCGTTCGCAAACTGGCTGACGGGCACCGACAACGGTAAAGGTCTGGGCAGTACCTGGGAGAAGATCCTCGGTAGCCCTAACAGCACGTCAGGAAGCGGCAGCGGTGTAATGGGCTTCCTGAGCACCGCAAAGACTGCTGTCGATCTCGCAAAGAGCGGGTTCGTCACTGAGCTGCGCACGGGCTTCGCTCAAGACGGCCTCACCGGCGCGTTCAGGTCCGGTGCCGATTACGTCTCCGAGGCAGTGACCAGCGCTTTCACAGTCGGGTCAGAGACGGCCGCCGCCGCTGCACAATCTGCTGCACAGTTCACTGTTGAAAGCACAACCGCCGGGCTCAACGCAGCCGCTGCCGAGTATGCCACTCAGTTCGGCGTACAAATGGAGATCAGCGCCGGTGCAGTCGATACAGCGCTAAACGCATCGAACGCTGCGCTGACCAATACTCTTCAAGGACTGAGTACTGCGCTTAGTGTGATTGGTATCGCGTATAGCATCTTTACCGCGTATGAGAACTACGGGGTGGAGGGTGCAGCTGTGACCGCTGGCTTCACGGCCGCCGGCGCATACATTGGCTCGATTGTGCCTGTAATCGGCACCGCCATTGGTGCGGCAATTGGCGCCGTAGTCGGCAGTATCGCGAGCTCGTTTGCGTTCGGCTCGGGTGAAAAATTTCCGGAGTTGTCTGGTTCGGCATCCGGCACCTGGCAGGGCGGCAAGTTCACAGATAACGGCTGGGTTGAGGGCTGGAAAGAGAAACAGCCCAAGTTCGGCGACGCGGTAAACGCTGAGCTTGGTGCGACAGTGCAGAAGTTCACCTCGACCATGGGCATGCTGTATTCGGTATTTGGCGATTCAGACGCCAGTATCTCGCTCGATAACACCATGCGGCAGCGCAAGACGTCGGGTGACTATTCAAGCGCGTTTCTGGCCACCCTGAACAACGGCCAGACAATCACCGGTATTCAGCAGCACGCCGGTGGTGATGTGGTCGAAGGCATCAAGCAGAACTATGAATACGTGATGGGTTCGCTCCTGGCTCAGGCGATCGTCAATTCTGATGGTATCCCTGCCTACTTCAAGAACCAGTTCATGGGCTTCGCGCGTGATTGGGAGTCCTCTGCTGATGATGTGATTGCTGCTATCGAAGGGGTTTTCACCCGGTTCAATGGCGTGAACTCTGCGCTGAAGCAGATCCGGGTTGGCGTACTTGAGATCGGCGACGTCGGTCTGCAGGCGTCGGATGCGATTCTGAATATGGTCGCGAAGTTTTCCGATCTTGACGTGGACACCGCTTCAGCGAAGGAAAAAGTTAATGCGCTGAACGAGCTGGTGAACGGCTACTACCAGGCGTTTTTCAGCGAGGGCGAGCGGTTCCAGGATCTCGAGAAAACTCTGCGCGGCACGTTCCTCGGCTTCAACATGGAGTTCCCTGATACACGAGAGGCGTACCGGAAAATCGTTGAGGACATTGACGTCACTACGATAGCTGGGCAATCCATGTTCGCAACGATGATGGGCCTTGCGACATCTGCGGATGCCTATTTCTCAACGCTTGAAGAGGGTGCGTCGAACTACTACGACCTGTTCACCACTGATAGCCAGAAGTCGCTGGACCAGATCGCTGCGACCCGCGCGGCATTCACGGCGCTGGGCGTCGAGCTACCGGCTACACGCGATGCGTTCGTCTCGATGGTTGAGGCAGCGAAGAAGGGGCAGGTAACAGGTAAAGCTACTGCTGATGCGTTAATGGCCTTGGCCACCAGTGCCGACACTGCTTACCAGGCGCTTCAGGGGCAGTTAGTGGGCAACGCGAATGCCGCTTTCGCAGCAGTGCAGCGCTCGATCAACGCTCAGAAAACCTCGATCAACGACATGATCACCACTGCGCGCGAAAGCGCTTCAGGCCTCACGTCGATCAGCACTGCGCTGAGCAATGCGCTCAAAGCCCTGCGCGGCGACGGCGACGACGCAGTGCGGATGTTGCGTGATCAAGCGAAAGCCACTGTCGTATCAGCCCTGGCAATTGCGAAGGCCGGCGGGTCGCTGAGCAAGTTTGAGGGTCTTGAGGATGCCCTGTCGGTCATCAGCGACAACGACACGTCGCTGTACAGCTCGCTGGAGGACTTCAATCGGGAGCAGGGGCGCAATGCCAATCTGATCGCTGAGCTCAACGGTCTGAACGGCAAGCAGCTTTCGGCCTCGGAAAAGACCATCAAGGCCTTGGAAGATCAGCTTGTAGGTCTGGACAAGCAACTGGAGTTCGCTCAAGCGCAGATGGATGCGCTCAACGGCGTCGATACCAGCGTCAAGACCGTAGCGGACGCGATCAAGGAAATGAACGCGGCCGTGGTTGCCGCCATTGGCACGATCAGCGGCAAGATCACTGCGCAGAACGCCGGCACGCTCGTTGATTCGATCTATCAGGACAAGCTCGGTCGCCCTGCTGATGCCGGGGGCAAGCAGTATTGGGTTGATCAGATGACAGGCGGCTCGCTCAACGCAGGCAACATCACAGGCGCGATCACGAACGCGGCGGCGATTGAAGCTGCTTACAAGGCTGCCGGGATCGCGATGAACGACGGTGCTTCGTACTGGGCAACCCAGCTCACCACCGGCGCGATGACTCCTGCGCAGCTCCAGGAGGCTGTCCGTAACGCAGCAATTGCGAACGGGTCGATTCGCGGCTACGCCACCGGCGGGTTGATCGCAGGGCCCGGCACAGGTACCAGCGACTCGATTCTGGCTCGCCTCTCGAACGGCGAGTACGTGATGAGCGCCGATGCCGTGCGGATGTTCGGTACCGGGCTGCTCGATCAGATGAACGACGGGCGCCTGCCGGGCTTTGCAACTGGCGGCGGGATCAACGTCGGTGAAACCGGTCCAGTGCTGCAGATCACCAGGCCTGCGCAGATCTACAGCCAGCCGCAGCGCGGGACGGAGCAGGGCGGCAACACCGCGGCTCTGGAGCGGAAGGTCGACATGCTGATCGATGTCGTGAAGCAGATCGTTGGCCCGATGAAAGTCAATTCCGACGAAAACAGCAAGCTCATGAAGAAATGGGACCGCGTGGGCTTGCCCACGAAACCGGTTAAGGAGGAGGCATGAGGTTCATCAGGCCGATTGATGTAACACCTGCGGGCCTGGTCAGCAATGTCCCCGAGAACGATAACCCTGTGTGGTCGGCAACGGCCACGTACGCGCTCGGTGCCAAAGTGATGCTCGACCACAACAACTGGGAGGCGCTGGCGGCCGTGCCGGCCGGCGTCAAGCCAGGTGCAGAGACTGTCACGAAGGAAAATCCGGCCAAGTGGCTCGATCTGGGTGCCACGAACCGCTGGAAGATGTTCGACAGGATTGTCGGCACTCAAACCACCAACCCCGGCTCTGTCTCGGTCACAATCCAGCCGGGGGCGGTCATCAACTCCCTTGCACTGCTCAATGCCCAGGGCGAGACGGTGACCGTGGTGATGACCGATCCGCTGGAGGGGGTAGTAGCCACGCGCAGCTTTTCCCTGATCGATGGCAGTGTCGATAACTGGTACGACTGGTTCTTCGAAGGCATTGAGTACCGCAGCAGTGTGGTGGTACTCGATCTGCCTTCCTACGGTACGGCCAGCATCACCATCACAGTGACCAGCAGCGGCACGGCCGCAGTGGGCGCACTGGTGATCGGCAAGGTTGCCGAGATCGGTATCGCGCTCTATGGCACCGGTGTTGGCATTGACGACTACAGCGTGAAGGAGCGAGATCGCTGGGGCGGCTGGTCCGTGACTGAGGGCGAGTTTTCCGATACCGCAAAATTCCCCGTCGTTGTCGATACCGATCGGGTGGCGAAGGTGCGGCGAATGCTGACCGAAATCCGGGCTCGGCCCGTGGTCTGGGTCGGCGAGGAAAGCTACGAAGCCACAATTCTTTATGGGTTTTACACATCGCTCAGCCTGATTTACTCCGGGCCGATTCTTTCCGACTGCCAGCTTGAAATCGAGGGCCTGACCTGATGGCTATTACACCAATTCCACTGCTTCCCGATGCACCATCCCGGTCTGAAGGTCCTGCTGCGTTCAACGCCAAATCAGATCCGTTTATCGCGGCATTGCCGCCGATGGTCGTCAACATTAATGTTCGGCTGGCGGCTATCAATGAGGCTGTGACCACAGCTGAAGGCTACAAGAACGCCGCAGCTAGCTCTGCAACAGCCGCCGCCAACTCCGCTGCAGCGGCGAACACAGCCAAGCTGGCTGCCCAGCAAGCGGTCTCGGATGCATCGGCGGCCGGTGCTGCACAGGTCAATCTGGCCGCCCAGCAAGTCACACTGGCAAAAGCTCAGGCCGACCTGTCAAAGCAGCATGCGGATAGCTCACAGGCGTACGCTACTGCCGCGCAGTCTGCGGTCGGCGCCCCGTCGCTGGCAGGCAATGCTTACAAAGTGCTGGGCGTGAACGGTACCGCTACCGGTGTCGCTTGGACTTGGGGCCTGCCCAACACTGCTCTGGCCGCCCGTGGACAAGCTGTGATGTGGGGCAACGGTCAGCCGGTATGGGGCTTCCCTGACCGAATTGGCGACGTTGTGATGAGCGCCAATGATCCAGGCTCTCTGTACCTTCCTTGCGACGGCACAATTCGCTTGAAGGCCCCATTCCCGCTGTTGGCTGCGAAGTTGGGAAGCCTTGGCGGCAAGACCGGAGATTTTGCGACTCAAGCAACCTCGATCACAACTGGATCATGTATCGGCATCGCTGTTGCGCCAAATCCTACGCCGGGCGGAAAGCCGTACATTTTGCATGCTTTCGCTAACGGCGCTTTAAGCATCAGTAAGGACGGCGGCGCTACTTGGGCAAACGTGAATTTGCTTTTAAACGAGATTGGCAGCCTGACCGCGCTATCATTGAACTTTGATCTAAAGAACAAGAAATGGATCATTACGCTTTCTGGCGCAACAGGGAATGCGCCGTCATATTACGAATTGGGACTTGAGGGTTACCCTGGCATTATTCGCGCAGCTAGCGGGACTGTTCTTGGCGGAGCATTCAGTAAGATAGTTTGCGACAAAAACGGCGTATGGCTTGCTTTGCCTACCGCTGTTAGCCGATACGTCTACAGGTCAACCAACTCTGGAAATTTTAACAATGGTGCATGGACCCAAGTTGATGCATTGCAATCAGCGCTATGGGCCGATGCAGACACCGATGACCAAGGTATATGGGTTTTGGTTGGTGGGAGTCTGTCCCAGGTCTCACGAGACAGCGCATTAACATTCAAAAACGTAGGTCCGAATGCCTCCAGTGGAGGATCATTCACATTTGTAAGTACCGACAAAAAAGGGAATTGGCTTGTCGGGGGAAATGCCGCTTCTGGAAGTTTCAAAAGATCTTCGGATAACGCAATAAACTTTTATCTTTCGCCATCACCGGTAGCTGTCAATGCAGGCTTCGCTACTTCCGCATACTCTGATGGATTTTTCTTTTTTGCCACAAACACTTCAATCTATTCAGTGCCCGCTGATCCAGCAATACTAAGCGTCACAGGAAACGGCGGTAATGCTTACACTATACAGCCGGTAACCAACATAGCCAACATGGGCCGTGTCGCCGCTCTGGACGGTTGGGTGTTTGGAGCAGTTACCGCGGTCAACAATCCCATTGTCGTTAAATCCGTTCCATCATACGCATACGACACCGCCAGTCAGTTCGCGCTGCCGTATATTCCGGCCCCGGTGGGTCTCAACTGCTACATTCGCGCCCTTGAGGCGTAAGGAGTACCCATGGACGATATCTACATCTACCAGTACGACGGCAACCGGGTATTCACGACTGCTTTCAAGGTCGAGGACATCTACGGCCCGGTTCCGGCAGGCACGACCGTAGCACCCCCAGAGTTGAAGAAAGGGGAATTTGCGCAGTGGAACGGCCAAGAGTGGAGCAAGCTATCCAGTTATCCAGTGCCGGTCTTGCCTGAGCTGCAGCCGGATCCTGCGCAAGTAACCGCGGCATTCGAGCACGCTGTTCAGTCAAAGCTCGATGCGGCTGCGCGGGAGCGCGGCTACGACAGCCTGGCCACCGCCATCTCTTACGCTGAGGAACCAGCAGTGCCGCGCTTCCAGGCAGATGGTCAAGCGTTCAGGCGTTGGCGCAGCCTTGTCTGGGACTACGCGCACTCGGTGCTCAACGCAGTGCTGGCCGGTGATCAGGTGCAGCCGGAGCTTGATGAGTTCCTTGAGTCGCTGCCGGCGCTTGAGCTGCCGGCCGGCTAGGATGTCTGTGCGCGACGGGCCTGAAAGGTCGTATTTTGGCTGGCCTTTGGCTGTAGAGGGGAGTGATGGCATAGGTTAGTATTCGCTGCCCAATACGGCGCTCGCACGGAGATAGTAATGTCAGCAGCTTACGACCAAGGCAAAAAAGATGGGGTTGAAGCAGACGTGCCTATGAATGGCTTTGCGGCCTCACAAAAGGATTCACGTTATGTGCGCGGGTATTTCGATGGATACACCTACAAGCGCTCGATCACGGTAGGGACCAACCAGGCAGCTTTTGAGGCGGGCCAGCTCTGCCTTGAGTACCGACTGCCCTACGACGATGTAGCTAAAACCTATGACCATCCTCATGACGACACGCCACGTAGAATGTTTGATGGTGGTTACGGTGTAGATGATGAAGATCAGTTTGAAGATGATGAAGATGACTTTAGGGATTGATTTCCAGTAGCACGGCATATTCGCCAGCTTAGCTGTCCACCATGACGGTATAAGAATTTTCTGAATAGCCCGCCAAGCGCGGGCTTTTTTTCGCCCAAAGGAAAGTGACCATGCTGAAACAAATCCGCGCCTCGGCCATTGCCCCGGCGCTCGCTCTGCTGCCTGCGAAAATGTCCGGCCGACGAGCTGAGCAGATGCTGCTGACCATCGGCCTGCAGGAAAGCCGCTTTGAACATCGGCGCCAGATCGGCAACGGCCCGGCCCGAGGCCTGTGGCAGTTCGAGCGTGGCGGTGGTGTCCGTGGCGTGCTGGAGTTCCCGAGCACCAAGGCCCTGGCGCGCTCGGTCTGCGAGGCCTGCGACGTTGCCCCGGTTGCTGCTGACGTGCATGCCGCAATGGAGCGTGACGACGTGCTGGCCGCTGCATTCGCTCGACTGCTGCTATGGACAGATCCTGCGCCGCTGCCTGCCGTGGGCGAGGTTCAGGCTGCATGGGCGCTATACATCCGCACTTGGCGACCCGGCAAGCCGCATCGGCACACGTGGGACGGGTTCTATGCCCAAGCAATGGAGGAACTGGCATGAAGCGCGTGGCCCTGCTGATCTGCATCGCCGGGCTGCTTCAGGGCTGCGCAGTCCAGGCCCTGAGCTACGCGGCCGGTGCCTATTGCGCGGCTCCGGAGCCGGCGCGCCTGGCAAACCGTATTCTGGTCAATGCCTCAATTGCGCCCGATCGCATTGAGGTCACTTGCGGCGGTGCGCCATGACCGGCCGCTTTCTCGATCCTCTGGTGCTCCAGGCCTACGCCAGAGGCGAGTGGGTGCTGATGCAGGACTTCCGGTACCAGTCGGCGGATGGCGAGATCTACACGGCGCCGAAGTACTTCATCACTGACCTGGCCTCAACGCCCTGGATCGTCAAACCGCTGCTGGCCGGCATCGAGGACAGGGCCTGCGGGGTCATTCACGACTTCCTGTTCTGCGAGAACAAGCTGCCACGGGTCGTCTGTGACGCGCTCTATTACGAGATGATTCTGGCGATCAACGTCGGTGACCGGAGAGCCGGGGCAATCCACACCTTCCTGCACCTGGGCAGCGGGCCAGCCTACGCACGGTGCGCAGGCGGCATGAAAGTCGAGGATCTGGCGTTTGAGCTGATGAGCGAGGCGGAGCGGGTGGGATGGCGCGCGAGGCTTCAGCTTGCTTCTGCTCTCTGATATCTGAGCTGCTAGTGCTTGTCGGCGTGCTGGGCGCGCTCGACATACATCTCCGAAAGCTTCCTGCTGCTGCTTTCGGCCTCTCGCCTGAACATATCTCGCTCATCCGATGCGTCAGAGAGCATCCGAATCAGTTTGGCTTGGTTTAACCGGTAGCGCTCCACTTCGCCGCGCAGCAGATCATTCTCAGTCTCAACGAGTGACAGTTGCTGTCGCAGTGTTTCTTCCGGGGCTGGGTTTCCGAACCAAGCTTCTGCTTCAAAATCGATGTCCATAGGCCTGTCCTGAGTACTGTCTGATAGGCAGTGGTGTGGTCATCACGATAAAAGGAGCGATCCGCGCAGGTGCGCCAACACCTGAGCGGATCACCGAACCCGCAGACCCTTCCTGCAAGTCCAGCCGTGGCCCCTGCTTCGTGCACAAAGCGCCGCGAGCCTATCACCTGTTTATCCATACAGTAAAGACTTGCAATTTATGACATCTCCTATCGTTCCATGGATGGGTGGCAAACGCCGCCTAGCCGCACGCTTGATCCCTCTCTTTCCCCCTCATGAATGCTATGTCGAAGTCTTCGCCGGCGGTGCCGCGTTGTACTTCATGCGACCCCAAGCAGCGCCTGTCGAGGTGCTGAACGACATCAACGGCGACTTGGTCACCCTTTACCGGGTGGTGCAGAACCACCTGGAGGAGTTCATCCGCCAGTTCAAATGGGCGCTGTCTTCCCGTCAGATCTTCGAGTGGCAGAAGATGACCCGTCCTGAAACCCTCACCGATATCCAGCGTGCGGCGCGTTTCTTCTACCTTCAGCAGCATGCGTTCGGTGGGAAGGTAAGTGGCCAGACGTTCGGTACCGCGACCACTGGCCCTGCAATCAACCTGCTGCGGATCGAGGAAAACCTTTCAGCCGCCTGGCAGCGTCTGGCTGGCACCTACGTCGAGAACCTGCCGTGGCTGGAGTGTGCCGAGCGGTACGATCGGGCGCACACCTTCCACTACATGGACCCGCCTTACTGGCAGACCGCAGGCTATGGCGTCGGCTTTGAGTTCGATCAGTACCTGGCGATGGCCGACTTTATGCGGCGCTGTAAGGGCCGTGTGATGGTCAGCATCAATGACCACCCGGAGATCCGCCAGGCGTTTGAAGGGTTTCACTTTGAGACTCTGGACATCCGCTATACGACAGCCAACCAGCGCACCAGCCAGGCCGGGGTGAGCGGCGAGCTGGTGATCATGAACTGGGAGCCGGTAGCGCTGGGTGGGTTGTTCTGATCGAACAGTGGGCCAAAACCTGGGCCAATGTGTCAGTGAACGGCAGGGAGGTTCAGGGATAAAGGCTTGCTCAAGGCCCGTAAAACCGGGCCTGAATCCCCGTGCAGCCCTTTGGTGCCGTTATAAAAAATGTCGCGGCGTGCTTTCAGCAGACTGAGGACAGATCTATCCATCCATGATGCTATCAATTTTTAGATAGCTGTTGATACTATTCATGATCTTGTCTGAGATGGGCTTAAGGTTTTTTCTTCGCTCATTGAAAATATTGGAAATCCATGCGCCTTCAAATTTTAGTATGCTGTCTGGGGTGGGGTAATATCTGGTCATGTCTTTGGCGCATGCGGTGATTGTCGAGCCAATCAAAGGTAGATTGCTCTGGGCAGTATTTGAAAATTCATTGATCAAGTTGCGTACTTCTTTAGGGATCAGGGGCGAGGCGGCGAGTCGCTGAATCTCACTTATCTTGTCTAAATATTTTTGAGTGAATGAGATCATTGGGTGATCATATTCATACCATTTTGCTAACAGAATGGCCGGTTGTGATATTTTTTCCTCAGTCTTTTGAATCGAGTTTTCGCCTGGTTTGACTTTTCTCAAATGTTTAACAGCATGCTCTGCCGAAATTATTCCTCCAACAAGCTGCTTTTTTTCTTCGTTTCTCCGTGTTACGTCTAATTGCAAAGTGTCTGAGAAAAAAGATTGTACATAGGCGTCGACCATTTCTTGAGCATTTAGGTTGAGAATATTTTCGAGGTCTAGTTCAGATATTAAGTCATGTTCGCCCTTGTTCTGAAAAAATAGTAGGATTTCTTCAAAGGCTTTTAGCTGAAGTTTGAAAGTTTCCGTTTTGATCGGGGCAAACAAAGTCTTTTTTGCCTGTCGGTATGTCATTATCGCGACGCAGGAGGTTGATATCCAAAAGACCACATTGGCAATATCCTTTACCGTGTTAAAGTTGGGGATCAACTTGTAGAGCCAGTCCATAAAGCAAGCTTCCATTGGTGAGATATACTATAGGTCGTTTCTGAGGCACTAGAAAAAATGCTCATAGCATTATGCTACCAATCCACAGATTGACTTGCTAGACACGAGTTTAATAGCGGCGCCAGCGTTTTTTCTTACAGAGAGCCTACGGCGGAAAGCTATCGTGTGTAGAAGGTAGGCGAGTGGAGGGGGGCTTCGGTAGACGCAATATGCCCGCTTAATGCACCCTTCACGTGCACCTGCTATTCCGCATATCCCTTGGACCGATACAGCCAATGAAACTGGGGCAAAAATGGGGCAAACCACACGCCAAACCATGCCATCTGATGCCCTCTGCGCAATACTGCTGAACTCATACAACTGGCCGGAAGTCCCTGTAAATGGGGGCTTCTGGCCTTTTCGGCTGTCTACTCCAACACAATCGGGGTGTGGGCGGACAGATCGGTAATGGCTTTATTCATCAGTGGGTCAGGCGGGTTCGTTCTATAAAGTAAGGGCGCTTCAAGGCAGACGAGTTGTCTGCCGACCAATGACATCAAGGTTACCATGCGCATCAGGTCGAATCATGACCTCACGTTTTGCTGCTGCCTTCTACCTCGATTCCCTGTGTAGACTTTGCGCCCAACTTATCCAGATCAATGGCATCAGGAGTGCTGCATGGACGACCTTACCCGGCTTGCCGGCTTGCTTGGTGAGCATCTGCAACGTCTGCAGGCTCAGGTCAGCACCGCCGAGTCCTGTACCGGTGGCGGTATTGCCGAAGCCATTACCCGCATAGCGGGCAGTTCGGCCTGGTTCGAAGCCGGCTATGTGACCTATTCCAATGCGCAGAAAACCCGCCAGCTGGATGTGCCGCAAGAACTGTTCGCCAGCGTGGGTGCAGTCAGTCAGGAGGTTGTGCAGGCCATGGCCCTCGGTGCGCAGCGTCACAGTGGTGCACGGTTTGCGGTGGCGGTCAGTGGTGTCGCCGGGCCAGGCGGCGGCTCTGCGTCCAAGCCGGTCGGTACGGTGTGGCTGTGCTGGGTGGCCGGCGAGCAGATCATTGCCCGTTGCCATGTGTTTGCCGGTGATCGGGATGCCGTGCGCCGACAGACGGTAAAGGCTGCGCTAGAGGGGCTCGTAGGGCTTTGTGCCGGAGAAAACTCCAAACAGGGGTAGGCGTTCGCTCAAGGCTGTGGAATAATACTGGCTACTTATACAGGTGTTGTGGCCGCAAGGCCCTTTTTGAATTTGATTACGTGAGGACTTCAATGGACGAGAACAAGAAGAAAGCCTTGGCTGCGGCCTTGGGTCAGATCGAGCGTCAATTCGGCAAAGGTGCCGTAATGCGCATGGGTGACCACGAGCGCCAGGCGATTCCTTCCATCTCTACCGGCTCGCTGGGTCTGGACATCGCGCTGGGCATTGGTGGCCTGCCCAAAGGCCGGATCGTTGAAATCTATGGTCCGGAGTCTTCCGGTAAGACCACCTTGACCCTGTCGGTCATTGCCCAGGCCCAGAAAATGGGCGCTACCTGCGCCTTCGTTGACGCCGAGCACGCGCTGGACCCCGAGTATGCTGGTAAATTGGGTGTCAATGTCGACGACCTGCTGGTGTCGCAGCCCGATACTGGTGAGCAGGCGCTGGAAATCACCGACATGCTGGTGCGTTCCAACGCTGTTGACGTGATTGTTGTCGACTCCGTGGCAGCACTGGTACCCAAGGCTGAAATCGAAGGCGAGATGGGTGATATGCACGTGGGCCTCCAGGCCCGCCTGATGTCCCAGGCGCTGCGCAAGATCACCGGTAACATCAAGAACGCCAACTGTCTGGTCATTTTCATCAACCAGATCCGGATGAAGATCGGTGTGATGTTCGGTAGCCCGGAAACCACCACCGGTGGTAACGCCCTCAAGTTCTACGCTTCGGTCCGGCTCGACATCCGCCGTACCGGCGCTGTGAAAGAGGGGGATGAAGTGGTCGGTAGTGAGACCCGGGTCAAGATCGTCAAGAACAAGGTTGCGCCACCGTTCCGTCAGGCTGAGTTCCAGATCCTGTACGGAAAGGGCATTTACCTTAACGGCGAAATCATCGACCTGGCTGTGGCCCATGGCTTCCTGGAAAAATCCGGCGCCTGGTACAGCTACCAGGGCAACAAGATTGGCCAGGGCAAGGCCAACTCGGCCAAGTTCCTTGCCGAGAATCAGGAAATTGCCAAGGCACTTGAAAAGCAGATTCGAGACAAACTGCTCAGTGGTGGTGCCGCTGCTGCCGACAACCGCACAGCGGACATCGATGAGTCCGCTGACGATATGGCTGAAGCTGACGCCGATATCTGATTGCGCTCATGACCACCGTACTCGATACGCCTGTCGCTGTACGGCGTTCTGCAATGGACCTGCTCGCACGACGCGAGCATGGTCGTGTCGAGCTGACGCGCAAGTTGCGTCAGCGCGGCGCCTCGCCTGAAATGATCGAAGCTGCTCTGGATCGTCTTACCGACGAAGGACTGCTTTCCGAAGCCCGTTACCTTGAGAGTTTTGTCGCCTCGCGTGCACGTTCCGGCTACGGTCCCTTACGCATTCGTGAGGAGCTGGGGCAGCGTGGTCTGGCGCGTGCCGATATCGAGCAGGCGCTAAAAGAGTGCGAGGTCGATTGGCGAGCTCGTCTGTCTGAAGTCTGGCAGCGCAAGTTCTCAGGCCGGCGACCCGCCGATGCGCGTGAGCGGGCTCAACAAACCCGCTTTCTGGCTTATCGGGGTTATCCAATGGATCTGATTGGCCGCTTGTTAAGCGGCCGAGAAGACGACTGATCCGTTCAGAGCGCGCCGAGCGCTGAGGATTGTTCTGCTGCCGACGCTATGGTTTTCTCAGCCCGGTTCTGTGGCTCGTTGATCACGTCTATCAATTCTCTGAGGCGCCCCTGCTGACGGCCGGTGGAGTTGAACGTCAGACGGCTGAGCTGGCTGAAGCGTTCTTCGTCGTGATCGGGATGGTAGCTGTGTTGCTCAAAGCTGCCGCTCAGGCACAGGTCGGCAAATTCCTCACGTATCTGCTCCAGCGCTGTTTCGCTAAGCGCATGATGCATGCGGATCACAAAGGTCTTCTTCAGCCAACGGGTTGAATGGAAATTGCTGTAAAAGCGATTGATCTCATCGACGGCCTGTTCAGGGCTGTGCACCAGACGCATGAGCTTCATGTCGCTGGGCAGTATGTAGCGGTTGTCCTGCAACTGGTTTTTCATGAAGTCCAGCGCGCTCTGCCAGAAGCTGCCGTCAGCTGTGTCGAGCAGTACCACCGGTACCAACGGGCTTTTGCCGGTCTGGATCAGGGTCAGTACTTCCAGGGCTTCGTCCAGCGTGCCGAAACCACCTGGGCAGAGCACCAGCGCGTCCGCTTCCTTGACGAAGAACAGCTTGCGGGTGAAGAAGAAGTGGAACGACAGCAAATGGTCGCTGCCATCGACGATCGGGTTGGCGTGCTGTTCGAACGGCAAGGTGATATTCAGACCCAGGCTGTGACTGAAACCTGCTCCTTCATGAGCTGCGGCCATGATGCCGCCACCGGCACCGGTGATGACCATCAGGTCGGCTCTGGCCAGTTGTTCACCCAGGTTTCTGGCCATGGCGTAAAGCGGATGCTCTACAGGTGTACGGGCAGAACCGAATACGGTGACTTTACGGCGCCCCTTGAACTGTTCCAGTACGCGAAAGGCATTGTCCAGTTCGCGCAGGGTCTGCAAGACGATCTTGGCGTTCCAGCGGTTGCGGTCATCTTCGGCCATGCGCAGCACCGTCAGGATCATGTCGCGGTACAGCGGCAGGTTGGCGGTGGCTGGTGCGATCTGCCTGATGTGCTCCTCGATCTGCGAGGTGATGTCCAGGCCGTTGCTCTGGAAGTGCCGGGCTAAAACGTCGTTGGCTACATACGGCATAAAGGTCTTCTCCTTCGACAGGCATTGGTTGCTTTTGAACAAGCGCACTTTCGAACGGTGCTGAGGTGTCCTGTCGGTGTACGTGGTTGACGGACTACGTGGGGTGTCCGCACGTAGTCCGTAAAGCGCAGAGCATCTGCAACGCATGTAAAGATTTATAGCGTCAGCGCGCCGCTGATGTCGACTTGATGATGTTTCTCTTCATGAACAATGAGGTCGCGATGCCCACTCGTCAGGCGGGCAGGTGGTCGCCCGTTGCTCTGATTTACTTAGAACAGGACTCGCTCACAAGCATTGCAGAGCGGGTTGGTGTGGGTGCGATGAGGTATGCAGGGAGGCTGCAGATGGTATTCATCGAACTGGAAGTGGATCAGGCACTTTACGATGCGTTGGTACAGGCGGCTCGGGACAACAGGTTGACGCTGCGTCAGGAGTGCCAGCGGCGCTTGTGCGGTGAAGGAAGGCGTTCACGTTACATCAATGCCCTGATTGCCGAACTGCGTGCCGATGATGAACAGCGGCGCGCAGTGCTGGCAGCCAAGCGCAGGGCGGGTGGCTGAAGGCTTGCTAGGCTGTTGAAAAACTACCTGCCTCGCCTATGTTTTTCAACGGCCTGCTACTTCTTGGCCTTGGCGGCAGGCTTTGCGGTGCAGTCGGCGTTGCTGAAGGTCTGGGCCATGATCGGCCGGTTGGTTTTGTATTCGCTGAATTGATATTTCAGCACTGCACCTTTGGTCATCAACTGGCGATAGCCATTATTGTGGCAAACGCTGGCGCCCAGTTGAGCGCGCACGGTGTCAGGATTGGCACGCATTTGTTGGGCCTGGCCCTCACGCACGCTCAGATGATTGATCAGTTCGTGGCCGTTGACGGTATAACCTTGATCCAGAAGGTCTTCATTGATGGCCCGTGGGGTACCGACGCTGCTCTCTTTGGCGACCTTTTCCAGCATCTGGCTCAGTTCATACTCCTGCTTGGAGGCCGCCTGGGCAGCCAGAGGGGCTACCAGCAGCAGGGTAAGGGTTGGGGCGATGAGGCGCAGCATGGAATTCTCCTGATTCGGTGGTGAGGGTCTGACCAGCGCCATCGATTGGCGTTCACCGTAGTGGCACAAGTATAGGGCTTGCCAGGCTGCTTCACACCTGGGCACTTGCCGGCCGGGCTCTGGTAGACTTCGCGCACTTTTCTGTTCTGTCGGGTATCTGTTGTGCCGATGCTGTCGTTGTGCAGGTTCATTCTGCAATGAGCCATGCCGTATCCCGTTTGCGCCAGGACCGCCTGGCGCGCAGTAGCAAACCTTTTCTGGCTCGCGGTTCGCGGGCGCCGCGTTGTCCTGATTGCCGGGTCATTTTCAGCTATTGCCTGTGCGCCTTGCGCCCCAAAGTGGCCGCCAGCTCCGGGATATGCCTGCTGATGTACGACACCGAGCCGTTGAAACCGACCAACACCGGTTGGCTGATTGCGGATGTGATCGCAGACACTCATGCGTTTGGCTGGTCGCGCATCGAGGTTGACGCGCAACTGCTGAGCCTGCTGGACGATCCCCAGTGGCAGCCTTATCTGGTGTTTCCAGGCGAGTTCGTGGCGCAGGAGCGGGTGGTCGATAAGGTCATTCCTGAACCGGGCAAGCGGCCGTTGTTCATTCTGCTTGATGCGACCTGGACCGAAGCGCGCAAGATGTTTCGCAAAAGTCCGTATCTGGAGCGCTTTCCGGTGCTGAGCCTGGCGCCGGAGCAGCTTTCGCGTTATCGCCTGCGGCGTTCAAAACGGGAAGACCATTTTTGTACGGCCGAAGTCGCCGCGTTATGCCTGGAGCTGGCCGGGGATGTCGAGGCGAGCCATGTGCTGGATGCCTGGCTGGATGTTTTCACTGCCCACTATCTGGGTGCCAAGTTCCAGCGGCCCATTGATCCTGACGATGCCGCGCACAGTCTGGTGAAAGGCTATCGGTAATATATAAGCGTGCATCAAGAGGCTAATTGCCATCTTCTGGCGGGTATCTCGCTTGACCCGCACCGGATGGCTGGGCATTCTTGGCGCCGCCCTGAGGCTTGATTTTCCGGGCGTGGTTCGCTGGGGCAATGGAGAGTGGCCGGCATCTCCCGGATGCCTTGTTGAGTACCCGTACTCACTATAAGAACAGGATCAGACCATGACCTACGATATCTTGATCGCCGATGATCACCCGCTGTTTCGCAGTGCCTTGCATCAGGCCCTGAGCCTGGGGCTTGGCCCTGAGGTGAGACTGGTCGAGGCCGAGAGCATCGCGCAGATCGAGGCGCATCTGCAAGGCAAGACCGACTGGGATCTGGTTCTGCTGGATCTGAACATGCCGGGCGCCTATGGCTTTTCCGGTCTGGTATTGCTGCGTGGGCAATATCCGCAGATTCCGGTGGTGATGGTCTCGGCTCAGGAAGAGGCCGCGATTGTCGTACGTTCCCGTGAGTTCGGTGCCAGTGGTTTCATTCCCAAGTCGAGTCCTCTGCAGACGATCCAGCAGGCAGTGCGTGCCGTGCTTGACGGCGATACCTGGTGGCCGCCGCAGGCCGATGAGCCGGTCAGTGTCTCGGCTGAAGCCAAGGCCGCCAGCGCCGGTCTGGCCAGCCTGACACCCCAGCAGTTTCGGGTTTTGACCATGGTTTGTGAGGGGCTGCTCAACAAGCAGATCGCCTTCGAACTCAATGTATCGGAAGCAACCATCAAGGCCCATGTGACCGCCATCTTCCGTAAGCTCGGTGTGCGTACCCGCACCCAGGCGGCGCTGTTGCTGCAACAGCTGGAATCAATTGCGGCGCATTGATCGCACCACAGGTTCACGTTTTTTTGACTGAGCCTCGCTTAGCTTCCCTCATCCTTTCTGCATGGCAGTTTTTGTATGTTGTCGCCTTTCAAGGGCCAGACCGGCCTTAAACGTGTTCTCAATGCTGCGGGCTATTCATTCGATGGTCTTAGCGCAGCCTTCAAGGGCGAAGCCGCTTTTCGTCAACTGGTCTTGCTCAATGTGCTGTTGATTCCGCTGGCATTCTTGCTTGATGTCAGTCGTGGCGAGCGGGCGCTGCTGATTGCTGTGTGCTTGCTGGCGCTGATTGTCGAATTGCTCAACTCGGCGGTGGAAGCGGCGATTGACCGTATCTCTCTGGATCTGCATCCGTTGTCCAAGAACGCCAAGGACATGGGCAGCGCCGCGCAACTGGTAGCCCTGAGCATGATCGCCGCAGTATGGATGGTGGTGTTGCTCGGCTGAAGCCTTTTAGTCTTGATAAAGGCTTGGCAACACAATCTGGTCGCTGCGCTGGACGCCGGCGGTGAACGCGCGGCACAGCTCAAGAAACTCGCGCATGGCCGAGGTCTGGTATTTCTGTTTGTGCCAGATGAAATAGAACTGCCTGGACAGATCCAGCTCTGGAGTGTCCAGCGCCACCAGGCTGCCGCGCCGAAACGCATCGCGCAGTGCCAGCCTGGAAATGCAACCAATCCCCAGCCCTGATTCAACTGCGCGTTTGATGGCCTCGGTGTGCTCCAGTTCCAGACGCACGTTAAGACCGTTACGATGATGACGCATGGCCTGGTCGAAAGTCAGGCGAGTACCTGAACCCTGTTCGCGCAGAATCCATGCTTCACGGGTCAGCTCTTCCAGGTTCGCCCGGCCTTGTCGGGCCAGTGGGTGTTGTGGGGCGCAGAACACCACCAGTTCATCCTCGACCCAGGACTGCACTTCAATGTCCGGATGGCTGCAGTCGCCTTCAATCAGGCCCAGATCAATTTCATAATGGGCCACCTGCTGTACAACATGCGCGGTGTTCTGCACATGCAGCTTGACCTGGCTTTCCGGGTGGCGCTGCATGAAGCCGCCGATCAATAGGGTCGCCAGATAATTGCCGATGGTCAGCGTGGCACCCACCGCCAGCGAACCGAAGCCGGATTTACCGTTGAGCAGGTCTTCGATTTCCTTGGCCTGGTCGAGCAGGGCCACAGCCTGCGGCAGCAACTGGCGCCCAGTCGCGTTAAGGCTCAGGCGCTTGCCGGCACGGTCAAACAACTGGCAGCTCGACTGGCGCTCCAGTTCGGTAATCGAAGTGCTGGCCGCTGACTGCGACAGCGACAGCATGACCGCAGCTTTGGACACGCTTTCCTGCTGCGCAACGGCGACGAAGACTTGAAGCTGGCGGAGAGTAAATCGCATATCTATATAACCGATAACCCATATCTTGATAATCCAGTTAACAGATATTGTGTCTGCCACTAGAATGGCGCGCAATAGTGCCTGTGCTGGCGTGGATGATTTTTTTCAGGAGTTTTCCCGTACATGAGTAACATGTATCACGAGCGTGTCCTCAGTGTTCATCATTGGAACGACACCCTCTTCAGCTTCAAGTGCACCCGGGACCCAGGTCTGCGTTTCGAGAACGGTCAATTCGTCATGATCGGTCTGCAGCAGCCCACCGGGCGTCCGCTGATGCGTGCCTACTCTGTCGCCAGCCCGAACTGGGAAGAGCATCTGGAATTTTTCAGCATCAAGGTGCCGGACGGCCCGCTGACATCGCAGCTGCAGCACCTCAAGGAAGGCGACGAGATCCTGATCAGCAAAAAGCCTACCGGTACCCTGGTCCTCGACGACCTGCTGCCGGGCAAGCATCTGTACCTGCTGAGCACCGGCACTGGCCTGGCGCCATTCATGAGCGTCATCCAGGATCCGGAAACCTACGAGCGCTTCGACAAGGTCATTCTGGTGCACGGCGTGCGTTGGGTCAGCGAAGTGGCTTACCACGAGTTCATCACCGAAATCCTGCCACAGAACGAGTTCTTCGGTGAGGCGGTGCGTGAAAAACTGATCTACTACCCGACCGTGACCCGCGAGCCTTATCACAATCAGGGCCGTCTGACCGACCTGATGCGCAGTGGCAAACTGTTCGAAGACATCGGCCTGCCGCCGATCAATCCACAGGACGACCGTGCCATGCTGTGCGGCAGCCCGAGCATGCTGGATGAAACCAGCGAAGTGCTCGACAGCTTCGGCCTGAAAGTTTCGCCGCGCATGCGCGAGCCGGGCGACTACCTGATCGAGCGTGCTTTCGTCGAGAAGTAAGCCCTGCGTAATAAAAAACCGCCGTTTCGTCAGAACCGGCGGTTTTTTTGTGCCTGTTCGTCAGGCTGAAAGCACAACCTCAAGCACCCGAATGACCCCGGCCTGCGGGTAGTGCCAACGCACATCCAGATCCCAGAACTGTGCGCCGTAGCGGCGTTCGGGGGACGGGGTCTGATAGGCCGGCTTCGGATCCTGCGCCAGGCATTGTTCGATCAATTCCACCAGCGGCTCTGCCAGCCGTTGAGCGTGCTCATGGGCCTGTTGCAAGGCATCGTCCTGCCATAGCACCGCAATCAACGAGGGCGCGGCGCTGGCCATGCCATTGTGAGCGTCGGGGATGCTGTCGGCGTAAGGCACATAGGGTTTGATATCCAGCACCGGCGTACCGTCGAGCAGGTCAATGCCCGACAGCCACAGGCGGCCGGGCTCGACCTTGTCCAGGCGCACCACCGACTGGCCGATGCCGTTGGGCCGGTGGGTCGCCCGGGTGGCGAACACCCCCATGCTCTGGTTGCCGCCCAGGCGTGGTGGCCTGACCTTCAGCCGCGGCGTTTGTTCCAGCGCCTGATGGAAGACGAACAGCAGCCAGACATGGCTGATCTGCTCCAGCCCCTGCACGGCATCGCCCTGATCGAAGGGCGGTAGCAGCTCCAGAACCCCCCGCGCCGCCGGCGCCAATTGTGGCTGACGGGGGATGGCGAACTTCTCCTTGAAACAGGAGCGGACGATACCGACCGGTGAAACCTGATAACTCATGGCTGAGCAGGGCGCAGGCGCTGGGCGAGACCTTTGAGGAAGTTGCGCAGCAACTGATCACCGCACTCGCGATAGTTGTTGTGGCCGACCTTGCGAAACAACGCGCTGAGTTCCGGCTTGGAGACCGGGAAGCCGGTGGCATCGAGAATCGCGTGCAGGTCTTCTTCCTTGAGTTCGAACGCCACGCGCAGTTTTTTCAGCACCAGATTATTGGTGACCGGCAGCTCGATGGGCGGCGCCAGACGGCTTTGGTCCTTGCCGCGTTTGTAATAGACCAGGCCATCGAGAAAGTGCGCCATGACCGTGTCCGGGCAGCGGACAAAGCCTTCTTCCTCTTCGCGCTTGATCCAGCCGGCCACTTCGGCGCGGGTTACGGTCTGGTCGGCCAGTTTCAGAATCTCGGCGATCTTGTTGTCGCCGGCCGCCAGGATGTAGCGCACGCTGCGCAGGATATCGTTGTTAAGCATGGTGAAAGGTCCAGTGAAGCGATTTCAGAATTTTTCCCGGCTACTCAGGTAGCGCCATTGTCCTTCAGGCAGCTTGCCCATTGACACGGTGCCAATGCGCAGCCGGCGTAAGCTGACAATCTGCACGCCGACTGCCGCGCACAGTTGCGCGACGAGATCCGGTTGCGGGTTTTTCATGGCCAGGCGCAGGCGGTTTTCGCTTTGCCAGCTGGCCTTGACGGCAGGCAGTTCCTTGCCTTTCCAGGTGACACCATGGTTCAGGCGATTGAGGCCATGAGCGACCATCTCGCCACTGACCTGGACAAGATATTCCTGCTCGATCTTGCTGCGATCGTCGGTCAGCTTGCGCAGGGTTTTCCAGTCCTGGCTGAACACCACCAGGCCGCTGGCGTTGTCCTGCAGGGTGGAAATGGCCTTCTGGCGCAGAAAGTGCCCTTTGAGCACGCGTTTACCGAAGCTCAGTTCATTGCACAAGGTGCCGGGTGTGATCGACTGCAGCGCAGCGTCAAGGCTCATGCCTGCCGGTTTGTGCAGGATCAGGGTCACGGGATCCGGGGCGGTGGCCTTGGCATCGGCGTTCAGTTCGACCTTCTGCTGGGCGGTGACCTTCAATTGCGGCTCTTCGATCACCTCGCCGTCGACAGTCACCCAGCCGCCTTCGATGTAAAGCTCGGCCTCCCGGCGCGAACAGCCGGTCAGCTCGATAAGGCGTTTGGAGAGGCGTATAGGGTCTGACATTGCTGGTAACCGTTGAAAGAGGTGAATGGCGCCATTGTACGCTGGCTGGCGCGCCTGAACGTACGGATATCAGCCGCGGCGTGCCAGTGTCATGCGCAACATGGGGTAGGGCTGGCCGAGGCCATCGACGGCTGTACGGCCGCTGATCTTGAAGCCTTGTTTCTGGTAGAACCCCAAGGCCTTGGGATTCTGTTCGTTGACGTCCAGTTCACGGATACCGAAGTGTTCGATAGCGTGGGCCAGCAGTTGTCGGCCCAGACCCTGGCCGCGATAGTCGGCCGCGATGAACAGCATTTGCAGCTTGCCGCCGCTGACGCCGGCAAACCCGTTGATCAACTCGCCGTCACGGGTACAAAACAGGCTTACCGAATCGAGGTACTGTTCGAACAGCAGCTTCCTGAGCCGGATGATGTAGTGTTCGGGCAGAAACAGGTGAGTGGCACGCACCGAGCCTTCCCAGACATCGAGCAGGCGCGGATAGTCGTTTTTCTCGGGGATGTAGAAATCCATCTCGCAATCCTTCAACCAGTTGCCGAAAATGAAAAGCCCTGCCAATGGCAGGGCTCGAAAGCACGCCAGGCGGCTTACAGCACTTCAGCCCACAGGTCGTATTCGTCTGCGTCAGTGACCCGGCAGATGATCTTGTCGCCAGGTTTGACCGGGCTGTCGTCTTCCAGACCAATGTAGACGTTGCCGTCGATTTCCGGGGCATCGAAGAAGCAGCGGCCGACTGCGCCGCGCTCGTCGACTTCGTCGATCAATACTTCGATTTCCTTGCCAATCTTCATCTGCAGGCGTGTTGCGCTGATTGCCTGCTGGTGAGCCATGAAGCGATCCCAGCGTTCCTGTTTGACGTCATCGGGGACTTCAGGCACGTCCAGGTCATTGGCCGGTGCGCCTTCTACCGGCGAGTACTGGAAGCAGCCGACGCGGTCGAGCTGGGCTTCGGTCAGCCAGTCGAGCAGGTACTGGAAGTCCTCCTCGGTCTCGCCCGGGAAGCCGACAATAAAGGTCGAGCGGATGATCAGCTCCGGACACTGTTCGCGCCAGTTCTTGATCCGCGCCAGGGTCTTGTCTTCAAAGGCCGGGCGCTTCATCAACTTGAGTACTTTCGGGCTGGCGTGCTGGAACGGGATATCCAGGTACGGCAGGATCTTGCCGGCGGCCATCAGCGGGATCAGCTCATCGACGTGCGGGTATGGGTAAACATAGTGCAGGCGAACCCATACGCCCAGAGTGCTCAGGGCCTGGCACAGTTCGGTCATGCGAGTCTTGACCGGCTGGCCGTTCCAGAAGCCGGTACGATACTTGACGTCCACGCCATAAGCGCTGGTGTCCTGAGAGATGACCAGCAGTTCCTTGACGCCCGCCTTGACCAAACGCTGCGCTTCGTCCAGTACATCACCCACCGGGCGGCTGACCAGCTTGCCGCGCATCGACGGGATGATGCAGAAGCTGCAGCTGTGGTTGCAGCCTTCGGAAATCTTCAGGTACGCATAGTGGCGCGGGGTGAGCTTGATGCCTTGCGGTGGCACTAGGTCGATCAGCGGGTTGTGCTCGTGATTGGGCGGCACCACCTCGTGAACGGCGGTAACCACTTGCTCGTACTGCTGGGGACCGGTGACCGACAGCACGCTCGGGTGCACATTGCGGATCACGTTCTCGTCGACGCCCATGCAGCCGGTCACGATCACCTTGCCATTCTCGGCAATCGCCTCGCCGATCACTTCCAGCGACTCAGCCTTGGCCGAGTCGATGAAGCCACAGGTGTTGACCACCACCACATCGGCATCCTGATAGGTCGGCACGACTTCGTAACCTTCCATGCGCAATTGGGTCAGGATGCGTTCGGAGTCTACAAGCGCCTTTGGGCAGCCGAGACTTACGAATCCGACTTTGGGAGCGGATGCGGGGGTATTAGTGGTGGACATGGCAAACCTCGGTGTAATGGTGGGCCTCGTCGCACAGCGCGGGCACCGACTGGGCGCTGGGTGCGCCTCTGGTCAAAAAGTGCGCAATTCTAGCGATCACGCGGCGTCATGACCAGTGGTTAGAAGAGAAATAAGACGAGTGCTGCGCTATGCTTCGCGCCGTTGCGCACGGCGAATGTCAATAAACCGTGCAAACTCAATTGTTTCCTGTTGTTAATTCTGTTTTGGATCTCAGGTTCCGGCTTCGGGAGTGTTCGATGAGTCATGCAAGTAGTCAGGCCGGAACAGGAAGTGCCGCCAAGCCCTTGAGTCTGCTGGTCGCGGCGGTCGGGGTGGTGTACGGGGATATCGGTACCAGTCCGTTGTACACGCTCAAGGAAGTGTTTCAGGGGGGGTATGGGGTGGAAGTCACCCATGATGCGATTCTCGGCGTCTTGTCGTTGATCTTCTGGTCGCTGATCTGGGTCGTGTCGTTCAAGTACATGGTGTTTGTGCTGCGTGCCGATAACCAGGGTGAGGGCGGGATCATGGCCCTGACCGCGCTGGCGCGGCGGGCTACGACGCAGTACCCGCGCTTGCAGATGGTGATGATTGCCTTTGGCCTGTTCGGTGCAGCGCTGTTCTATGGCGACAGCATGATCACCCCGGCGGTGTCGGTGCTGTCGGCCATGGAGGGGCTGGAACTGGCCTTCGAGGGGCTGGAGCGCTGGATCGTGCCCATGGCGCTGGTGGTGCTGGTGGGGCTGTTCCTGATCCAGAAACACGGTACGGCGCGAATCGGGGTGCTGTTCGGGCCGGTGATGGTGACCTGGTTTCTGGTGCTGGCGGCACTGGGCATCTATGGCATCGTGCATACGCCCGAGGTGCTCAAGGCGGTTAACCCGGTCTGGGCGGTGCGGTTCTTTATCGTCCATCCTGGCATCGGCGTGGCGATTCTGGGCGCGGTGGTGCTGGCGCTGACCGGTGCCGAGGCGTTGTATGCCGACATGGGCCACTTTGGCCGCAAGCCGATTTCCCGGGCCTGGTTCATCCTGGTGCTGCCGGCGCTGCTGCTTAACTATTTCGGTCAAGGCGCATTGGTGCTGGAACACCCTGAAGCAGTGCGCAACCCCTTCTATCTGCTGGCACCGGGCTGGGCGCTGTTGCCGCTGATCGCGCTCTCGACCCTGGCGACCATCATTGCTTCCCAAGCGGTGATTTCCGGGGCCTTCTCCATGACCCTGCAGGCCATTCAGCTCGGGTACATCCCGCGCATGTTCATTCAACACACCTCCAGTGACGCCCAAGGGCAGATCTACATCGGTGCGGTGAACTGGGCGCTGATGGTCGGCGTGATCCTGCTGGTGTTGGGGTTTGAGTCGTCCGGCGCGCTGGCCTCGGCCTACGGTGTGGCGGTGACCGGAACCATGCTGTGCACCACGTTCCTGGTGGCGGCAGTGATGCTGCTGCTGTGGAAGTGGCCGCCGCTGTTGGCGGTGCCGCTACTCGTCGGCCTGTTGCTGGTCGACGGTCTGTTTTTTGCTGCCAACGTGCCGAAGATCGTCCAGGGTGGCGCCTTCCCGGTGCTGGCCGGTGCGGTACTGTTCATCCTGATGACCACCTGGAAGCGCGGCCGGCAGTTGTTGTCCGAGCGCATTGACGAGGCGGGTCTGCCGCTGCCGATCTTTATCGGCAGTATTCGTGTGCAACCGCCACACCGGGTACAGGGTACGGCGGTATTCCTGACCGCGCGCTCTGATGCTGTGCCGCATGCGTTGCTGCATAACATGCTGCACAACCAGGTGCTGCACGAACAGGTGGTGTTACTGACAGTCGTCTATGAAGATCGTCCGCGAGTACCGGCCAGTGAGCGTTTCGAAGTTGAAGCTTATGGTGAGGGTTTCTATCGGGTGATCCTGCACTTTGGCTTCATTGACGAACCGGACGTGCCTCAGGCCCTGGCTCTGTGTCATCTTGAGGATCTGGACTTCAGCCCGATGCGCACCACCTATTTCCTGAGTCGGGAGACCGTGATCCCCTCGAAAATTGTCGGCATGGCCCGTTGGCGCGAAGCGCTGTTCGCCTTCATGCTCAAGAATGCCAACGGCAACCTGCGGTTCTTCAAGTTGCCATACAACCGGGTGATCGAACTCGGGACCCAGGTCGAAATCTAGACCGCAAAAAAGCCCCGCGACCGGAAGGTGGCGGGGCTTTTTTACCAAGCTGGCGGCTTATTGAGCGTTCGCAGGCACCTTGCCTTGCCACTGATCGATTTTGCGCATCAGTCGCTTGGCCAGTGCCGGATAGTTCTCATCAAAGTGATGCCCGCCCGGCAGTTCCAGCACCTCGCCGACGATGCTGGTATCGGTGCAGCCGCTGTCCTTCTTCTCCTCGGCACCGTAGACACACAGCACTTTGGCTGCCGGCAATTTGGCAACCTCCGGTCCGGTCCTGGCCTCGGTGCCGGCATTACCCAGCCAGCCATCGACGTGAATCTCGAAGTTGCCACTGCGCGCCAGGGCCAGCAGGATCATGCCATCGACGCGCTCCTGATCTTCCGGTGCCATGCGGTTATACGCCGCTGGCAACACGTCGGCGCCAAATGAATAGCCCGCCAGGATAAAGCGCTTGGCGCCCCATTTCTGCCGGTAGTGATTCATCAGTTCGGTCAGGTCTGTGGCGATCTGTTCCGGTGACTTGCGCTCCCAGAAGTAGCGCAGCACATCGATGCCCACCACCGGGTAACCGACCTTGGCCATATCACCAGCGATAACCTTGTCCAGATCGCGCCAGCCGCCGTCACCGGACAGGAACAGGGTCACGGTATCGCTGCTCTGGCTGGCTGGTACCTCAACGGTGGGCACGCCCAGGCCGCCGGCGTCATTTTCACCAAGCAGGGCATGACGCAGCTCGGTATTGAGCACTTGGCTCAGGGGGATGTCGTAATCGCTGATGCTGGTCTCGGCATTGGGCTGGTCGCGTACAAACGCCGCACTCGGGTCATCCGGGGCGTCGTTGAAGGCTGCCAGCCATTTGCCATGCGGGGCTTTTTGCGGCAATGGCTCGTCGCAGATCTGCGGCGGGATGTCGCCTTCTTCAAGTTCCGGTGGCGGATTGGAGACATGCTGCAGGGCAAAGCCCACCGAAATTGCCTGGGCCTTGTCGTCGGTCTGGGCAGCCAGCCAGCGCCAGGCCAGGGTGGCACCGTGGCCGATGCCCCCGACGACGGTGGCCGGGCCGTCCAGTTTCTGCAAAGCGTTACTGAACACCTGGCTTTGCAGCACACAGTCATCGGCAGGCAGTTCTACCTGAATGATGCTGGCGGCGGCGTCAGTGCCCAGTGCCTGCAGTTGCTTGTCGCTGAGTTTGTCTTTGCTGTTGACTGCCAGAGCAATGCGGGCCTTGACCCGGCTGGCCGGGGTTACCAGGGTGATAGCCGAGCCATCCTCAAGAGAGGCGTGCTCGACGGTGGCCGGTGTAGCGGGGCGGTGCCAGAACCATGTACCCAATGCGGCAAGCAGAACCAGCGCCAGTATTATCAGTACATAGCGTAATACACGTCGAATCATCAGCGTTTCACCAATCCAGTCAGGCCGCCTGCAATCAGGGCGGCGGTGTCTGCCAGGGCCACCAGCGGATCGAGTCCGGCCGGTACGGCCATGTAGCGCGGTTCCCAGTCAGGCTGGAATTTGTCCTTGAAGCGGCGTAGCCCCTGGAAGTTGTACAGCTGTTCGCCACGACGAAACACCATCGAACCCAGGCGTTGAGTCAGCGGCGCGCCGCGCCTTGGTTGCAGGCCCGACAATGGCACCATGCCCAGGCTGAAGCGGGCATAGCCTTCGGCTTTATAGTGCTGGATCAGGCCGATCATCATGAACTCCATGGTGGACTTCGGTGCGTCGGGGTGGGCGCGCATCAGATCAAGGCTGGACAGCTCCAGGCTGGAAGTCTCCAGCAAGTTGGCGAAGGCCACCGGCTTGCCTTGAAAGCGGATGATGGCGATGCGGAAATACTGCAGGTACTCGGGGGTGAAGCGTCCGAGCGAGAAGCCTTTTTCGCGCACATTCTTGCCGCTGAGCCAGGCATCGGAAATCACCTTGAGCTCGTCCAGCGGAGCCTGCCCGCGTTCGTGGATCTCCAGGGTCAGACCGTCACGGCTGCCGCGGTTCCAGGTATAACGCAGGTCTTTCATCTCCTTGCCCTTGGCGTCGATGTCAAAGCGCCGCAAATCAACCCGTGCTTCTTCACCGAGCTTGATCGCGGTCAGGCCAATATCCATGTAGTAGGGCAGGTTTTCGGCGCGAACCTGATAGAACACTGGCCTTGCGTGGTGTACGTCGCACAGGTCGCGGAACTGCCAGATCATTTCGGCGCGCTGCTGGGCCGGGCCGATCGGGTCATACAAGGCCACCAGGCTGCGCCCGCGATGCGAATACATCAGGAAGGCGTTGTTGTCCGGGTGGAACAGAATGGCTTTGTCGCCGGTCAGCGCCAGGCCGCCGTCGGGCTGGTTGGAGGCCTTGAGGATCGCGGCGGCTTTGTCCAGTTCCTGGGCGTCAGGCAGTTTGATGCCGGGGCGGGCGGTGCGCAGTAGCCAGGTCAGGGACACTACCAGCAGCAATACCGCGCTGCCCAGCGCCGAGCGCAGGCCGCGCGGGGCGTCGGCGTCCAGGGTGAACTGCCACCACAATTGATGGCTATAAGGCACGTCCTGGTAGGCAAACAGCAGCAGCCAGATCGACGCACCTACTACGCAGGTACTGGCAATCACATACAGCGGAGAAAACGGCAGTTCCAGCAAGCGGCTGGGACGGTAGAACGAGCGCCGGAAAGCGATCAACAGCACGGCGGTCAGCAGCAGCAGACTGGCTTCTTCCCAGTCAAAGCCCTTGAGCATCGACAGCACTGCACCTGTCACCAGCAGGATCACGGTGAGCATCCACGCCGCTGACAGGCGCCGCCGCAGTCCTTGGGCCAACAGCAGGCAGAGCACGCCGATCAGGCTGGCACCAAAGTGAGAGGCATTGATCAGGCGATGCGGAATCATGAACCCGACATTTTCCAGGCGGGTGTCGATCTCTGGGGTGGCACCGGAGAACAGCAATACGACCCCAGAGAGAAACACCAGCAATGCCAGGACCGGTGCGCCCAGCCCGGAGGCAACCCGCAGCGCCTGTTGGGCAAACAGCAGGCGCTTGGCTTCGGTGAACAGCAGCGTCAGGCACGCCAGCAGCAGTGGCAGGACCACGTAGATCAAGCGATAGAGCAGCAGGGCGGCGGCCAGTGGTGCGGCGCCCAGTTCATTGGCGAACGCCGCCAGCAGGACGGCTTCGAACACTCCGACGCCGCCTGGTACATGGCTGAGCACGCCAGCCGCCAGGGCCAGCAGATAAACCAGAATGAACGCGCCCAAGGGCGGTGACTGTGGCAGGAGCAGGTACAGCACCAATGCTGCTGCAACGACGTCCAGTGCGGTAATCACCAGTTGAGCCAGGGTCAGGCGCAGGTCTGGCAGACGTAGCGAGCGCCGCCCGGCGCGCACCAGCAGCACGTGGGGCACGTCTTGTTCCGGCAGGCGCCGACGATAGACCGCGATAGCCAGGATCAGGCTGCCAGCCAGTACCGCGATGGCCACACTGGCCAGTACGTCGACGGGCAGCTTCAACGCCAGCGATGCGCCAGACAGGTTACTCAGTGTCGCAATGGCGGCCAGTGGCGGCAGTGCGCAACCCAGCGACAGGCTGGCGAACACGGTCATGCGGGCAATTTCGATGGCGCCGATACCATGGCGTGAATACAGGCGGTAACGCACCGAGCCGCCGGATAGCATCGACAGGCCAACCGCGTTGCCAATCGCGAATGAGGTGAAACCACCCAGCAAGAGGGTGCGGGTTGGCAGGTTGACGCCCGCGTACCGGCTGGCTGAGAGTTCATAGCCCATGAGAATCACGTAGCCGATGATCGCTGCCAGCAGAGCGCCGCCCAGCGCCGGGAGCGGGACGGCGTACAGTGCGTCGCGCAGGGCAAAGAAATCCATTTCGATCAACATGTGCCGGCAGGCGATCAAAGCCATGCCAAACAGCACCAGCATGACTGCCAGCCCTATGGGCTGGCGATACTTGCTCAGGCGCTCCAGCCATTGCAGGCGCACAGGTTGTATCGGTTGGGTCGCCGTAACGGCTTCGAGGGGCTCTGACGGATGATCGCGCATCATTCACTTCCTGGAGTGCGCGCGACAGGATTGAGGTCTACAACCAAGTTACCGATCCCTACGCAAAAGTATGTCGAGATGTTAGCGCGTCAGCGACTGGCGAGCGACTGGCCAATGGAGCAGGGCGCAACTGTTCAGCAGCGATTCAGACTGGCTCTTTATCACAATGATCGCAAGACGATGAGTGGGCGCGTGCCATTACTGATAGCCGGTTGAGATCGTTGCATTTTGAGACTAGTCATAAAGGTGTCGGCAGGGCAGCAAAAAACTGGTGTTGCCGACACATCCGGTTACGGGGAAGGATAATAGGGGGTTCCTGGCAGTCAGGCTAAAGAGTTTTTTATCAACGACTTGCGTGAATGCTTCTGGTGGCTGGAAAAGCTTTCGTGCAGACGCAAAAAAGGCCACTTTTTCAAGTGGCCTTTTCTGTGTATCTGGTTGCGGGAGCCGGATTTGAACCGACGACCTTCGGGTTATGAGCCCGACGAGCTACCAGGCTGCTCCATCCCGCGTCTGTGAGGCGGCATTGTACGGATTAATAAGTTTGTGTCAAGCGTGAAGTGAAAATAACAGGTTGTAAGCAGTGGCGCAGATAAAAACGGTGCACAAAAAAAGGCCACTTTTTCAAGTGGCCTTTTTCGTGTATCTGGTTGCGGGAGCCGGATTTGAACCGACGACCTTCGGGTTATGAGCCCGACGAGCTACCAGGCTGCTCCATCCCGCGTCTGAGGTTGCGCATTCTACAGATAAAAAAGAGTGTGTCAATAAAATAGTCGAAGAAGTAGGGATATGTCTTTGAAAGACAATGCTGTTCAGATAAACGCTGCGGACCGGGTGGGAGCGAGCTCTGCTCGCGAAGAGGCCAGTAAGATCACAGCATATGCAGTGACTTTGCTGGCCTCTTCGCGACCAGGGTCGCTCCCACCGGGGGCATAAAGCGCCTGATCGAACAGTATTGCTTTTAAAAATAAAGCAACAAAAAAGGCCACTTTTTCAAGTGGCCTTTTCGTATATCTGGTTGCGGGAGCCGGATTTGAACCGACGACCTTCGGGTTATGAGCCCGACGAGCTACCAGGCTGCTCCATCCCGCGCCTGTGGATGGAGAGTCTACAGAATGATAATTTTCTGTCAAGCGCATAATTCAAAAAAGTGCTTTTTCTTCAATCAGTTAGTGATCGTTTGTCTGACCGGCGGCGGGTTTGGTCAGTCGGTTGACTCAGTTCAGGCGACTTTTTAAGTGCCTTGCCGTGTTCAGGCGTGTCAGCTGCGCAGGGTGATACGATACTGTCCATCTGAAGTTCACTGATCGCAGGACATGGCGCAGCGTAAGATCATCCATATCGACTGTGACTGCTTTTACGCAGCCATCGAGATGCGCGACAACCCGAAGCTTGCGGGTATTCCGTTGGCGGTGGGAGGCTCTGCGGATCGGCGCGGGGTGATTGCGACTTGTAATTACGAGGCGCGAGCTTTCGGTGTGCGCTCAGCCATGTCTTCCCACCATGCGTTAAAGCTTTGCCCGGATCTGACCATCGTCAAACCGCGTATGGATGCTTATAAAGAAGCATCCCGGGAAATTCATACGATCTTTCGCGACTATACCGACCTGATCGAGCCGCTCTCGCTGGATGAGGCCTATCTGGATGTCTCCGGGTCCAGTCGCTTCGCCGGCAGTGCGACGCGCATTGCCCAGGACATTCGCCGTCGGGTCTCCAGCCAATTGCATATCACGGTCTCGGCCGGGGTAGCGCCCAACAAGTTCCTGGCCAAGATTGCCAGTGACTGGAAAAAGCCCAACGGGATATTTGTCATTACCCCTGACCTGGTCGAGGAGTTTGTCACTGGTTTGCCGGTCAGCAAGCTGCATGGTGTCGGCAAGGTGACCGCCGACAAGTTGGGGCGTCTGGGGATTGTCAGTTGTGCGGACCTGGCCGGCTGGCAGAAGCTGGCGCTGGTTCGTGAGTTCGGCAGCTTTGGCGAGCGGTTGTGGAATCTGGCGCGGGGCATCGACGAGCGGCCGGTGCAGAATGACAGTCGGCGCCAGTCGGTCAGCGTCGAAAACACCTACGACACCGATTTGCCTGATCTGGCCAGTTGTGTCGCAAAACTGCCCGAGCTGATGGAGTCGCTGGAGAAGCGCTTGGCACGCCTGGATAGCCATTACCGGCCCGGCAAACCGTTCGTGAAGGTCAAGTTTCATGATTTCGCCCAGACCACCCTGGAGCAGGCGGGGGCGGGAAGGGATCTGGCCAGTTATCAGCAGTTGCTGAGTCAGGCATTTGCCCGGGGCGACAGGCCGGTCCGGTTGCTCGGAATAGGTGTGCGCCTGCAGGATCTGCGTGGCGCACATGAGCAGCTTGAGCTTTTCTAGCGCTTATTCCTCTGCCGCAGTCGGTGCAACCAGGCGACCTGCATCTTTTGCCAGTGACTTGATCAGTTCGTTCTGCAGTTCCTGGTCATTGCGGGTCAGTTCCAGCAGGCTCTGTTCGAGTTCGCTGGCCTGTTCGTCCAGACCCAGTTCGGCCAGCCGCTTGACCCTGTGAACCCACTGGCTGACTTCGTCATCTTCCAGATCGTCGTAGATCAAGCCGTGAGCTTCAAGCAGCTTGCCACGCAGATTTCGGCTGACAGGCAGGCTGTCGCTGGCACGGGCATTGTCCTGCTCATCTTCCACGCTGATGTACAGGCGGGTGACCTGACGCAAGTCCTGCTCGGCGAACGGGCTGTCGAGCAGGTTCAGGCGCAGCACGCCATTGCGGTCTGTGCTCAGCTCATGGGTGGTGGCGCCGGCCTTGATCAGGACCGGGCGTTCATTCCATGGCAGTGTCGAATTTTCGATGCGTTTGTCTTGCTGGACTTCGTCAATGCTGGCCAGGTTTTGCTCGGCGCGCCCGTGAGACGGGGCATTCATGAGCGGGTTCAGACCCGCCACGCCGTAGTTGATCCAGTCGTGGGTGACGCTGTCGGGCAGGTTGCCAAGGGCAAAAATATTCACCACGTTGGCGCCTGCGCCGGCTACTACTGCAACCGCGCCAAGCGGAATCTCGTAGATTTCGCGCCAGGGTTGATAGGGTGTGTAGCGGTCGTAATGGCGGGTCACTTCATATTCGGTGACTTCAAACGACTTGTGTTCGTGAATGCGGATGCGACGCTGCGGCAGTTCCAGGGTCTTGGGCTCGCCGATGTCGATTTGCAGGGTGTGTTCGAGGAGTTTGCGCTCGACGCGTTCTTCGTGCTCGCTGCGTTGTGACAGCTGATTGGCACAACCGCTGACAAGCAGGGTGCCACACAGGGCGGCGCTGCCGAGGCTCAGGGGGCTTCGCTTGAACATGAGGTCTCTGGGTAGGTTGGGCGCACAAGAACTGAAACGGCACACCCGCAGGTTGCGGGTGCGCCGCTGAATCAGCGCTTGATGCGAGCCTGAATGAACGACAGCACGTCGGCCAGGGCCAGTGCTTGTGGTTGCGACTCGGTCCGGCTCTTGTACTCGATGTTGCCTTCGGCCAGGCTGCGGTCGCTGACCACGATGCGGTGCGGAATGCCGATCAGTTCCATATCGGCGAACTTGATGCCTGGGCTGGTCTTCTTGTCGCGGTCGTCTAGCAGAACCTCGAAGCCTGCGGCAGTCAGGTCGGCATACAGCTTGTCAGTGGCTTCGCGGACGGCATCGGTTTCATAGCGCAAAGGAACCAGCGCGATATGGAACGGGGTCAGGGTGTCGTTCCAGATAATGCCGTTCTCGTCGTTGTTCTGCTCGATGGCGGCCGCCACCACGCGAGAAACACCGATGCCGTAGCAACCCATGGTCAGGTCGATCGGCTTGCCATTCTCACCCAGCACCTGGCATTTCATGGCTTCGCTGTACTTGGTGCCGAGCTGGAAGATATGGCCGACTTCGATACCGCGCTTGATTTCCAGTACACCATTGCCGTCGGGGCTTGGGTCGCCGCTGACCACGTTGCGCAGGTCGGCAACCTGAGGTACGGGCAGATCACGTTCCCAGTTGACGCCAAAGTAGTGCTTGTCGTCGATGTTGGCGCCGACGCCAAAGTCGCTCATCAGCTCGACCGAACGATCGATGATGCACGGCAGTGGCAGGTTCAGCGGGCCGAGCGAGCCGGCGCCGGCGCCGATGGCGTCACGCAGTTCGGCTTCAGTGGCCATGGTCAATGGGCTGGCAACCTGTTCAAGCTTGGCGGCCTTGATTTCGTTGAGTTCGTGGTCGCCGCGGATGATCAGCGCGATCAGCTTGCCTTCTTCGGCTGCGCGCACGACCAGGGTCTTGACGGTCTTTTCAATCGGCAGGTTGAAGCCTTCGACCAGTTGCGCAATGGTCTTGGCGTTCGGGGTGTCGATCAGGCGCAGCTCTTCGGTCGGCGCAGGGCGGCTCTTTTCTTGCGGCAGTGCTTCGGCTTTTTCGATGTTGGCCGCATAGTCGGAGCCGTTGCTGAAAACGATGTCGTCTTCACCGGAATCGGCCAGCACATGGAACTCGTGGGAGCCTGCGCCGCCAATGGAGCCGTTGTCGGCTTCCACCGGACGGAATTTCAGGCCCAGGCGGGTGAATACATTGGTGTAGGCCTGATGCATGCGATCGTAGGTCTGCTGCAGCGAAGCCTGATCAGCGTGGAACGAGTAGGCGTCTTTCATGACGAACTCGCGGCCGCGCATCAGGCCGAAGCGCGGACGGATCTCGTCGCGGAATTTGGTCTGGATCTGGTACATGTTGATCGGCAGCTGCTTATAGCTGTTGAGCTCGTTGCGGGCCAGATCGGTAATCACTTCTTCGTGGGTTGGGCCCAGGCAGAAGTCGCGTGCATGGCGGTCGACCAGGCGCATCAGCTCGGGACCGTACTGCTCCCAGCGACCGGACTCTTGCCACAGTTCGGCAGGCTGGATGCCAGGCATCAGGATTTCCAGGGCGCCGGCGGCGTCCATTTCTTCACGCACGATCGCCTCGACCTTGCGCAGTACGCGCAGGCCCATCGGCAGCCAGGTGTAGAGGCCCGAAGCCAGTTTGCGAATCATGCCGGCACGCAGCAGCAGCTGATGGCTGACCACGACCGCATCGGAAGGGGTTTCTTTCTGTGTGGCGAGCAAAAATTGACTGGTGCGCATGATTAGCCGTTATCGGTTGCTTGGGACTGAAAATGACTCGGCATTGTACGGCCACAGGCGTGTCGAGTACAGGCTATGGCCGGGGAGGTGCCCTTCAGTGCAAAGGCTATATAAAGAAGAAGCCCGGCAATCGCCGGGCTTCCAGTGCTACACGGTGCAGGATTCTGGTTACAGAATCGAGATCGGGTAGTCGACGATCAGGCGGAACTCGTTAACATCACCTTCGCCCTGGTCAGCATTGGCGCGGTGCCATGCTTGACGGATACGGAACGACAGATCCTTGGCCGGGCCGGACTGCAGTACGTATTTGGCTTCGAAGTTGGTTTCGTGGTGTTTGCCGTCTGCGCCGTAATAGCCGTAAGGGCCATTGGTTGGAGCGTTGCTGCCGTCGATGTCCCAGCCTTTGATGTAGCGGGTCATGAAGCTCAGGCCTGGAACCCCGTAAGGTGCCATGTTCAGATCGTAGCGGATCTGGGCAGATTTCTCGTTCGGGCCGTTGAAGTCGGAGTACTGGATCGAGTTGTTGAGGAAGATCGAGTCGCCGCCACGGTTGTTGTTGCCGGTGCCGATGTAGTCGAACGGTGTGTCACCGTTGATTTTCTGCAGGGCTACAGTCAGGGTGTGAGCTGCCATGAACGAGTAAGCGACCGAGCCGGAGAAGGCCGTGTTGCTGATCGAGCCGGCCTTGGCCGAGCCTTCGTCAACGGTGCGATACAGGTTGGCGTCGAATGCCAGGGACTGATCGCCGCCCAGTGGCAGGGCGTAGTTCACGTTGGCGTAGTACTGGTTCCAGATGTCTTCAAGCTTGGCGCCGTACAGGGCTACACCGAGGTTGTCGGTAATCGAGTACTTGCCGCCGACGAAATCGGCAGATTTGGCACTCACGCCAGCGTAGTTGGCGAAGATTTCGCCGCTACGGTTGGTTTCATCCTGGCTGGTGGTCGAAGTGAAGTGACCGGCTTCCAGATCCAGGCCCTTGATTTCGCTGCTTTGCAGGCTGATACCGGTGGCGGTCTGTGGCAGCAGGCGAGAGCCGCCAACTGCGAATACCGGGCTGCTAGGCTGCATGTCGCCGATTTTCAGCTCGGTTTTGGAAATGCGGAATTTGGCGGCGGCACCGGCTTTGCCGAAGCTGTCGGAGTTGCGGCCTTGACTGTCGGTCTGCAGGTTGCCGGAGCCGGAGTACTTGTCGCTGCCGTCGAGGTTGAAGCCGAGGTAACCAAAGGCGTCAACACCGACACCGACAGTGCCTTGAGTGTAGCCGGAGTTGTAGATACCCCAGAAACCCTGAGTCCAGTCTTTGTCGTCAACTGCGCCAGCTTTCTTGTCGCGGTTGTAGTAGTAGTTGCGTGCTTTCAGGTTCAGCGAACTGCCTTCAACGAAGCCCTTGGCTTCGGCTTGGTCGCTGACAAACGGCGCAGCCGATGCCAGTTGGGTGCTGGCTGCCGCCGCAACGGCCAGTGCGATTGCGCTCCACTTCATCACTCTCATCGTGATTGCTCCTTTGGTTTAGAAGTTTTCGCTGCCCCATCTGTATTTTTTTTAGGGGCGGCTCTTTCTTGTTATGCCGGCTATTTTTGGTTTGTGCCGGTCAGGGTGCAAATGCTGTATACGTCAATGTCGTCGAAAAGGATACGTATGTCGCTTAAAATGTCGCTTTTTTACAAGAACTTTATTTTCTCTATTTTGTCTTGAGCAAGATGCTTGCCAAGTACAGGGTGCCGCCGGCTGAGCTCAAAATTGGCGTGCGAGTGTTAAAGCAACAAGCGTGCTCAAACTCCCAGAAAATGAAAAAAATTTGTGAAAATCACAGGTTTTACATTCTGACTTGTTAATAAATTCTTGTTTATTAAGGAAAAAATCCATTTTTTAGCGGTGGCCTCGTCATTCTTGCTTGCCGCTGCCCATCCGGCCAGGCGTGACAAAAAGTGTTACCGGACGCCGCCGGTTCTGGGTAGATCCTGGTATTGAGGTATGCCAGATACACATTCTTGATTCGTTTTGGTGCGTTTGCACGTGCGAGTGTCAGAATCTGGTTCATCGTGCTGAAGACGCGGCGAGCGGTCCTTTGACTGACTCGACAGCTTAGCCGGGGCTGGCGTTTCTGCACGCCGGGTTGAGAGCGAGCCGGTCGTGTCGGGTTTTTGTTATCCTGCCAGCCTTGTGTGATGTTTTTGTTCTCCCGTCAGGAGTCGTATGGTGTTCGCTCTGGATTCACGTTTGCAGCAAGACACTCTGCCATTGGGGGATTTTCCTCTATGCCGCTTGCTGCTTAGCAACGATGCTCGCTATCCCTGGTTTATTCTGGTGCCGCGTCGCGCAGGTATCAGCGAGGTTTTTGAACTCGATGCCGATGACCAGGCGCAGTTATGGCGGGAAACCACCGCTCTGGCGGCCATCCTTAAAGATACCTTCAATGCCGACAAGCTTAACGTTGCCACTTTGGGTAACGTCGTCAGCCAGTTACATATGCATGTGATCGTGCGCAAGCGCGATGATGGGGCGTGGCCTGCTCCGGTATGGGGCAAGCTGACGGCGCTGCCTTATGAGCCAAGGCAGGTTGCTGCACTGATTGAGCGTCTGCGGCCTGTGCTGCCAGAGGATTTCAGGCTGGAGTCGAGCGTATGAGCCTTGAGGCGCGGATCACCGAGCTTGAGAGCAGGCTGGCATTTCAGGACGATACTATTCAGGCGCTCAATGATGAGCTGGTAGGCCAGCAGCGAATCGTGGAACGTTTGCAGCAGCAGTTTTTGCTGCTCGCCAGGCGCCAGGAAGAAATGAGCCATCGGGTCGATGGTCTGGATGATGAGGCTCCACCGCCTCATTACTAAATGAAAAAAGCCGCGTATCACGCGGCTTTTTTCATGTTGCCAGGTATTAGCGGCGTGGCGCGGCAGCTACCACATCTTCTGCCTGCAGGCCCTTGTCACGATTCATGACCGAGAACTCTACACGCTGGCCTTCGACCAGGACGCGGTGACCTTCTCCGCGAATCGCACGGAAGTGGACGAAGATGTCATCGCCTGAGTCTCTGGAAATAAAACCGAAGCCCTTTGAAGAGTTGAACCACTTCACCGTGCCGGTATCGCGCTGGCCAAGTTCATGGCTTTGCGGCACCGGTGTGGGGGAGCGCTTGTGCAGGGTGGTGCCCAGATGCAGGATGATCGCGCAAAAGGTGATTGCCAGCCCGAGCACGACGGCGGGCTGACCGGCGACGCTTGGCAGTGGCACCAGCAAGACCAGGATCTGGGCGACGACTGCCAGGACCAGCAGAATGCTGGCCAGGGTTTGCAGGCTGCGGCGCGGGCCCTTTTTCCAGTGGGGAATGACCGGTGCGATCAACAGATTGAGCAGGCCGAAGAATGCCAGGTACAACGCATCGGGCTGTGGCAGGTAGGACAATAATGCTTCATTGCGCAGGCTGGGTATGAGTGACAGCAGCAAGGCTGCTGTTCCCGTTACCAGGTGGACGATTTTCAACATGTCAAAAAACTCACATCAGGATGGATCACGAGGAAATAGCGGGTAACGCCCGGTACGCTTCAAAAATAAGGAAGGCGTGATACACGGGCTGTGTATTTAACAGCAAAGCCTTGACCTACTCAAATCAGTGCTCAGGTGAGCCGGTTGCCGTTGGTCCGGTGGAACCCTTGTGCGGTTGCAGTGTTCTCAGGGCCGCGGCGTATCAAGGTTTTCTATGGTCTCGATAGGGCTGCTTCGCAGGGCATCTCTTGCTAAAGTAATGCCTGTTGAATTTTCATCGTCGCTAAAAGGATATGCAGCATGGCAATCGATATCGGCATCAGTGAAGAGGATCGCAAGTCGATCGTTGACGGACTTTCCCATCTGTTGGCGGATACTTATGTGTTGTACCTCAAGACGCACAACTTTCACTGGAACGTCAGCGGGCCAATGTTTCGCACGCTGCACCTGATGTTCGAAGAGCAATACAACGAACTGGCCCTGGCAGTGGACTCCATCGCTGAGCGTATTCGTGCGCTTGGTTTTCCGGCGCCGGGCACCTACTCGACCTACGCGCGCCTGTCTTCCATCAAGGAAGAAGAGGGTGTGCCGCATGCCGAGGACATGATCCGCAGCCTGGTTCAGGGGCAAGAGGCCGTGGTCCGCACTGCGCGGAGCATTTTTCCGCTGCTCGACAAGGTCAGTGATGAGCCGACCGCAGACCTGCTGACCCAGCGTATGCAGGTGCATGAAAAGACAGCATGGATGCTGCGCTCGATGCTCGAAACCCGCTGAGTTCTCCGGTGAGTGGCGCTTCGGTGCCACTCACTGACAGAATCCCTGGGGGCTTCTATATATATTTATTACCCGCTCCGTTAGTTGTTGCTGTAAGCGCGGTTGAATTGACTATTCCTCGCGTTGTAGTGGTTATGTCCTACATGGTTTGCTTGCCAGACCTGCTGGATAAGCGTTCTCGTTTCGGGCTTTATAGCGAGGCATTTGTTTATTTTTAAATGTTTCTCTCAGGTTCGTTTAGATGCTTGTTCAGAGGTGATGATTATCATGGTTCGAGATGTTGAACGTGAGGTCGGTGAGCCAGGAGGCTTGGGTGCGGTGTCCGAAGATCCCTTTATAGAAGGGTTCAGCATGGCGCTGGCCCAGCCCCATTCCAAGTCGGTCAGGCTCAATGGCCTGGCGACTTGCCTGCGGCTTGAAAATGTCTACTGGAATGTCCTGTCGACGATTGCTCGGTCGAACAACTGTTCAATCAATGCCGTGCTGTCGAATATCGATCGGGAGGTTCATCTGCGTTACGGTGGGGTCAAGAATTTCAGTGGTCTGATTCGGGTCGTGTGCGTAGCCCATCTGCTCAAGGCGCAAGTCCGGCTTTGAGTATCCCTGGCTCTCTATTCTGCGGGGCTGCCTTCGGGCAGCCCCGTTCTGCTGTCCGTAATTCGCGGGGCGTGCGGCTGCAACGCTGCGATTAACTCTATATACTGCCCCGTCTGCCACTGGCACGCCTGCGCGTGGGCGGATCCGCTTGAACTGCACGTCCAGGCTCTTGCACTATTGGGTCCACGCCAGGGAGGACGAAGCCTCCACTGAATTTCGAATTACGGGAAGTGAATACACCATCATGATGCGCAGCCACTATTGCGGCCAACTGAACGAGAGTCTGGAAGGTCAGGAAGTTACCCTTTGCGGATGGGTCCATCGTCGTCGTGACCACGGGGGAGTGATCTTCCTCGATATCCGTGACCGTGAAGGTATGGCCCAAGTGGTCTTCGATCCTGATCGCGCCGAGACCTTCGCCGCAGCCGACCGGGTCCGCAGCGAGTTCGTCGTCAAGATCGTTGGCAAGGTGCGCGCCCGCCCGGCCGGTGCTGCCAACACCAATATCGCTTCCGGCGCCATTGAAATCCTTGGCTATGAGCTGGAAGTGCTGAACGAGTCGGAAACGCCGCCGTTCCCGCTCAACGAATTCTCCGATGTCGGTGAAGAGACCCGCCTGCGGTATCGTTTCATCGACCTGCGTCGCCCGGAAATGGCAGAGAAGCTGCGGCTGCGCTCGCGCATCACCAGCAGCATCCGTCGTTACCTGGACGACAACGGCTTCCTGGACGTCGAGACGCCGATCCTGACGCGCGCTACGCCGGAAGGTGCTCGCGACTACCTGGTGCCAAGCCGTACCCACCCCGGCAGTTTCTTCGCTCTGCCGCAGTCGCCACAGCTGTTCAAGCAACTGCTGATGGTGGCGGGCTTTGATCGTTACTACCAGATCGCCAAGTGCTTCCGCGATGAAGACCTGCGTGCCGATCGTCAGCCTGAATTCACCCAGATCGACATCGAAACCAGCTTTTTGAACGAAGAAGACATCATTGGTCTGACCGAGACAATGGTTCGTCAACTGTTCAAGGAAGTGCTGGGCGTCGAGTTCGGCGAGTTCCCGCACATGCCTTTCGAAGAGGCCATGCGCCGTTACGGTTCGGACAAGCCTGACTTGCGCATTCCGCTGGAACTGGTCGACGTTGCCGATCAGCTCAATGCGGTCGACTTCAAGGTGTTCAGCGGTCCGGCCAACGATCCGAAAGGGCGTGTTGCCGCGCTGCGCGTTCCGGGTGCGGCGAACATGCCGCGTAGCCAGATCGATGATTACACCAAGTTCGTCGGTATCTACGGCGCCAAGGGGCTGGCTTACATCAAGGTCAACGAGCGCGCCAAGGGTGTCGAGGGGCTGCAGTCGCCGATCGTCAAGTTCATTCCTGAAGCTAACCTCAATGTGATCCTTGATCGTGTGGGCGCGGTCGATGGCGATATCGTGTTCTTCGGTGCCGACAAGTTCAAGGTTGTCAGCGAAGCTCTTGGCGCGCTGCGGATCAAGCTTGGTAACGATCTGAATCTGCACACCTGTGAATGGGCGCCGATGTGGGTTGTCGACTTCCCGATGTTCGAAGAGAACGATGACGGTTCGTTCTCGGCGCTGCATCACCCGTTCACGGCGCCAAAGTGCAGCCCTGAAGAGCTGGAAGCCAATCCGGGTGCCGCGTTGTCGCGTGCCTACGACATGGTGCTCAACGGTACTGAACTCGGTGGTGGGTCCATTCGTATTCACCGCAAGGAAATGCAACAGGCGGTATTCCGTTTGCTGGGCATTGCCGAAGACGAGCAGCAAGAGAAGTTCGGCTTCCTGCTTGATGCACTGAAGTACGGTGCTCCACCGCACGGTGGTCTGGCCTTCGGTCTGGATCGCCTGGTGATGCTGATGACCGGCGCCCAGTCCATCCGTGAAGTCATCGCGTTCCCGAAAACCCAGAGTGCTGCAGACGTCATGACCCAGGCTCCGGGTGTGGTGGATGCCAAAGCCCTGCGTGAGCTGCACATCCGCCTGCGCGAGCAACAGAAAGCCGAATAAGGCAGTGCAGGGCGTTTGATCGCGCCTTGCAGTTTGCGCCAAGGTCATGCAATTGCGCCTTTCGCCCGCCTTGTGTGGGCGAGAGGCGATCGTGTTTCTGAGAGATACCGGAGCAATAAATGGCAGGTCATTCCAAGTGGGCGAATATCAAGCACCGCAAAGAGCGTCAGGATGCCAAAAAAGGCAAGATCTTCACCAAGTGGATTCGTGAGCTGACTGTCGCTGCCCGTGCCGGTGGCGGCGACCCGGCTTCCAACCCACGTTTGCGCCTGGCGCTGGACAAGGCTCTGGGTGCCAACATGACTCGCGACACCATTGATCGCGCCGTGGCACGTGGTGTCGGCGCCGTCGATGGTGATGATGTAGTCGAACTGAGCTACGAAGGCTATGGTCCTGGCGGTGTGGCGATCATGGTCGAGGCCATGACCGATAACCGCAACCGTACCGCTGCTGCAGTGCGCCATGCTTTCAGCAAATGTGGCGGCAATCTGGGCACGGACGGCTCGGTTGCGTACCTGTTTGATCGCAAGGGGCAGATTTCTTTCGCTGCCGGTGTCGAAGAAGATGCCCTGATGGAAGCGGCGATGGAGGCCGATGCTGACGACGTGGTCAGTAATCCTGATGGCTCTTTCGATGTGTTTACTTCTTTTGCCGGTTTCTATGCGGTGCGTAATGCGCTGGAGGCTGCTGGCTTCAAGGGTAGTGATGCGGAAATCGTGCTGTTGCCAAGCACCAGTGCGGTGCTGGACCTGGACAATGCACAGAAGGTTCTCAAGCTGATCGACATGCTTGAAGACCTCGACGACGTGCAGAACGTCTATTCGAACGCGGAAATCCCTGACGAGATCATGGAACAGCTCGGCTGATCCTGATAACACCAGAGCGCCGAAGGCGCGCAGTGACGGCTCCGGCCGCGCTGTGCACCTTCGGTTTCTGTTTTATGCGGTATCGATAGCGTGATCGGACAGCAAGCGTTATGACTCTTATTTTAGGTATCGACCCAGGCTCCCGGATTACCGGTTATGGCGTTGTGCGCGATACCGGCCGTGGTTGCATCTATGTGGCCTCCGGTTGCATCCGTACCGGTGAGGGGCAATTGCACGAGCGCCTGCAAATCGTCTATCGCGGTGTGCGAGAGGTGATTCGTACTTATGAGCCGGTCACCATGGGCATCGAGAAGGTGTTTATGGCGCGCAATGCCGATTCTGCGCTCAAGCTGGGGCAGGCGCGCGGAGCGGCGATTGTGGCCGGTGCCGAAGAGAGCCTGGAAATTGCCGAGTACACGGCGACTCAGGTCAAGCAGGCAGTGGCGGGTACCGGCGGGGCTAACAAAGAACAGGTCATGATCATGGTCATGCATCTGCTCAAGTTGACCAGCAAGCCGCAGATTGACGCTTCCGATGCCTTGGCAATCGCCTTGTGTCATGCCCATACCCGTTCAAGCCTGATAGCTCATGGCCTGGGGGCTGCACGCAGTCGGGGCGGGCGCTTGCGGCTCTGATTGCAGCATTCGCTCGCATTTTTTCACTTGCCTGCGGCAAGCTTTATGTCCATTTTTCGCCTGGGCGACAGGCAATACAGGATTTGACAGGTGATAGGACGTTTACGCGGTGCCCTGATCGAGAAACAGCCTCCGCATCTGCTGCTGGATGTCAATGGTGTCGGCTACGAGCTGGAGGTGCCAATGAGTACGCTTTATCGGCTGCCTCATGCCGGTGAGACCGTGACCTTGCACACTCATCTGGTGGTGCGTGAAGACGCGCACCTGCTGTATGGCTTTTTCGAAAAGCGCGAGCGTGAGCTGTTTCGCGAGCTTATACGGCTCAACGGTGTAGGCCCCAAGCTGGCCTTGGCGCTCATGTCGGGGCTGGATGTCGATGAGCTGGTGCGTTGTGTTCAGGCCCAGGACACTTCGGCACTGACCCGTATACCGGGGGTCGGCAAAAAAACCGCCGAGCGTCTGCTGGTCGAGCTCAAGGACCGCTTCAAGGCCTGGGAGGTCTTGCCGGGTGCCTTTACCCTGGTTTCCAATGGGCCCGAAGCGCTTGAGCCAGTGGCCAGTGCCGAGTCCGATGCGATGAGTGCGCTGATATCCCTGGGCTACAAACCTCAGGAAGCGAGCAAAGCCGTTTCCGCGATCAAGGAAAAGAATTTGAACAGTGCCGAACTCATTCGTCGTGCGTTGAAGGGGATGGCGTAAGTGATAGAAGCCGATCGCCTGATAACTGCCAGCGGGGGGCGCGACCGGGACGAGCAGTTCGACCGCGCCATTCGCCCGCTGAGCCTGGCCGACTACATTGGCCAGCCCACCGTGCGCGAGCAGATGGAACTGTTCATTCAGGCCGCGCGAGGGCGCAGTGAGTCTCTGGACCACACCCTGATCTTCGGTCCGCCCGGCCTTGGCAAGACCACGCTGGCCAATATCATTGCTCAGGAGATGACGGTCTCGATCAAGAGTACCTCCGGACCGGTGCTGGAGCGGCCTGGCGACCTGGCAGCGATCCTGACCAGCCTCGAACCTAACGATGTACTGTTTATCGACGAGATCCACCGGCTTTCGCCGATTGTCGAAGAAGTGCTGTATCCGGCGATGGAAGACTTCCAGCTCGACATCATGATTGGCGAGGGGCCGGCAGCCCGTTCGATCAAGCTGGACCTGCCGCCTTTCACCCTGGTTGGTGCCACCACCCGTGCCGGCATGCTGACCAATCCACTGCGTGATCGCTTCGGAATCGTGCAGCGTCTGGAGTTCTACAACATTGCCGACCTGTCGACCATTGTCGCGCGCTCGGCCAATATCCTCGGGCTGGTCATCGAGCCTGAGGGCGCCTTTGAGATCGCCCGCCGGGCGCGCGGTACGCCGCGAATCGCCAACCGTCTGCTGCGCCGGGTACGCGATTTCGCGCAGGTGCGCGGCAATGGCCAGATCACTCGGCAGGCGGCGGACCAGGCCTTGAACCTGCTGGATGTCGATGAGCATGGTTTTGATCATCAGGACCGCCGCTTGCTGCTGGCCATGATTGAGAAATTCGACGGTGGTCCGGTGGGGGTCGACAGTCTTGCGGCCGCGATCAGTGAAGAGCGCCATACCATTGAAGATGTACTTGAGCCCTACCTGATCCAGCAGGGGTATATCATGCGTACCCCTCGGGGCCGAGTCGTCACTCGCCATGCGTATTTGCATTTCGGGCTGAATATTCCGTCACGAATGGGCGAAATGCCAGCTACCGGGGAACCTGTAGATGATAATGCCGACTAATGGCTCTGGAGCGGCACTGGCCTGCGCTGCAAGCTGGTGGATTGCTGTTCTCGGGCAGGCGCCTTGCGTTAGCGGGCCAAACCTTGAAAAACAGTTGCTACATCCGATTGGCAACCCGAGGAGTAAGCACTAGAGTATGCGCGCGCAAAACGGGGTTCAGTCGTTCGCACATCGCTGTCGCGTCTATTACGAAGACACCGATGCCGGCGGCGTCGTCTACTACGTCAATTACCTGAAATTCATGGAACGGGCTCGCACCGAGCAGCTGCGGCAACTGGGGTTCAACCAGTCCACGCTGGCCGATGAGAACCTGTTGTTTGTCGTGCATTCCAGTGAGGCGCGTTACCACAAGCCGGCGCGGCTGGACGACGAACTGTTGGTCACCGCGCAAGTTATCGAACTCAACCGTGCCAGCCTGCGTTTTCGCCAGCAGGTCACGCGAGTGGCCGATGCAACGCTGCTCTGCGAGGGGCAGTTCCTGGTGGCGTGTGTCAGCGCCGATAGTTTCAGACCCCGGGCCATTCCAGAAACGCTGCGTGCGGCTTTTGCCTTGCAGCACAGTGGCGCGGGCTTACCTTCAGATTCAGAGCAGGAGATAGAACGTGGAAGCTGCTAACGTCGTCGACCATACCTCCATGTGGAGTTTGGTCAGCAATGCCAGCATTGTCGTGCAGTTGGTCATGCTGAGCCTGGTGGCTGCCTCGGTTGCCTCATGGGTAATGATTTTTCAGCGCAGTAACATGATCAGGGCCGGCCGGCGTGCGCTGGAAAGTTTCGAGGAGCGGTTCTGGTCGGGCATCGATCTGTCCAAGCTGTATCGTCAGGCTGGCAGCAACCCTGATCCGGATTCGGGTGTGGAGCAGATCTTCCGTGCCGGCTTCAAGGAGTTCTCCCGTCTGCGTCAGCAACCGGGCGTTGACCCGGATGCGGTGATGGAAGGCGTAGCGCGTGCGATGCGCGTGGCCATTTCCCGCGAAGAAGAAAAGCTCGAAACCGGCCTGCCGTTTCTGGCAACCGTCGGCTCGACCAGTCCTTATATTGGTCTGTTCGGTACTGTGTGGGGGATCATGAACTCCTTCCGGGGTCTGGCCACCGCCCAGCAAGCGACACTGGCCACCGTAGCGCCAGGTATTGCCGAGGCTCTGATTGCAACGGCCATCGGCCTGTTTGCAGCCATCCCGGCCGTTATGGCTTACAACCGTTTCGCCGCGCGCACCGAGACTCTGATCGGCCGTTACTACACCTTTGCCGACGAGTTCCAGGCCATCCTGCACCGTAAAGTGCATACCAGCGAAGAGTGAGCAGGTAATTCCCCATGGCTTTGATCGCTCGAGATCGTCGCAACAAACGCCGGCCGGTCGCCGAAATGAACGTGGTGCCTTACATCGACGTGATGCTGGTACTGCTGGTCATTTTCATGGTCACCGCGCCCATGATCAACCAGGGCGTCAAGGTCGACCTGCCCAAGGTTTCCAGTGAGAGCTTGCCGCAGGACAACAACAACCAGGTCCTGACCATTTCAATCAAGGCTGACAAAACCTATTACTGGAATGTGGGCAGCGAGGTCGATACCGACAAGCAGATGGACAAGGCGATGACCTTGCCCCAGCTGACCAGTGCAGTGACCAAGATCATTGCGGCCGGGCGTGATGCCGGCAAGCAGACCCAGGTCTTTATCCGTGGTGACAAGGCGGTGGACTACGGTTCGGTCATGGTCACCATGGGTGGACTGCAGAAAGCCGGTATTGCCAATGTCGGCCTGATTACTGAGGCCCCCTGATGCAGCCAATTCGAGAGCCATCCGCCTCGGAAAGCTACTTCTGGCCCAGTGTCTGGGCGGTGGCCCTGCATATCCTGATTTTCGGCATGCTCTTTGTCAGTTTTGCCATGACCCCTGAGCTGCCTGAAGCCAAGCCTGTGGTTCAGGCTACGCTGTATCAGCTCAAGTCCAAGAGTCAGGCAACCACCCAGACTAACCAGAAGATCGCTGGCGAGGCGAAAAGAACCGCTGCACGGCAGACTGAAGTCGAGCAGCTGGAACAGAAAAAGATCGAGCAGCAGAAGCAGGAAGCTGTAAAAGCGGCGGAACAAAAGAAAGCCGATGAGGCTCAAAAAGCCGAAGAACAGAAAGCTGCTGCCGCCGAAGAAGCCAAGAAGGCGGCTGAACAGAAAGCTGCCGAACAGAAAGCCGAAGAGGCGCGCAAGGCGGCTGATGAAGCCAAGAAAGCGGCCGAAGCGAAAAAGGCCGAAGAGAAACAGCAGGCTGATATAGCCAAGAAAAAAGCTGAAGAAGAAGCGAAGAAAAAAGCCGAGGAAGATGCCAAGAAGGCAGCTGCCGAGGAAGCCAAGAAGAAGGCAGCGGACGAGGCCAAGAAACAGGCCGCCGAAGATGCCAAGAAGCAGGCTGCCGAGGACGCGAAAAAGAAAGCCGCTGAAGACGCCAAGAAAAAGGCTGCTGCAGATGCTGCTGCCAAGAAGGCTCAGGAAGCTGCACGCAAGGCAGCCGAAGACAAGAAAGCGCAGGCGCTGGCTGACTTGCTTTCCGACAAGCCGGAGCGACAGCAGGCATTGGCCGACGAGGTGGGCGATCAGGTTGCCGGTAGTTTCGACGATCTGATCAGGTTGCGCGCGTCTGAAGGCTGGAGTCGTCCGCCGTCTGCCCGCAACAACATGTCTGTACAGTTGCAGATCAAGATGTTGCCCGACGGGACGATTTCTTCGGTAACAGTTGCCAAGTCCAGTGGTGACGGGCCGTTTGACAGCTCTGCTGTTGCTGCCGTCAGGAACATTGGGCGTTTGACAGAAATGCAGGGTCTGAAGCCGGCTGAGTTCGCGCCCTATCGCTCATTCAAGATGACATTTACTCCAGGAGATCTAGCCCTGTGATCAAGCTTTTTAGAGGACTGCTCGTCGTTCTCTGCTGTGTGGCCGGGATGGCCAACGCAGAAGAGAAGAACATTCTGGTTACCAGTGGCAGTGACCGCGCCACGCCGATTGCGGTCGTGCCATTCGGCTGGCAGGGCGGTAACGTCCTGCCAGATGACATGGCTGAAATCATCGGCAATGACCTGCGTAACTCGGGTTACTACTCGCCGATTCCGAAGCAGAACATGATCAGTCTGCCGGCCCAGGCCAGCGAAGTGATCTTCCGTGACTGGAAAGCGCTGGGCGCCCAATACGTCATGGTGGGTAACATCGTGCCCGCTGGTGGTCGCCTGCAAGTGCAGTACGCCCTGTTCAACGTCGCTACCGAGCAGCAAGTGCTGACTGGCAGTGTGTCGGGGACTACTGATCAATTGCGCGACATGTCGCACTTTATTTCCGACCAGTCGTTCGAGAAGCTGACAGGTATTAAAGGTGCGTTCTCGACCCGTATGCTGTACGTGACTGCCGAGCGTTTCTCCGAAACCAACACTCGCTACACCTTGCAGCGTTCCGACTACGATGGCGCACGTGCAGTGACCCTGCTGCAATCGCGTGAGCCGATCCTTTCGCCACGCTTTGCGCCGGATGGCAAACGCATCGCTTACGTCTCGTTCGAGCAGAAGCGTCCGCGTATTTTTGTACAGCATATCGATACCGGTCGCCGTGAGCAGATCACCAACTTCGAAGGCCTCAACGGTGCACCAGCCTGGTCGCCGGATGGCAGCAAACTGGCGTTCGTGCTGTCCAAGGACGGTAACCCGGAGATCTACGTGATCAACCTGGCCAGCCGTCAGCTGAGCCGAGTCACCAACGATTCTTCGATCGATACCGAACCGTTCTTCGGCAAGGATGGCTCGACCATCTACTTCACGTCCGACCGTGGCGGCAAACCGCAGATCTACAAAACCAGCATTAATGGTGGTGGTGCCACTCGCGTAACGTTCGTGGGCAACTACAATGCCAATCCGAAACTGTCGGCTGACGAAAAGACCCTGGTAATGATCCATCGCCAGGAAGGCTTCACCAATTTCAAGGTTGCGGCTCAGGATCTGGCCCGCGGAAGTGTAAAAATCCTTACAGATAGCAACCTTGATGAGTCACCTACTGTTGCGCCCAACGGCACCATGGTAATCTACGCCACCCGCCAGCAGGGCCGGGGAGTCTTGATGCTCGTGTCCCTTAACGGACGCGTAAGGCTCCCGCTTCCTACCGCTCAAGGCGAAGTCAGAGAACCTTCCTGGTCCCCTTACCTGAACTGACGCGGCGCTACACAAGTTTTTGCTTAACACACTGGGGTTCATTAGGAGTTTCAAGATGGAAATGCTGAAGTTTGGTAAGTTTGCTGCGCTGGCTCTGGCCATGGCCGTAGCTGTAGGTTGTTCCTCCAAAGGCGGCGACAATGCCGGCGCTGGTGGTGCAGTTGATCCTAACGCTGGTTACGGCGCCAACTCTGGTGCTGTCGACGGCAGCCTGAGCGAAGAAGCTGCTCTGCGCGCAATCACCACCTTCTACTTCGAATACGACAGCTCGGACCTGAAGCAAGAAGCCCTGCGCGCGCTGGACGTTCACGCCAAGGACCTGAAAGCCAACGGCGCTCGCGTCGTTCTGGAAGGTAACACCGACGAGCGCGGCACTCGTGAATACAACCTGGCACTGGGCGAGCGTCGTGCGAAAGCCGTTCAACGCTACCTGGTTCTGCAGGGCGTGTCCCCAGCTCAGCTGGAGCTGGTTTCCTACGGTGAAGAGCGTCCAGTTGCTACCGGCAACGACGAGCAATCGTGGGCTCAGAACCGTCGCGTCGAACTGCGTAAGTAATTCGATATGACTTGCCGTCGTGCTCTAACCGTTCTGGCCCTCACCCTGCCGCTTACTGCATGGGGTGCGGTTCCTGTAGTCGGTGACAATTCTGGCTCTGGCAGCAGTTATCCGCCAGCGGGTTATGGCACGTCCGGCGCCTACGTCGGAGGCGAGGCTTCGGCCGCGCCTTCGGCGCAGGGTCAGCTGTTCATGCAGCTGCAACAGATGCAGGAAGAAATATCGCGTTTGCGCGGTATCGTCGAGGTTCAACAGAATGACATCCAGCGCATGAAGCAGGAAGCTCTGGAGCGTTATCAGGACCTGGACCAGCGTATCGTCAGTGGCGCTTCTGCTGCTGCGAACAATAATTCCCAACCGGCTGGCGGCGCAATCGACGCCAGCGGTACACCATCGGCCCCGGCAGCCCAGGCTCCGGCGGCTGGCACCGAGCCGCCAGACCCGGCCAAAGAGAAGCTCTATTACGACGCTTCCCTGGATCTGGTCAAAGCCAAGGATTTCGACAAGGCCAGTCAGGCACTTGCCGCATTCCTGCGTAAATACCCCAACAGCACTTACGCGGGCAACGCTCAATACTGGCTGGGTGAGGTAAACCTGGCCAAGGGTGACCTGCAAGGTGCCGGTCAGGCATTTGCCAAGGTAAGTCAGCTGTACCCCAAGCACGGTAAAGTGCCCGATTCGCTTTACAAGCTGGCAGATGTCGAGCGTCGCCTGGGGCATACCGACAAGGTCAAAGGTATTTTGCAGCAGGTTGTAGCCCAGTATCCGGGTACTTCCGCTGCTCAATTGGCGCAGCGTGACCTTCAGCGTCTTTGAGCCAAAGCTGACAGTTGTCCAGAAAAGCCGCGCCTGCCGCGGCTTTTTTCGTTAGAATCGCCCACCCGAAATATCGGTCATCATTAGTTTCGCTTCATGGCATTGCGTGATTGCGCGGTACCCTGAAGTGCCTGACGGAGGCGGACGGCCTGTTTAGCTGTTACGCCCGTGGCTCTCATGCAAGACACATTACGTATCACCGAAGTTTTTCACTCGTTGCAGGGTGAAACCCGCACGTCCGGGCTGCCCACTGTATTTGTGCGGTTGACCGGTTGCCCGCTGCGCTGCCAATACTGCGACAGCGCCTATGCGTTCAGCGGCGGCACCATCATGACGCTGGACGCCATTGTCGAACAGGTTGCAACCTGGCGACCGCGCTATGTATGCGTGACCGGCGGTGAGCCTCTGGCCCAGCCCAATGCGATCGCGCTGCTCAAGCACCTGTGTGATGCTGGCTATGACGTCTCTCTGGAAACCAGCGGGGCGCTTGATATCTCGGCAGTCGACACCCGTGTCAGTCGTGTTGTGGATCTCAAGACCCCGGGCTCGATGGAAGTCTCGCGTAACCGCTACGAGAACATCGAGTTGCTGACGCCTAATGATCAGGTCAAGTTTGTGCTCTGCTCTCGGGAAGACTACGACTGGGCGGTGTCCAAGCTGATTCAGTACCGGCTTGATCAGCGAGTGAGCGAAGTCCTGTTCTCGGCCAGTCACCATCAGTTGAAAGCGCGTGATCTGGCGGACTGGATCGTCGCAGATAATCTGCCGGTGCGTATGCAGATGCAATTGCACAAGCTGCTTTGGGACGATGAGCCCGGGCGTTGAGAGGAGAAAGCAATGAGTGACAAGAAAGCGGTCATCCTGCTGTCTGGCGGCCTGGATTCGGCCACGGTTGTGGCTATGGCTCGCGCCGAAGGTTACGCCTGTTACACCATGAGCTTTGATTATGGCCAACGCCATCGCGCCGAGCTCGATGCAGCTGCACGTGTGGCGAAAGATCTGGGTGCCATCGAGCACAAGGTTATCGGTCTGAATCTGGACGGCATGGGCGGCTCGGCCCTGACTGACAGCAGCATTGATGTGCCCGAGGCGCCCACCGAAGGTATCCCGGTTACCTATGTGCCGGCGCGAAACACCGTGTTCCTGTCGCTGGCGCTGGGCTGGGCCGAGGTGCTGGAGGCGCGGGACATCTTCATCGGCGTCAACGCGGTGGATTACTCCGGCTACCCCGACTGCCGCCCCGAGTTCGTCGAAGCCTTCGAGCGCCTGGCCAACCTGGCGACCAAAGCCGGTGTAGAAGGGCAAGGCTTTACCATCCGCGCGCCGCTGCAAAACTTGAGCAAGGCTGACATCATCAAGGCGGGGACGGAACTTGGTGTGGATTATGCGCTGACGGTTTCCTGCTATCAGGCTGATGATCAGGGCCGTGCCTGCCGTAAATGCGATAGCTGCCGCCTGCGTGCAGAAGGCTTCGCTGCGGCCGGTGTGAATGACCCAACCAATTATTTTTAATTTTTTTATCGGAAGGTGTTGAATTACTGTGAAAAATCAGTAATATACGCGCCATCCAACGGGTCGTTAGCTCAGTTGGTAGAGCAGTTGGCTTTTAACCAATTGGTCGTAGGTTCGAATCCTACACGACCCACCATATATACGCAGAGACCCTCCCTAGTGGAGGGTTTTTGCGTTCGGGTGCTTAAATAATTTTGATCTTTTGTCAGGCAAGATTTGCGGCACTGCTTGTTTTGGCTCAACGACCGAGCACTTTTGAACTTTATTTAAATAGTAATCATTAGCAGATTTGGCAGTTTAAATATTTGTGCTGATACCGTTCATTAGGGTTAGAATCTGCCCGCTTCAGGCCGCAGGGCTTGAGGTTGTGTTCAAGAGCTGGATGCTCCCAGATCTACGGGGCGCCGGCTTTTTTTTCGCATGCCTTTCGGGTGTAAACTTGCATTACGCGCCACCGCGCACTCAGGTCCAGCCAACATGACGCAGATTTCCGAACGCTTTCTGGTGCAGGCCCATCTGGCGGCCAAGCAGCCAAGAGAGTTGAGCCTCGAAGAACAAGCCCACTACCGTGCGCAGATCGCTGCCGAACTCAAAGCGCGTGATGCGGTGCTGGTTGCGCATTATTACTGCGACCCGGTTATTCAGGCGCTGGCCGAAGAGACCGGCGGGTGTGTGGCGGACTCTCTGGAGATGGCGCGTTTCAGCAATAACCACCCTGCCAGCACCGTGCTGGTTGCCGGGGTGCGGTTCATGGGCGAGACAGCCAAGATCCTTAATCCTGAGAAGCGCGTGTTCATGCCGACCCTGGAGGCAACCTGTTCGCTGGATGTGGGTTGTCCTGTCGATGAGTTCTCGGCGTTTTGCGATAAGCATCCTGACCGCACGGTGGTGGTCTATGCCAATACCTCGGCAGCTGTTAAAGCTCGCGCCGACTGGGTGGTGACTTCCGGCTGTGCGCTGGAAATCGTCGAAAGCCTGATGGATAACGGCGAGAAGATCATCTGGGCACCGGACAAGCATCTGGGGCGCTGGATTCAGCGCGAGACCGGCGCTGACATGCTGCTGTGGGACGGTGCCTGCATTGTCCATGAAGAATTCAAGTCCAAGCAGCTTGAGGACATGAAGGCGCTGTACCCTGAGGCGGCAGTGCTGGTGCATCCGGAGTCGCCGGAAGCGGTTATTGCGTTGGCCGATGCAGTCGGTTCTACCAGTCAGATGATCGCTGCCGCGCAACGTCTGCCGAACAAAACTTTTATCGTTGCCACTGATCGCGGCATTTTCTACAAGATGCAGCAGGTGTGCCCCGACAAGATCTTCATCGAGGCGCCCACCGCCGGTAACGGCGCGGCATGCCGCAGCTGTGCGCATTGTCCGTGGATGGCCATGAATACCCTGGAGCGTACCTTGCAGTGCCTGCAGGACGGTAGCAACGAGATCTTTGTCGATCCAGCCCTGATTCCGCATGCCGTACGCCCGTTGCAGCGCATGCTGGACTTCACCCAGGCTGCCCGTCTGAGGCAGGCGGGCAACGCTTGAGGCAGTGGATATAAAAAGCCCGGCATCGCTGCCGGGCTTTTTTATTTGCGCTGCCCTCAATTGTTACATCATGCCTTTGACCAGACGTTCCTGTTCGATCAGTTCTTTCTGGCGAGCGTCGATGCGTGAAGCCAGTTGGAAGTTGTTGCTGGAACGACGCTTGGCGAAGTCCAGTTGCTGGATGGCCTGGCGGAAGTCGCCGACCAGAGCAAAGAACTCGGCGCGGGCCTGGTGCAGGCCGACGGTATTGCCGGTCAGGCCACGGGCTTCGGCCACCTGATACCAGATGTCCGGGTCGACCGGACGGTTTTTCAGCAAGGCATCCAGGGCTTTTTCGGCTTCAGCGTTTTTGCCTTGCTTGAGCAGGGTGTCGATACGCGCCTGATTGAGCGGGTAGTTGCCAGGGTATTGAGTCAGCAGGCGCTCTGCGCGCTGCTGAGCTTCGGCGAGGCGGTTGCTGGTGATGTCCAGGTCGATCTGGGCCAGGTTGAAGGTGATGTCGTTAGGTGCCTTGTCCAGCAGCGGCTTGAGGCCTTCGCGTGCTTCGTTGAGCTGGCCGCCCTTGATCTGGGCAATTGCCAGGCCATAGCGAGCGTAGTCTGACTTCGGGTTTTCGCTGAGCTGGGCACGGAAGCGCTTGGCAGCAATGCCTGGGGTTTCTTCATAGATCAAGGCGATGCGGGCACGCATCAGTTGATAACGCAGGCTGTCTTCCTTGCCGCCGGACGCGGCCTGTTCGGCGCGGTTACGGGTGTCGGCGATACGTGACTCGCTGACCGGGTGGGTCAGGAGAAACTCTGGCGGCCTCGCATCGAAGCGGTACTGGCGCATCAGACGTTCGAACATGGTGGGCATGTTGCGCGGGTCGTAGCCGGCTTTTTCCAGATTGAGGATGCCGATGCGGTCGGCTTCCTGCTCGTTCTGGCGCGAGAAGCGTCGCTGCTCCTGAATCGCTGCGGCCTGTGATCCGGCAATCGCGGCCATGCCGGCATCCCCGGCGCCGGCCGCAGCCATGACGATACCGGCCAGCATCGCGGCCATTACCGGCACCTGCATGCGTTGCTGGGCCTCGACACCACGGGCGAAGTGGCGCTGCGACAAGTGGGCCAGTTCGTGGGCCATGACTGAGGCATATTCGCCTTCGGTCTGGGCGTGCAGAAACAGGCCGCCGTTGACACCAATGATTCCGCCGGGGGCGGCGAAGGCGTTGAGCTGGTTGCTGTTGATCAGGATGAATTCGAGGCGCCGGTCCTGGACCTGGCTGGTCTCGGCCAGTTTATAGACCGAGGACTCGACGAAGTCTTTGAGTTGCGGGTCGGAAAGCTGATCGACCTGCGAGCGCAACATGCCCAGCCATGCCCGCCCCAATTGATGTTCCTGTTCCGGGGAGACGATGGACGAACTGGAGTCGCCCAGCGAGGGCAGGTCATCGGCCATGACCGGAGTGGCCAGCAGGCAGGCGAGGGTGAGCAGTGTAGGACGCAGAAAATTCATGCACGAAGCTCTGGGTAAATGTGCAGCTACTGTAGCTGCCTCAATGGCTTGCTGACCAGAGTGCGGTATTCTTCAAGCCATGTATGAAACATCCTGATTACTTTTTGCCACAACGATGTGCCTGGCTGGAGAGAAACGATGTCTGAAGCTGTAGTCCCCGAAAACTGTGATGCTGAACTGGATGCACGCGGGCTCAATTGCCCATTGCCGCTGCTCAAGGCCAAGATGGAACTCAACCGCCTGGTCAGTGGTGCGGTGCTCAAGGTGCTGGCCACCGACGCCGGCTCCCAGCGTGACTTTCGCAGTTTCTCACGGCTCTCCGGTCATCAGCTGTTGCATGAGCAGAGCGACGCGGGGGTCTATACCTACTGGTTGCGCAAAGCGTAGCTGGCCGTTTTTCTTCAAAAGGACGTTTGATGTACAAGGTGCTCCAAGACTGGATGCAGCGCTACTTTTCTGATGAAGAGGCGGTGGTGCTGGCGGTTCTGTTGGCTCTGGCCTTCACCCTGATTCTGACCCTGGGCGGGATGCTGGCGCCGGTCCTGGCCGGGCTGGTACTGGCGTTTCTGATGCAGGGGCAGGTCGGGCTCTTGATGCGTTTGCGCATCCCGGAGCGCGTAGCGGTGAGTCTGGTGTTCACCTTGTTCATCGGTTGTTTGCTGGTGTTTTTGCTGATCCTGGTGCCGCTGCTGTGGCATCAGTTGATTACCTTGCTCAATGAGTTGCCCGGCATGCTCGCCAAGTGGCAGTCGCTGCTGCTGTTGCTGCCTGAGCGTTATCCGCATCTGGTATCCGATGAGCAGGTGTTGCAGGCAATCGAGGTGGCGCGGGGTGAGGTGGGCAAGGTCGGCCAGTTGGCACTGACCTTTTCATTGTCCAGCCTGCCGCTGCTGGTCAACCTGATGATCTATCTGGTGCTGGTGCCGATCCTGGTGTTCTTCTTCCTCAAAGACCGCCATCAGATGGGCCGCTGGGCGCGGGGGTACCTGCCGCGTGAGCGGGCACTGCTTACCCGGGTGGCCAGAGAGATGAACCGGCAGATTGCCAATTACATCCGTGGCAAGGTCATCGAGATTGTCATCTGCGGTGGGGTGACCTACGTGGCGTTTGTCGCGCTGGGGCTCAACTACGCGGCGCTGCTGGCGATGCTGGTGGGCATTTCGGTGGTCGTGCCCTACGTTGGCGCTGTGGTCGTCACCGTGCCTGTGGCATTGATCGGCCTGTTCCAGTGGGGCTGGGGGGATCAGTTCATCTACCTGATGGCCATTCACGGGATCATCCAGGCGCTCGATGGCAACGTGCTGGTGCCGCTGCTGTTCTCCGAGGCGGTAAACCTGCATCCGGTGGCAATCATTTGCGCCGTGTTGCTGTTTGGCGGGCTATGGGGCTTCTGGGGGATCTTTTTCGCGATTCCGTTGGCCACCCTGTTCAAAGCGGTGCTCGATGCCTGGCCGCGCCAGGAGCCTGTTGTGGCACCGATGTTGTAGGGTATTCCGGGCGGCGCAGGGCGCGCTGCCCGGGTTCATAATGCGCAATCAGGCCTGATTCAGCTCTTGAGCCTTGGCCAGCACCTGCTCTACATGGCCGGGCACTTTCACGCCGCGCCACTCATGGCGCAGCACGCCATCCTTGTCGATCAGAAAGGTGCTGCGATCCACTCCCAGGTACTCCTTGCCATACAGCTTCTTGAGCTTGATGACATCGAACAGCTGGCACAGTGCTTCATCCTTGTCGCTGATCAGCTCGAACGGGAACGCCTGCTTGGCCTTGAAGTTCTCGTGAGTCTTGAGGCTGTCACGCGATACGCCGAACACCAGGGTGTTGGCGGCTTCGAATGCCGCAATGCTGTCGCGGAAGTTCTGGCCCTCGGTGGTGCAACCGGGGGTATTGTCCTTGGGGTAGAAGTAGATCACCACCTGACGCCCCTTGAGGCCGGACAGGCTGACGGTCTGACCGCCAGTGGCGGCTACCTGGAAATCGCTAACGGATTGGTCTACTACAACGGCCATCAGGCATTCCTTACATTGGGGCTTGTGGGCGCCATGGTTCGATCAGTGCGTCGAGGTTCAGGGCGTCGGAGAAATCCAGGAACTGGTCGCGCAGCCAACTGATCTGGGTACCTGCCGGCAGGGTTACGGTAAAGGTCGCATTAAGCATGGTGCCGCCGGTCTGCGGCGCCTGGTAGGTGTCGCAGGTGAGGTTTTCCAGCTCGACGTTGTGGTCGATGAAGAACTGGCACAGCTCATTGATAATGTCCGGGCGATAGGCCGAGCTGACATAGGCAACGTACGGCAGTGCCTCGGGACGGCTTTCAAGGGCGGCACTGCGCACCACGCTGATGGTGAAAGTGTGTTTCTTGGCCAGGTTGGGAAGCGCGACTTCCAGGCGCGCCAGAGCGTCCCAGCTGCCGGATACCTGCAGCACCAGAGCGCTGAACTCGCCGTGCCTGGTCAGGCGCGAGCTGACCACCGCACAACGGTTTTCATGGCTGGCGCGAGAGAGAATGTTGGCCAGTTCCATAGGGTTGGCGCCTAGGGCGCTGATGACAAGAAATTGTTCGCGAACCGGGGGGGTGGAGGACATGCAGCATTCCTAGATGATGAACGGTCGGTATCTTCCGGGCCTTTTCGAGCCGCTGGCAGGGATGGTCTGCTCCGCTGGTGTTCCGAACCTTCCTGGCCGGGCCAGCCGTGGCAGGGTCGCAACGCGCTGGAACAGGGCTGTCAGGGGCAAAACCGGGCGATTGGTCGCCGAGCGCAGACGAACGATACTGAGCAAAGGGTGAAGGGTAGCGAAATCCTTCGCCAAGGGGAATGCTCAGAGCGCCGGAGTTCGCTTGTACAAGGCTGATGGCGCCAGTACCATTACGGCTCTCTTTTTCCGGCAGGAGCGGTTGCATGATTGCGGGCAGTATGGTGGCACTCGTCACACCCATGGATGCACAAGGTAGTCTGGACTGGGACGCCCTGAGCAAACTGGTGGACTTCCACCTGCAAGAGGGCACCAACGCCATTGTCGCGGTCGGTACGACCGGCGAGTCGGCGACCCTGAGCGTAGACGAGCACATCGAAGTGATTCGTCGCGTGGTCGGCCAGGTGGCCGGGCGCATTCCGGTGATCGCCGGAACCGGCGCCAACTCCACCAGCGAAGCGGTGGAACTGACCACCAATGCCAAGAATGCCGGCGCTGATGCCTGCCTGTTGGTGGTGCCGTACTATAACAAGCCTACTCAGGAAGGCCTGTTCCAGCATTTCAGCCACATTGCCCGCGCCGTCGATATCCCGCAGATCCTCTACAACGTCCCTGGCCGCACCGCCTGCGACATGCAGGCCGAGACAGTGATCCGCCTGTCGACCGTGCCGAACATCATCGGTATCAAGGAAGCCACCGGCAACCTGCAACGCGCCAAGGACATCCTGGCCGGTGTCAGCAGTGATTTTCTGGTCTACTCCGGTGACGACGCCACGGCGGTAGAGCTGATGCTGCTCGGCGGCAAAGGCAATATCTCGGTCACTGCCAACGTTGCGCCACGGGCCATGAGCGACCTGTGCGCCGCCGCCCTGCGAGGCGATGCCGCCGCCGCCCGGGCCATCAATGACAAGCTCGCGCCGCTCAATAACGCCCTGTTCGTCGAATCCAACCCTATCCCTGTGAAGTGGGCGCTGACCGAGCTGGGTCTGATGCAGAGCGGTATCCGCCTGCCACTGACCTGGCTCAGCCAGTCCTGTCACGAGCCGCTGCGCCAGGCCCTGCGCCAGGCCGGCGTACTGGTTTAATTGAGGAAGTACAACGCAATGAAGCGATTGGCCGGACTTTCCGCACTTGCCCTGATCATCTCCAGCACCAGTGGTTGTGGCTGGGTATGGGGCCCAGACGGTTACTTCCGTGATCGCGGCAGCGATTACCTGGAAGCGACCCAGACAGCACCGATGCAGGTGCCAGCCGATATCAGTGGTGCCAAGCGCCTCGATCCGCTGCTGCCGATTCCGCGCAACGTTGCCGATAGCACCCACAAAGGTGAATACGTCGTGCCGCGTCCGCAACCGCTGAGCACTTCCTTGGCCGAGGCCGGCGATTTCAGCCTGCAGCGTAACGGCGAAGCACGTTCGATCCTGGCCCAGCGCCCGCCGGCCGAAGTCTGGCCGGTGGCGCACCAGTACTTCGAAGACAATGGTTTCCGGATCGCTGAAGAGCGCCCGCAGACCGGTGAGTTCACCACAAGCTGGCAGCGTGGCGACGAACTCTCGGCTTCGGTGGCTCGTCGTCTGGCCGGTGGTGGTAGCCCCGCTGACGGCGAAACCCGCGTACGGGTACGTATCGAGCCTGGCGTGCAGCGCAACACCAGTGAAATCTACGTGGTCAGCGTTTCCCGTGCCGCGGGCAGCACCAGCGATGTCGAGTTTCCTGCGCGCAGCGCCAACCTCGGCGTTGACGCTTCGCTGACCGACGACCTGCTGGCGAGCCTGAACCGCAATGCCGGGCAGGGCGGTTCGGTGTCGCTGCTGGCTGCGCGTGACTACGATGCCCCGAGCCGCGTGGCCCTGGGCTCGGACGGTAGCGGTAACCCGGTCCTGAATGTGGGTGAAGACCTTGATCGTGCCTGGTCCAGTGTCGGTCGTGCGCTGGAGCAGGGAGACTGGCGCGTTGAAGACATCAACCGCAGCCTGGGTCTGTATTACATCAACCTGGCAGAGCGGGCCAAGACGCCTGAAAACGAATCCGGTGGCTTCTTCAGTGGTCTGTTCGGCAGCAAACCGACCAAGGAAGAGCTTGAAGCTCGCGCCGAGCGTTATCAGGTGCGCCTGAGCAAGGTCGGTGACAGCGTCCAGGTGACGGTCGAGAAGAACATCAACACCGTGGCACCTGCCGATGTGGCGCGTCGCGTGTTGAGCATCATTCAGGATCACTTGGGCTAAGTGCGCTTCGCGGTCCTCGGCAGCGGCAGTCGTGGCAATGCCACGCTGGTCGCAAGCCACGATACTTATGTGTTGGTCGATTGCGGCTTTTCGCTGCGTGAGACCGAGCGACGCCTGGCCCGGCTGGGCGTCGCTGCAGAACAGCTCAGTGCGATTCTGGTGACCCACGAACATGCCGATCATGTGCATGGCGTGGGTTTGCTGTCTCGGCGCTACAATGTGCCGGTGTACCTCAGTCGCGGGACGTTGCGCGGCATGCGCAAGCCTGTAGAGGCCGCTGCACTGCTCTGTGCCGGCGAGTCGCTGCGCATCGGCGCGCTGGACATCGACGTGGTGTCGGTCGCCCACGATGCACTGGAGCCAACCCAGTTTGTCTTCAGCGACGGGCAGCGGCGCTTTGGCCTGCTGACCGACCTGGGGTCATATTGCACGGACGTATTGCAACGCTATCAGGGCCTGGATGCCCTGATGATCGAAGCCAACCATTGCCGCGATCTGCTTGCCAGAGGGCCTTATCCGGTCTTTCTCAAGCAGCGGGTGGGAGGCCACACAGGACATTTGAACAATCATCAGGCCGCGAGCCTGGTGAGCGAGCTGGGATGGCAGACACTGCAACACCTGGTGCTGGCCCATCTGAGCAGCAAGAACAACCGGCCGCAGTTGGCCCGGCAATGTTTCGTCGATACCCTCGGGTGCGACCCGGACTGGCTGCAACTGGCCGATCAAGATTGTGGGCTCGACTGGCGACAGATCGCCTAGCCCAATCATTAGCAAGCGGAGCCCATCATGGAAAAGCGCGAAGAACTCTACCGCGGTAAAGCCAAATCGGTTTACAAGACCGATGACGCCGACCGTTTGATCCTGCTGTTTCGTAACGACACCTCGGCGTTCGACGGCAAGCGTATCGAGCAACTGGACCGCAAAGGCATGGTGAACAACAAGTTCAACGCCTTCATCATGCAGAAGCTCGAAGAGGCCGGCGTGCCGACCCAGTTCGACAAGCTGCTGGGTGACAACGAAGCACTGGTCAAGAAGCTCGACATGATCCCGGTCGAGTGCGTCGTGCGTAACTACGCTGCCGGCAGCCTGGTCAAGCGTCTGGGCGTTGAAGAAGGCCTGAAGCTTGAGCCTTACACCTTCGAACTGTTCCTCAAGGATGACGCCAAGGGCGACCCGTTCATCAACGAATCTCACGTTGTGGCATTCGGTTGGGGCACCGCCGAGCAACTGGCGCGCATGAAAGAGCTGTCGCTGAAGGTCAACGAAGTGCTGAGCAAGCTGTTCGACGACGCTGGCCTGCTGCTGGTCGACTTCAAGCTGGAGTTCGGCGTGTTCCACGGCCAGATCGTGCTGGGCGACGAGTTCAGTCCTGATGGCTGCCGCCTGTGGGACAAGGAAACCCGCAAGAAGATGGACAAAGACCGCTTCCGTCAGGGGCTGGGCGACGTCATCGAAGCCTATGAAGAAGTCGCGCAGCGTCTGGGCGTGCCCCTGTAAGTTTGCAAGCGCTTGATACCACGAAAAAAATTGTAGAAATGTCTCGACAACTACGATCAAGCTGGTATGATGCGCGCCATTGGAGAGATGCCGGAGTGGTCGAACGGGACGGATTCGAAATCCGTTGTACTGGCAACAGTACCTAGGGTTCAAATCCCTATCTCTCCGCCATACAACGAAAAGCCCCGCAGATGAAAATCTGCGGGGCGTTTTCGTTTTACTCCTGCTGCATGCTTTTGAGCATCGTTCCTCGTTCGGTATCAGCCAGCTGTCTCGCATGACGTGGTCTGCTGTGTTCAGCCGATCGCCCGGTTGTATAAATGTTGGCAGTTATCCTACAACCGTGTCGGCCATTATATAAATTTAATTGGTTTGCCATACCCATTAACAAGTTAGGGGTATACAGGCTTAATTGGATCCAGAGATATCCTTTTGTCTACCACTCACCCAGATGATGTGAAACATTTTTGGGGTGGAAATATGTCTGGTATCAAATCGGTTACCATGGGCCCGGTATTGTCTGACGATCCACGCATTTAAACCCTGATTGTGGGCAAGGTTATTTATGGATGGCGCGCAATTAAGAGCCTGCCTGGAGGCTGAGGTAGATGAACTGCATGCCCAAGGTAATATTGACTCGCTCATCAAGCAGCATTATCAGTACCTGGGGCAGTACTATAAAGTTCGGCCGTTCTTTTACAAGAATGTTCTGAAATTTGACAGGTTTATGGTGGTGTTGGCCATGTTGACCAACTATTACGATGAGCATCTTCCTTCGCTGTCAAAGGTTCGCGAGTTGTGTTTGCAGCGTGGTTATTTGTCCAAAAACAGCCTGGAGTCGTATTTCTCCTTTTTCATTATTTCCGGTTACATGGAGGTGACGCATCACCCGGATGATCGACGGCTCAGGATTTACAGGCCTTCTGTGCGGGCCATGGCTGAGGCCGTCAATATCGTCAGTGCCTATTACTTTCCGGCGCTCGGTATGACGGATACCTGTGATGGCTCTGCAAAGGTCAGTGGACGAACCGTAGAGGCGTTCTTTCGCGGCTTCAAGCGGATTCTGGATGCTGACATCACCCTTGACATGCTGCTGCCGGAAAGCCGCTGGCTGATTAATCGCGACGGCGGGCACATGCCGATGCTGGCCCTGTTCGTCGAGGCGCTGGAAAAGCAGGCCAAGGCCGGGTCGGGTTGTAAAAGGTCGAGCTACGGAGAAATGTCTGCCGGGCTTGCGGTGTCGAGCACTCATTTGATCAGGCTGGTGAGGGAGGGTGAAACGAAGGGCTATTTCACAACGGCCAGGAGCACCTTGGAACTGTCGGAAAGCTTCATGCAGTTGGTGCGAAAAATGATGCTGATCAACTTCGCTATTACCCGAGTAAGCATCCGGCTGGGTGAACAGCACACCGGCCAATAAGGAGGTACATGAAGACCAACATGGAGCAGGGTAAAGTTGCAGCGAACTCAAGACAGGCGACTCAGAAAGGTGTTGCATGGCGGTATTGTGCGTGCGGAGTGTCTGGCGATTTCCAGTTGGTGTGTGGTGCAGTGGCTTGTTTACTCCCGTCAGTCAGTGATCGAGGCGCTCCTGCTGTTTTTTCTGATGATTGCCATCAGTCTTGTCCAGACATTTACCCGTAGCGATAAAGTCTGGCGGCTCGCGGGTGTGGTATTTGTTCTGGTGTTTTCTGCATCTTACAAGTTTTTATTTGTTTCGCGTCCCGAGCTGTATCAGGCATTTTCATTGGCTTTTGCAGTCATTGCCGTATTGGGCGCTTCGTTGCTGATCCGCAGTCCTCATGATTACACGGTCACTGCGTTATTGACCTGGTTGATTATCTGGCCCGTCGCACCCTTGGCGGTGCCGGACGCCAATCTGTATGTCGTTATCTTTGCCCTGTTTTCCGTCGCGTTGGGCGGGCTTAACAATTATTCGTTCATGGATTCTCTGAGGAGCATTTTGGCGGCCGAGCAACAGTATCGGGTTATGGCTGAAACCGACTATCTGACCGGTATCTACAACCGTCGTGCGTTCATGGCGCGTTTCGAGCGCCTGGCGCTGTCCGTGCGGGGCGGGTGCTTTCTGATGATTGATATCGATAACTTCAAGCGTGTCAACGATGGCTGGGGGCATGACGTCGGTGATCAGGTTCTGTGTGCCCTGGCGCGTTGCCTGGATCAGGTGCAAGGCAGTCACTGTCATGGGCGCCTTGGTGGCGAGGAGTTCGGTGTGCTGCTCGATACGCGTAATACCCAGGAGGCCGTCGCTTATACCGAGCGCCTGCTGCAGGCGGTGCGCGGCTGCGACTTTTTGCCCTGCAGGTTCACCGTGAGTGCGGGCCTGGTGTCTTTCGAGCGGGGGGCGGATGTCTCGCACGTGCTCAAAAGCGCTGATCGCAAACTTTACGAGGCCAAGAGTGCCGGTAAAGACAACTTCAAGATGCAGGTGTGCTGAGTGTTCGCCTGCTATCGCTCATACCGCTGTAGAAACCATTGCGATAGAGCAGGGAGGTGCCATGAGGCACAGCATAGCGACAGCCGTTGCCGATCTGGAGTCCGGTGTCGCGCACCTGAAAGGTCAAGTGTCATGCATGTTGCTGAAGATCAATCAGGTCGATTGCGCCATTGACATTGCCAAGTCGCTGCTGGCCAGCACAGATCGGTTAATGGGCGGGCCCCAGACCAATGCGAGCAGTTTGAGTGACCTGTCCTGTGTTCATCTCAAGGGCGAGTTGTTGAGGCTTATTGCGGTCGTCGAGGAGGGCGTCAGAAGAATTCTGGGGCTGACCGGCATGTTGATCGACGACGTTCGCCAGAGACTGTTGATCATCAGTCGGGGGTTTTGCGAGTTCGATTCAGCGCGTGGTCGTTTGAATGCCCTGAAGACGGTGCTGGATGACGTCGAGTCGTTATGTGTCTCGATTCTGGCGCGATCCAGCGTTCAGTTGCTGGCGCTTGATGCCTTGAAACAGAACAAGGGCGCCCTTGAGTGACCGCTTGGCAGGTTCTGCCGGTGGTTCATTCGCCGTAACCATTGGGAGGTGTGAGTATGTTCGACCGACGCTTGAAACAAGAGCTGATAAAGCGCGATAACCAGTTACGGCAGTTACAGCAACTGGGTGCACAGCTGGATGCGGGCATGCTCTCAGTGCGCCTGGGTCCGGATTTGAAAGTCATGGCATTCAACAGCGCATTTGCCGATTCGCTGGGGCGCGTGCCTGAGCGGCTGCATGGCCAGAGTCTGAAGCAGCTCATGTCAACGTCAGGCAGCACCGCGGGGCTCTTCGCAGCGCTGGAAGACGGACTGAAGGCGTCAAAGCCTGTGCATGACCGTTACCGGTTTATACGCACCGATGGCGGCACGGCCTGGCTGAGCCTGCATTGGCTGCCGGTGTATGACGATGCGGGCCGTCTCGAACATGTGCAGGGTTACGGTTCGGCTATCACCGACATGGTCGAGCAGATCAGCGAACATTCGCAAATCCTGGCGGCGTTGCTCAGGTCCACGGCGGTAATCCAGTTCAATCCCGACGGCACCGTGATCACCGCCAACGATCAATTCCTGCAGAGCATGGGGTATTCGCTGGCGCAGATTCAGAAACGTCATCATCGGATCTTCTGCGCCACGGACTATGCCGCCTCTGCCGAATACGTGGCGTTTTGGGAAAGGCTGCGGCAGGGTGAATACGTGGCGGGCCGGTTTTGCCGGCTGCACAATCGTGGTCATCCGGTCTGGCTGGAGGCTTCCTATAATCCGGTCTATGACGCTGAAGGGCGGCTGTACAAAGTGGTCAAGTTCGCCAGCGTCGTAACCGACCAGGTGAGCCGCGAGACACAGGTCAAAAGCGCTGCGCAGATTGCCTACGATATTTCGCGCCAGACCGAGACCCGCGCCGCGCAGGGTACCGAGGTCGTACAGCAGGCCATCAAAACCATGAAATCCATCGCCGGTCAGATGCAATCGGCGACCGCCAGCATGCAGGCTTTGGGCGATCAGTCGTTGCTGATCAGCAGCATGGTGGAGAAGATCAGCGCGATTGCTTCGCAGACCAATCTGCTTGCCCTCAACGCGGCTATCGAGGCTGCGCGTGCCGGTGAGCAAGGTTGGGGCTTTGCAGTTGTGGCCGATGAGGTGCGTCAACTGGCCGGGCGCACCAGCGCGGCCACCGGTGAAATCGTCCAGATTGTCCAGCACAACAAGACCCTGGCTGACAAGGCGGTCGAAGACATCCAATCCAGTCGGACAAAGGCCGAGCAAGGCCTGCTGATGGCCGAGCAGGCCGATACCGCGATCATCGATATTCGCAATGGGGCCATTGAGGTGGTTCAGGCTGTAGGAAGGGTCACGGTGGATTTGGGCTAAGCGCTTGGTATGCACAACTGCGCCGTAGAGCCGGTCGCCCGTACCGATGGCCGGGTATTTGACGACGATCAGGTATCTATTCTGGTTGCCCTATTCCCTGCTCGCGGCGCCAGTGCGACTGCTATCGTGAAGAGCACGATTCAGCGTGTTGTTACGTATTACGTTGGTTTGACCTGACTCACAATCGAATGCTCAGGGGGCCATCATGCAAAAGACTGTCATTTTTGGAGTGCTCGATACTGCTCAGTTGGCGTACTACTACTTGAAAAAAGACCCTTCGGTTGAAGTTGTCGGTTTCACGGTCAACCAACGTTATCTCCCGGAATCGAGACATTTCGAAGGCTTACCGGTGGTGCCGTTCGAATCCCTCCATGAGTATTTTCCGTGTGTCGGGTACAAGCTGTTTGCACCGATGACGGGGCGCAGGATGAACCGTCAGCGTGAGTCGATCTATCTTCAGGGCAAAGAAAAGGGCTACGACTTCATTTCATACGTCAGCCCCCAGGCGACGGTGAATGACAACCTGATCGGTGAGAACTGTTTCATTCTGGAAGACAACACACTGCAACCCTTCACCAGCATCGGTAACAACGTGGTCATGTGGAGTGGTAACCATATTGGTCACCATAGCGAGATTCGCGACCATGCGTTTTTCGCCTCCCATGTGGTCCTGTCCGGGCATTGCCTGGTCAATGCCTATGCCTGGTTCGGCGTCAATTCGACCATCACCAATAATTGCACGATCGCTGAGGGCACCTGTGTCGCCATGGGGGCGCTGATTTCGAAAGACACTCAGCCTTGGCAGTTATATGTCGGTGCCCCGGCGCGCGCGGTGAAAAGCAGTCAGGAACTGGATTTCTAGGCATCCCATGGTGTGTAAGGCCTGCGCCTCACAGGTAATCGTAGGCCTCAAGATGCGGTTTTATACCTTGGGCGCCGACTTCCATCAGCGCATCGATGATCGACAGGTACGGGGTAAAGACTTTGCCACGCTGGCGGTAGGGCAGTGGCTGCATGGCGATGAATTGCAGATTTATACCGGCTTTGGCAAATGCCCGTGGCTCGTACAGTGACCTGCCGCCCTGGGCGTTGATGTAGCGTGTTGCACTTTCCTGGCGGCAAATATCCAGAATCCGTTCCTGCGCCGCCAGGTGCGCGTTGTTGTAGATCTGGCTGCTGGGGATGATTCGCGCCGTCAGGCCCATGAAGCTCGCCATCATTTGAATCTGATAAGTCAGAAATTGCGCAAGGTTGCTGCTCTCAAAGCTCAGCAGGTGCTCAAGCAAAGGAAACACCTGATGGAAGCAGGGCGCTTTGCCGTAAGCCATTTGTACACTCATCAGCATTCGACGCTGCCACTGCGCGGCGGGTGCGATCTGGATCTGGTTAATCTTGCGGTTCTGCGATGCATCAAGCAGCGGCAATGTGATCAAGCCCGCAGCGTTATTGATCAGGATCCGGTTGCGATTGATCCAGCCACGGTTGATGTAGTTCACGTCGTCATAGACCACGAAGCAGTCCGAGGCGTGTAGCAGTTGCCAGTAGCCAATATAGGGAAACAGGTAGGGTTGCATGATCGCCACTGCGCTCATGCAATCGCCTCGGCAATCGCGAAGTTGTTGCACGGGGGCTTGAAAGTGATAACGCTGACGTGCAGATGGTGGCGGAAACTGTCGAGCATCCGTTTCTCTCCCTGGCGATTCAAAAAATGTCCTTGGCCCACGTGTACGGGCGTAAGACGTTATTGAATCGCTCGCGCTGGCCCATCCGGAGTACAGGTTCAGTTAACTGTCGACCAACGCTCTGAGGTCACGGGTGATCAGGTCAATCACTCCAGCAAACTGTAGCAGCCAGGGGTGTTCGTGCAACGGACGGCTTTGCAGTGGCGGTAAATATTATTGCGTGCTGACGGGTATGCGCATGGCGTGGTGCATGAGCGTCGCCGGGTGACTCTGCATGTCATCCATCTGGTCTATTCTCCCTGCAAGTGCATACGCTATCGGGGGCTTCCTACGGTTGCGCAGCACCCTCCGCTGTCGCCCGAAGTGCCACACGGCCTCGGTTCACTCAGTTGCATGCAAGGAGTTGCAAATGACCGATGTAGATCAAGCAGAACAAACCCCTTCGCTTCCGGATCAAGGCTACGATGAGCTGATCGCCCAGTTTCAGGCGCAGGGTCGGCAGATTGATTGGCTGCTGCAGTGGCTGGTCAGGTTTGTGGTGAGTACCAAGGTCGAGCTGGGTGTCACCCTGTCGGTCGGTGGAAATCTGCTGTCAGGACATCTTGTTTCTCATGATGCCTATTTTGATCAACTGGCCGAGGAACTGGCGGCGCCTTTTGGTCAATTTCACAACGGTACTGATCAATCAATGAAGGAAATGATTCTGTCGTTCAAACCCGGTGAGCTGGCTGAGGACGATAATCACGCCTTCCACTTCATTCATCTCAAGGACGCCAAAACCTACTCTTCCGACCAGAGCCCGATCTGCGAAACCGGTGTGCTGTGGCGTGGCCGCATCGCTGCGGTAGACGGCTTCAGTATCGGTCGGATCGTGACGCATTGATGGCAGCTGTCCGGCGCGGTGCAAGCCTCGCCGGCGGTTCACTTTATCAACGGGCAAAGAAAAGCCCGCCGGATGGGGGGAGCGGGCTTAAGGTTCACACTTGGGAGCGACTTCAAGATGCAACAGCCGCTGTGAAAAGTTCGTGAACTTCATGTCATGGTTTTGCAGCCTGTTAGTTTTTGTTTTTTTGTTCGCCAAGGCTGGGTTTCGGCCGTCGTTGCGAATGCCCGCTGAATTTCCCACGTCGACGTTCTCCAGCGCCAAATCAGCGCGCGCCGTCGTCATTGGCCGTTGTCGTCAGATGGCAACAAAATCTGTGCAGCGTGGTGCAGGCGATCTCGCTGAAAACTGTCGTTTTTTAGCGACAATATGTCGCAGCGGGGCGGGTGTCGCGAGTAATATGTGCGGCCTGTATTGCTCACCGAATTTTTCCGGTATGGCCTGAGAGAGCTGGCAAAAAAACAATAACGCAACACGCCAGGTTGCACGCCCCGGTCTTGCACAGAATTTACGAGAGACGAAAAGGCGAAGAAGAAATGACCAATACCACACGACCGCTGTACATTTCCTACGCAGGTCCTTCCCTGTTGGAAATGCCCCTTCTGAACAAGGGCAGTGCGTTCACTCCGCAAGAGCGGATCGATTTCAACCTGATCGGCTTGTTGCCACAAAACGTGGAAACCATCGAAGAACAGGTGACCCGGGCCTACAGCCAGTATCAGCAGTGCGCCAGTGATCTGGACAAGCACATCTTCCTGCGCTCGATCCAGGACAACAACGAGACGCTGTTCTTCCGTCTGCTGGACGCGAATCTGGAACAGATGCTGCCGATCATCTACACCCCGACGGTCGGTCAGGCGTGTCAGGAATTCTCCAAGATCTACCGCACCCACCGCGGCCTGTTCATTTCCTATCCTGACCGCGATCGTATCGACGACATCCTGCGCAGCGCGACCAAAGACCGGATCAAGATCATCGTGGTAACCGACAGCGAGCGCATTCTCGGTCTGGGCGACCAGGGCATCGGCGGCATGGGGATCCCGATCGGCAAATTGTCGTTGTACACCGCCTGCGGTGGGGTCAGCCCGGCCTACACCCTGCCGATCGTGCTGGATGTCGGCACCAACAACCGTGAATTGCTGGATGACCCGATGTACATGGGCTGGCGCCACGAGCGGGTGACCGGCAAGGAGTACGAAGACTTCGTTGCGCTGTTCATCGAAGCGGTACAGCGCCGCTGGCCGGACGTGCTGCTGCAGTTCGAAGACTTTGCCCAGGCCAACGCCATGCCGTTGCTGGACAAATATCGCGACGTGCTGTGCTGCTTCAACGATGACATTCAGGGCACCGCGTCCGTGGCGGTGGGTACGCTGCTGGCGGCCTGCAAGGCCAAACAGGAAACCCTCGGCCAGCAGAAAGTGGTGTTTCTGGGCGCCGGTTCCGCCGGTTGCGGTATCGCCGAACACATCATCGCCGCCATGCAGGTCGAGGGCCTGAGCGAGGCCCAGGCACGCAAGCGGATCTTCATGGTCGACCGTTTCGGTCTGCTCACCGAGGGCATGGATAACCTGCTGGACTTCCAGAAGCGCCTGGCGCAGCAGTCTGCTGACGTGGCCGGTTGGGCAAGCGCCGGTCAGGATTATGCGTCACTGCTGGATGTGGTCAGCAACGCTGGCGCCACCGTACTGATCGGGGTTTCGGGTCAGCGTGGCCTGTTCAGCGAAGAAGTGATCCGTGAGTTGCACAAGCACTGCCCGCGTCCGCTGGTGATGCCACTGTCCAACCCGACCTCCAAGGTCGAGGTCACGCCTGAGGAAGTCCTGCGCTGGACCGACGGCCAGGCCCTGGTTGCCACCGGTAGCCCGTTTGCCCCGGTGAACATCAACGGTCGCACCGTACACATTGCCCAGTGCAACAACTCGTACATCTTCCCGGGCATCGGTCTGGGTGTCCTGGCGTGCAAGGCTTCGCGAATCAGCGACCGCATGCTGATGGCAGCCTCGAACGCCCTGGCCGAATGCTCGCCTATGGTGACCGGGGAGGGCGATGCGGTGTTGCCGCCGCTCAAGGACATTCAGCAGGTCAGCCGCAAGATCGCTCTGGCCGTGGCCAAAGAGGCCCAGGCCGAAGGACTGGCGCTGGAAACGCCGGAAGACGTTATTCTCGACGCCATCGAGCGCAACTTCTGGACGCCTGAGTACCGTACCTACCGTCGGCGTTCCAACTGACCGACAGCCGGGGCGCGCAATGCGCTCCGGCCTCCTGCAACATCTGCTCAATACTATGAAGATTGTGCAAAGACTTGCCGGCTGATGCGCGACAAGCTCCCACGGCGATATATACTGCGCGCCATTATCCAAGGGAGAGCCGTGTGGCCATCGATATTCACTGGATCCGCGACGACGACAGCCTTGCCCGCCAATGCACGCAATGGCAGTCCCTGCCGTTTATCGCCGTCGACACCGAATTCATGCGGGTCGATACCTTCTATCCGATCGCCGGTTTACTGCAGGTCGGATATGGCAACAACGCCTGGCTGATCGATCCTTTGCTGATCAACGACTGGCACCCGCTGGCGGTACTGCTGGAAGACCCGGCCGTTACCAAAGTTCTGCATGCCTGCAGCGAAGACCTCGAAGTCTTGCTGCGCCTCACCGGCAGCCTGCCGCTACCGTTGTTCGATACCCAACTGGCAGCCGGTTACCTGAACATCGGCTTTTCGATGGGCTATTCGCGGCTGGTGCAAGCGGTGCTGGACATCGAACTGCCCAAGGGCGAGACCCGTTCCGACTGGCTGCAGCGGCCACTGTCCGATACGCAGGTCAGCTATGCGGCAGAAGACGCCATGCATCTGGCCGAGCTGTTCAACAAGTTGCAGCCACAGCTATCGGCCGAGAAGTACGCCTGGGTTCTGGAAGACGGCGCCGAACTGGTCGCCAATCTGCGTCGCGAAAGCGATCCGCGCGAGGCTTACCGCGAGGCCAAGCTGGCCTGGAAGCTGTCTCGTCAGCAATTGGCGGTGCTGCGTGAGCTGTGCACCTGGCGTGAGCAGCAGGCGCGGATTCGCAACCAGCCGCGTAATCGTATCCTGCGTGAAGCTTCGTTGTGGCCGTTGGCCAAGACTCAGCCGGATCAGCTCACCACGCTGGCGCGCATCGAAGACATGCACCCGCGTACCGTGCGTCAGGATGGCGAGTTTCTCTTGCAACTGATCAAGAGCGCGGGCAATACCCCTGCCGAGCAATGGCCGGCGCCGCTGCCGGAGCCGCTGCCGATCGAAGCCTCGGCCATGCTCAAGTCATTGCGCGCCATCGGCCAGCAGTACGCCGAGCGCCTGGATATGGCGCCGGAATTGATGCTGCGCAAGAAAACCCTGGAGTTGCTGCTCAAAAGCGGCTATCCCCAAGGGCCTTACCAATTACCCGATTCGCTGCGTGGCTGGCGCCGTGAGTTGATGGGCCAGGCACTGCTCGACAGCCTGGCCAGTGTCGGAGAACAGCCTTGAAACGTATTTGCTCCATCTATCGCAGCCCCAAGAAGAACGAGATGTACCTGTACGTCCTGAAAAGTGACGTGCTCAGCCGTGTACCTGAGGGTTTGCTGACCGCGTTCGGCAAGCCGCAGCATGCCTTTGACCTGGTCCTGAGCCCTGAGCGTGCGCTGGCGCGTGAGGACATCACCAAGGTGCTGGAAAACCTCGACAACCAGGGTTATCACCTGCAAATGCCGCCTGCCGAAGAAGAATACATCGAGCATTTGCCCGAAGAACTGCTGCGTCGCAACGATCCGGTGTGATCGTGTCTGCCGGCATCCGACGGGTGCCGGTCTGGTGATGCCCGGTACTTCGTATTGACCTGCCTGCCCGAATTCCAGGATTGCCTTGCATGCGCGTTCTGATCGCTGAACATGATTACGCTCTCTATACCCGACTGCTGCAACAGGCTGCCCCACAACTCGAAGTCCTGAGCAGTGGTGATTCGGCGCAGTTGGCCGAAATGGCCAGTGATGCGCCGGTCTGGCTGGGCCAGCCCGATCTGCTCGCCACGTTGTTGCGTCAGGGGCACAAACCGCAGTGGATGCAATCAACCTGGGCCGGCATCACGCCGCTGCTCAGTGAGCACCTGAGCCGTGAGTACCGGCTGACCCGTGCGGTGGGTATTTTTGGCCAGGTGATGGCCGAATATGTTCTCACTTATATGCTTGGTCATGAGCGTGAAGTGCTTGCACGGCTGATGAGCCAGGTCGAGCGCAAATGGGATAACCGCCCAGGCCATAGCCTGGCCGGGCGCAAGGTACTGATCGTGGGTGCCGGTGACATTGGTCGGAGTGTTGCGCAGTTTCTACGGCCGTTTGGCGTGCAGTTGTTCGGCGTGACCTACACGGCGCGTGAGCTGCCGCCCTTTGAACAGGTCGTCACGCTGGCTGATATGGCGCAACTGCTCGGTGATATGGACTATGTGATCAATCTGCTGCCCAACACGCCGCAGACCCATGACCTGTACGATGCGAAGCTGTTCGCTTGCTTCAAGCCTTCGGCGCTGTTCATCAACACCGGGCGCGGCGTGTCGGTGGTCGATGCCGACCTGGTAGAGGCGCTCAAGGAAGGCCATCTGGCCGGTGCAGTGATCGACGTCTGCCGCCAGGAGCCCTTGCCCCGGCGTCATCCGTTCTGGACTGCCTATGGCCTGTTATTGACCGGACACAGTTCAGCGCCCACCTCGCCACCGGCGATGGTCGAACTGTTTCTGGACAACCTGCGCGCCTTTGAGACGGGCGAGCCATTGCGCGGTGAAGTGGATTTCGCGCGCGGTTACTGACGGCTGCGCCTGTCAAAATCCGTAGGAGCCGCCGGGCGGCGATCCGCTTCAGCGGCGAAGCCTTCGCCGCTGAAGCAGCTCCTACGAGGCCCGGTGTTTGCTGCGTGATTCAACCTACAGGCTGAAATCACCTTCGGCAGCCAGCTCGCTGACCGGCTGGCGCGGGCTCGGTACTTCACGGCCTTGCAGGTATTCCGGCAGGCTTGCCTTGTCACCGGCCTTGCCCACTGCGATCACCGCGTGAATCGCGTAGTGCTCCGGAATCTTCAGCTCTTGACGGGTCAGGTCCTGATCGAAGCCGGCCATGCCGTGGGTGTGCCAGCCGCTCAGGCTGGCCTGCAGGGCAAACAGCCCCCAGGCGGAGCCGGTGTCGAAGGTGTGCCACAGGGCCGGGCTTTCTTCGCTGGCGCCCGGTGCGGTGAAGGTGGTCTTCGACACAATGACCACCAAGGCTGAGGCGTGCTGGGCCCAGCTGCGGTTGAATTCATTGAGCAGGCCCAGGTAGCGTTCCCAGTTCGGTGTACCACGGCGCGCATACAGGAAGCGCCAAGGCTGTGAATTGTAGGCCGAAGGCGCCCAGCGCGCGGCTTCGATGAAGCTCAGCAGGGTTTCTTCCGGGATCACCGCATCGCTGAACGCCCGCGGCGACCAGCGTTGGATGAATTGCGGGTGAATGTCAAAGTCGGCAACGCGAGGATGAGTGCTCATGGCAGTCCTTGTCGTAGGGAGGGGTTGAATGACGGGCAGACAGGATGGGCCGTGGTCGGCAGGCATCAGGATGTAACAAAGCCTGTCAAAATTACTGTTTCGCACTACCAATGACAAGTCTGGCGACAGCCAGCGCTTGGCCCGCAGCAGTTGTGCCACTAGACTGGCGGCCTTTTCCTGCACCGACGCTGTTTAGCCGCCCATGACCGCCACACTCGAACCTTTCTGGATCCACAAGCGCCTCGACCAACTGAACCGGGATGAGTGGGAGTCGCTGTGCGATGGGTGCGGATTGTGCTGCCTGCAAAAGCTCGAAGACGAAGAAGACAACAGCGTCTACTACACACGCATCGCCTGCAAGCTGCTGGACCTCAAGACGTGCCAGTGTTCGGACTACCCGAACCGTCGCGAGGCCGTGCCGGACTGTATCCAGCTCACCCCAGGCCAGGCCGATGAGTTCAAGTGGCTGCCGCCGACCTGTGGTTATCGGCTGGTCAGCGAAGGCAAGGATCTGCCTGAGTGGCACCACTTGGTCAGCGGTGACCGCAAGGCGGTCCACCGCAAGCGTATCTCCCAGTCCGGACGCATGCTCAGCGAAGACAGCGTGCCTGAAGATGACTGGGAGGATTACCTGATTTTCCGCGCCGGCTGACGCTTCAGATCTCAGGCCTGGAGGTCTTCGGGGTGGCGACCTCGTCAATGACCGTCTCTTTCACCGCCTCGATCACTTTGGGCGCGGTTTTTTCGGCTTTTCTTTTCAGGTGGTGCAGTTCGGCGCCGGCACGTTCGATATCGGTCCGTGCACGGTGCAGATCGCTACGGCTCTTCTCCAGCAGGCTCTTGGCCGAGCAGTGGCCGGTGATGCCACGGGCCAGAACCGCGCCGCCGATGGCCAGCTGTACCAGACCGAACAGCCCGCCCCGGCGCAGCCCTTTGCCCACCAGCGCCACGCCACCGGCCAGCGAGGTCATGCGCTCCCAGCCCTGAACGTTCTGTTCCGGGCGTTGTGGCGGGAATGGGCGGTCAATGCGTTCGATGATCGGGGTATCGCTCATGATTGCTCTCCTGACGGGTTGAACCATTACTGACTGCCAGCCAGGTCAACTGTTCCCCGAATCTGCATCAATGGCTGCGCGGGCGGCTGGCGTGGGCTCGGTGACCTTGTCACGACCGAACTGCGCACCGGAGCGGGTGTTGTTGCCCTTGGCCATGCGGTCGTAGAGCACCACATTGACCGTCGCCGCGAGGTTCATGCAGCCTTCGGTAGGGATGTACACCACGTCCTCGCACCAGTCGCGGATCTCCTGGTCCAGCGAGCCATCTTCCGGGCCGAAGATATACAGGGCGCGATCAGGGTGGGTGTACTCCGGCAAGGCGCGGGCACCTTCGACCAGCTCGACTGCCACTGGCGTGCAGCCCAGCGGCAGGATCTGTTTGAGGTCTTCAATACCGATCAGCGGGATGTCCTGGTGGATCTTCTTGGTGTCGGTAACAAAGTCCCTGGCGCGCTCATAGCGTTTACCGGTGTAGAACACCGACGCCACGCCATAGCAACCGGCGGCGCGCATGACCGAGCCGACATTTTCCGGGGATTTGGGGTTATACAGTCCGATACAGGCGTAGCGTTTGTTGCCCACGGTGAAGTGCTCTGGAGAAAAGCCGGCAAGTATACGGCAGATTCAGAACCACAGCCGTACCCCCAGCACCAGCCGTGCTTCACTGCGCGCTTCACCCTCAGCCCTGGCGTAGTCAGCGCTATTGCCGTAGCGATGGTTCCAGGTCACGCCGATATAGGGCGCAAACTCGCGGCGGATCTCATAGCGCAGGCGCAAACCCAGTTCGCTGTCGGCAAGACCTGCACCGACCCCGCGTTGCTCATCGTTGCTGGCATACAGGTTGACCTCTGCCGAAGGCTGCAGGATCAGCCGGTTGGTAATCAGCAAGTCGTACTCGGCCTCCAGGCGTAGCGCAGCCTGGCCGCCTTCGCCGATAAACGCCGTAGCTTCGGTTTCCAGCCCGGACAGCGGCATGCCCTGAATCCCGAACGCCGCCCAGGTTTGCGCGGCACCGGGATTGAAGTCCTGACGTATGCCACCCAGCAAATCCCACCAGGGCGAAATTGAATGGCCCCACAGCGCCTGTACTTCGGCGTGCTCGGTACGCCCTTGACTGCGTTCGCCCTCGCTGCGTAACCACAACCGGTCGATGTCCCCACCGACCCAGCCGTCGACATTCCAGGCCAGCGCACTGCCGTGTTCGCCATCCTGCCATTCGAGCCTGTCTAGCAACACCTGATGATTCCAGGCGTTGTCGTGCATCTGGTGCCCTGCCGGGTGCTGGTACACCGCCGCCCGGTCAGCGTCGGTCAGGGGCGGGACTGGCGAGGCAACGGCGGGTGGCATTGAATGGCCGCTGTGTGTGCTCATGTCGTGGCCTGCGTGACCCTGATGAGCATCAGTGGCGGGCGCAGGCGCGTGTCCTGCATGCTCGTCTAGCGGCTGGGCGTGCATGGCAGGGTCCGCCATGGCGCCGTGGCTGGAGTGGTCCATATTGTGACCGGTGCCTTGCGCGGCCAGCGCGACCGGGCTGAACAGCAGGCTGGTGGTCAATAGCAGGGCAGGGCGGCGGCTCATGTGCGTCAGGCTCATTCTTGTACCCTCACTTCGCGGAACATGCCGGTCTCCATGTGGTACAGCAGGTGGCAGTGATAGGCCCAGCGGCCCAGCGCGTCGGCAGTCACCCGGTAGCTGCGCCGCGTGCCGGGCGGCATGTCGATGGTGTGCTTACGGACCATGAAGCGCCCGTGCTCGTCCTCCAGATCGCTCCACATGCCATGCAAGTGAATGGGGTGGGTCATCATGGTGTCGTTGACCAGCACGATACGCACCCGCTCGCCATACCTGAGCAACAAGGGTTCGGCGTCGGAAAACTTCACACCATTGAACGACCAGGCGAATTTTTCCATGTGCCCGGCCAGGTGCAGTTCAATGCTGCGGCCTGGCTCGCGGCCATCGGGGTCAGCGAAGCGGCTGCGCAGGTCAGCGTAAGTCAGCACCCGTCGGCCGTTATCGCGCAGGCCGATACCTGGATCATCCAGCTTGGCCGTTGGCTGGGTGGTCTGCATATCAACCAGCGGATTGCCCTCTTCGCTGGCGGGGTGTTCGATGGGTTGCGAACCGCTGCCATGCTGCATGCCCGGCATCGCTGGCATGGCGGCGTGATTCATTTGGCCATGGTTTATCTGGTCATGGCCCATGCCCGCATGGCTCATGTTCATATCGGCCATGCCCAGCAGTGGCCGTGGGTCCAACTGCGGCACTGGCGCACGCAGCCCCGGCTGGCTGGCCAGCGTGCCGCAGGCAAAGCCGCTGCGGTCCATGGCCTGGGCGAACAGGGTATAGGCGGGGGCCTGTGGCTCGATGATCACGTCATAGGTTTCTGCCACGGCGATACGCAGTTCATCGACGGTCACGGGTTCGACATGCAAGCCATCGGCGGCAACCACGGTCATTTTCAGGCCCGGTATGCGCAGGTCGAAGTAGCTCATGGCCGAGCCGTTGATCAGCCGCAGGCGGACCTTTTCGCCGGGCGTGAACAGCCCGGTCCAGTTCATGTCCGGTGCCTGGCCGTTCATCAGGTAGGTGTAGGTCGCGCCGCCGACATCAGCGATATCGGTGGGGTTCATGCGCATCTGCGCCCACATTTTCCGGTCGGCGACAGTCTGGCTCCAGCCGTGCCGGCCGACGTCGTCAATGAAGTCGATCAGGGTGCGTTTCTGGCGATTGTAGTAATCGCCTTGCTGCTTGAGTTTCTTCAGCAGCGTGGCAGGTTTCTCGTCGGTCCAGTCAGTGAGCATCACCACATGCTCACGCTGGTACTCGAACGGCTCGGGTTGCCTGGCATCGATGATCAGCGGCCCGTAGACCCCGGCCTGCTCCTGTAACCCGGAGTGGCTGTGATACCAGTAGGTGCCGTTCTGGCGCACCTTGAAGCGGTACTCATACATGCCGTCAGGGGCGATTCCGGCAAAACTCAGGCCCGGTACACCGTCCATATTGGCTGGCAGGATGATGCCGTGCCAGTGAATGGAGGTCGGTTCTTGCAGCCGGTTACGCACGCGCACCGTCACCGTATCGCCCTCACGCCAGCGCAACAACGGGCCGGGCAAGCCGTTATTGATGGTCAGTGCGGTACGCGGCCGACCGGTGATGTTCACCGGCGTTTCACCGATGAACAGCTCGAATTCGGTGCCGCTCAATTCCAGCGGCTGCTGATTGCCGACCGCAGCGGCCCGTAGTGGCGTAGCCAGCAAGCCCAGCCCACCCAGCAGCCCGCCGGCGGCCAGGCCCTGAACGAACGTACGTCGTGAAGTCTTGAAAGGCATCGCAGTAGAAGTCCCATGCATCGATGGGCGTGAAGATGCCATAACGCACAGCGGTGGGTGATTACATTTACGTCAGGTTAAAAAGCATGAGCAACGCTATAGGCATAAGCATTCGGCGAACTCTCCTGGTAACCGAGTGTGCCCTGAGAGGGTGTTTACAAAATAGGCGAACGAAGGCAAGACAAGGCGAAATCGGGCGGAAAAGCGCAGTGTACAGAAGTACATGAGCATGTTGACCGGGCTGGCGATCCAGGCCGATTTCAACGCAGTATTGCTAAGTGCAGCCATTTTGTAGACACCCTCTAAGCTTATGCATAACAAGTCTTATACCTATCCAGGTCGGTCTCATAAGCTGGCGTTTTGGGCACCTCTAAAAACGACCTGCGTTGCCAGCACTGCGTTAAAAAACGGCTCAGGATGCTCATTTACAACCCGTAAACTCCGCTCCCTCGCCGTTTTTTGCCTTGCGCAGGCTGCCTCGCCTACGTTTTTAGAGGTGACCTTTTGCAAGATATATCTATTGAATGCACCGGGATCTGTTTGCAATGCGAAGTCCGGGACACCATGAAGGAGGCTACGTTGATTCGGGCTTTTATGGTTGATGTGGATGGTGTAGTCGTCGATGGTCGGCCCGCCGACGGCCAAGGCTGGGCTTCATCACTTGAAGAGGATCTCGGGCTGGCAAGCTCGGATCTTCATAAGGCGCTGTTCGAGCCCTACTGGGATGCCATAGTTACCGGCAAGTTATCCCTTGAAGAGAGGCTTGCCTCGGTGCTGGCAGACATTGCTCCGAACCTTTCTGCGCATAGATTATTGAATTACTGGTTTGAAAACGATGCTCGGCTCAATCTCGGGTTGCTGGCGGACCTGGCCCGTCATCGTCGTCGTGGGGTGAAAGTATTTCTCGCGTCCAATCAGGAACACCTACGCGCAGAGTTTTTAATGACGTCACTTGGCCTGGATCACTACTGCGATGGCATCTTTTACTCCGCAGCGCTGTCTTGGCGAAAGCCAAGCCTTGAGTTTTATAAAAAGATCACCGAGTTGTCCGGATTTCTACCAGAGGAGTTACTCCTGATTGATGATACTCCAGCTAATGTTCAGGCTGCACTTGAGTCGGGCTGGAATGCTATTTGTTGGACGAAGTCCAGCGAGCTTGAAGCGCAGATCAGTGATCTACAAGTAATAGGCGAAAGTGCAAAATGACCCTGCGCAGGGTCGTATCGTGAACAGCGACTGCTCTTGAGTTCTGTAAGAAAAAGTACTGCTGCCTACAAAGTAGGCGGCAGGCCAAGGTGACCATAGCCGCAACGCTCCTGGCCAGCCAAACATCCGTTCACTGATGCTCCGCTGTCGATACTTTGGACAATCAAAGAGTCGCGGCAAGCCATGCGGGCCGCCAGCCAATCATGGCGCAAACGCTACCGGCACCGACTTTTAGTACAAAACCTAAAAAGTATGAGCGGCTGTGTTTTTGCCGTTGTTCTTCGGGCCGAGCCCGCGCTGTGGCGCCAGATCAGCACAGAGGTGCAGCGCTCACTCATCCTTCTTCATCAAGCCTGCCAGCGCCGCAAACGGGTTATGCGTGGCCTTGGCGATTTTCGGTGTGCTCAGTGAGTCTTCGCTGAAGTACTGCTGATCGGTGTATCGCGCATGTTCGTTGTCATGGCAATACAGGCACAGCAACTCCCAGTTCGAGCCGTCCTGGGGGTTGTTGTCGTGGTTGTGGTCACGATGGTGCACCGTCAATTCGCTCAGGCGCTTGCCGGAAAACTCCCGGGCGCAGCGCCCGCAGACATGCGGGTACATGCGCAGGGCCTTGTCACGGTAGCCTTTTTCCCGTTCGCGCTGGGTTTCGGCGAGGATGCGGTCCAGTTTGGAAGTGTTCGACGGCGTGCTCATACAATGGCCTTGCTGCAGGTGTGGAATACGCCGTCAGTCTATCAGGCTGTCAAACCTGCTGCGCGAGCAACTGCCCATCGACCATGCGTAGTCGCCTGGACAATGAAATCGCCAATGCGCGAATGATCTTTGCCGCAATCTTCGGCGCCTCGTCGATCATCTTGTCCAGTGAGTCACGCCCCAGGGTCAGCAACTGGCAGTGGCTGGCAGCGATGCAACTGGCCGAGCGACGTTCGCCATCGAGCACCGCCATTTCGCCCAACGCCCGGCCGCGGCGCAGGCTGGCGATATCCACCGCCTGGCCGTCGGGGTTGAGTTTGCGCACCACCACGCTGCCCTGGTCAATGATGCACATGAAGGTTCCGGGGTCGCCTTCATTGAAGATGACCTGGTCCTTGTCGAATTCAGTGATGCTGAAATAACCGGCGACGCTGGCCAACTCGCTGGATGACACGGAATCAAAAAGCCCGCAGTCGAGCAGCATGGTGTGAATCGCGGTGTTCATGTTGGACGGTTCAGGCATGATTCGGTCTTGTTCTGATTGGTTTACGCTCACGGTCAACGCTTGTTGCAGCCAGGCGCCCGATGACGACGGTCTGGCTGCGAAGCACGGCTATCAACCAGCCAGGTCAAGTACTTTGAACACAAAACCGTATTCAAGTGCCACATCCCGCAGGCCCTGATAGCGGCCGCTCATGCCGCCATGGCCGGCGCCCAGCTCGGTCTTGAGCAGCAGCAGGTTGTCGTCGGTCTTGTGCTCACGCAACCGCGCCACCCACTTGGCTGCCTCCCAGTACTGCACGCGGCTGTCGTTGTAACCGGCGATCACCAGCGTTGCCGGGTAGGCCTGGGCCTGGACGTTTTCATAAGGCGCATAGGCTTTGATCCGCTCATACACTTGCGGTTCTTGCGGATTACCCCATTCGTCGTATTCGGTGACGGTCAGCGGCAGCTCCGGGTCGAGCATGGTGTTGAGCACGTCGACAAACGGCACTTCGGCAATTGCCGCACGGAAAAGTTCAGGGCGCTGGTTGAGTACCGCGCCGATCAACAACCCGCCAGCGCTACCGCCGCTGATCACCAGTTGCCCGGCGCGGGTCAGGCCTTTGTCGATCAGGTGTTCGGCGCAGGCAATGAAGTCGCCAAAGGTGTTGTGTTTGTGTTCCTGCTTGCCGGCGCGATACCAGGCTTCGCCCAGCTCGCCGCCGCCACGCACGTGGGCGATGGCAAAGGCTACGCCGCGGTCGAGCAGGCTCAGGCGGGCATGGGAAAACCACGGGTCGAGGCTCGCGCCGTAGGCGCCGTAGCCATACAGGTAAACCGGCGTTGGCTGGCCCAGGCAGTCACGGCGCACCACCAGGCTGATCGGCACTTGAGTGCCGTCGGCGGCAGTTGCCCAGAGGCGCTGACTCACATAGGCATCGGCATCGAACTCGCCGAGTACCGGTGTTTGCTTGAGTACCTGTTGCTGGCCGTTGTCCAGTTGCAACTGGCGTACTTGAGAGGGGCGGTTCAGTGACTGGTAGCGCAGACGAATACGGTCGCTGTCGAACTCCAGGCTGTCCTGCACATACAGGCTGTAGGCGGCATCAGGCAACTGCACGCGGTAGGCCGGCAGGTTCTGCGGGCGCACCTCGATCACTGGCAGGCCGCCTTCACGCAGGCTCAGGGTGATGGCTTTGGCATTGAGGGTCACGCCATCGAGCATCACTGTATCGCTGTGGGGCACCAGCGGCTGCCAGTCGGCGCGGGCTGGAATACCGGTGGCCGGTGCCTGGTAAAGCGCGAAGTTGATACCGTCCTGGTTGCTGCGAATGAACCAGGTCCATTGGCCATCGAGCAGGCCGTGATCGACGTCATATTCGTGGCCTTCGACCCGTGGTGCCAGGCAAGTGAACGCCTGCGCTGGCTGATCGGCGTCCAGTACCCAGGCTTCGCTGGTGGTCTTGCTGCCCAGTTGTAGCAGCAGCTGGCGTTCCGAGCTGCTGCGTGCGCATTGCAGGAAAAAGCGCCCGTCCGGCTCGCAAAACACCTCCTCGGCATTTGCCTCGCCCAAACGATGGCGATGGAGCTTCCAGGGTCTGTGGGTGTCGTCCAGCGTTGCGAAGAACAGGGTCTGGCTGTCATTGGCCCAGGTCATGCTCCCGTCGCAGTCCTCGAAGGGCAGGCTGTGCACCTCGCCGCTGTCCAGTTCCTTGACGAACAACTGGTAGATCTCATCGCCCGAGGTGTCCAGGCTGTAGGCCAGACGGCGGTGGTCAGGGCTGATGCTGAAGCTGCCCAGCGACAGGAAACCGCCGTTGGCCAGTACGTTCGGGTCCAGCAACAGCTGTTCGCTGGGTTCGTCTGGCTGATGGGAGCCGTCGGCCGGGCGTGCGCAGCGGTAATGCCGCGCGTATTCGTCGCCGGCGGTGGTGCGGGTGTAATACAGGTACGGGCCCCAGGGCGAGGGCAGCGACAGGTCGGTCTCCTGGATGCGCGCCTTGATTTCTTCAAACAGCGCCTCGCGCAGAGCCTGTTGGTCGCCTAGCTGTGCATCGGTATAAGCGTTTTCGGCTTTCAGGTAATCGAGTACTTCAGTGCTGTCGCGCTCTTGCAGCCAGACATAAGGGTCCTGGCCATCGGCCTTACGGGCTACAGGGGCGCTGGCGCAGGTAGTAGGTGAAGTCATGCCGGGCTCTCCTGGATAAAACGTGGTTCACATGCCGGACGCGCCGGGGCCGTGAAAAGCCGTTATCATAAGCGTCTATTTGACTGGCTGACCACGCACCACATGACTGAACATGACTATCTGATCGCCTGGGGTCTCTACGCCGTTGCTGCATTGGGCTGCCTGCTGGTGCTGTTTGTAATGACCGGCTGGATGTGGCGCTACCTCAAGGAGCCGCTGCGGGTGATTGGCGCGGTGCTGCTGTTTACCCCGACCGTGGTTGATCCGGCACGTGATCTTTACGCGCCGGCGGTGGCTATTTCGGCACTGGATCTGCTGTTCAAGGTGGGCAGCAATGTCTGGACGGCGGTGCTCGACCTTGCCATGTATGGTCTGTGTGCGTTCATTGCTTACCTGGTGTTCGTGCTGGTGCGCATGCCCATCGAAAAAAGCCGCAAGGCACGCCAGGAGCAGCTTGAAGCCCGCAAGCAACAGGCCGCTGCGCAGGATGACGAGGATGATGAGCCGTTCGGCAAGAGTGAGCTTTACGGCCGCAGCCCGGAACCGGCGTCGACGCTGCGCACCCGGGTCGAGCCGCGGCTGTAACCGTTCGCTTCGTGGGGGCGCGCCGGCTGTACGCCTGCGCAGGCAATGTTTTGAAGCGAGTACCTGAACATGTGTGAACTGCTGGGCATGAGTGCCAATGTCCCGACTGATATCGTTTTCAGCTTTACCGGCCTGATGCAGCGCGGCGGCCGCACCGGTCCGCACCGTGATGGCTGGGGCATCGGTTTTTATGAGGGGCGCGGCCTGCGCCTGTTTCAGGATCCGGCGGCCAGCAGCGAGTCGGAAGTCGCGCAGTTGGTACAGCGTTATCCGATCAAGAGCGAAGTGGTGATCGGCCATATCCGCCAGGCCAACGTCGGCAAAGTCTGCCTGTCCAACACGCACCCGTTTGTACGTGAACTGTGGGGCCGGAACTGGTGCTTTGCCCACAATGGCCAGCTGGCGGATTTCAATCCGCAGCACAGTTTCTATAGGCCGGTGGGCGATACTGACAGCGAAGCGGCGTTCTGCGACCTGCTTAACCGCATTCGCGAGGCGTACCCTGAGCCCGTGGAAATCGAGCAGCTTTTGCCAACGCTGGTAGAGGCCTGCAACGAGTACCGTGGCAAAGGGGTATTCAATGGCTTGCTGAGTGATGGCGACTGGCTATTTTGCTTTTGTTCCACCAAGCTGGTGCACATTACCCGACGGGCGCCATTTGGCCCTGCGCGGTTGAAGGATGTCGATGTGATCGTCGATTTCCAGGCTGAAACAACGCCCCACGACGTGGTCACCGTGATCGCCACCGAAGCCTTGACCGAGAATGAGACCTGGACCGGTTACGAACCGGGCCAGTGGGGGCTGTGGCGCAAGGGGGAGTGTGTCACCCACGGCACCACCGCAACACCGTAATACCTGCTTTGAACGACCGACCCGCCAAAAAATCAAAAAGAGGGATATCGATGCTGCGTAGTTACCTGCGACTGGTTCTGTTCACCACCGCACTGTTGTTCGGCGTCCAGGCGCCAGGTTTCATCAGTGATTACAGCAAGCGGGTCGAGGCGCACCTGATCGAGGCGCAGCAGGCGATCAAGGGCTTCAAAGCGACCGCGCAGCAGTTCTTCAACGGTGACATTCAGGCACTGATCCAGCACTACCGCAACAGCGAAGACCCGGTGTTTCGCAACGACGCCAGCAACATCGAAAACCTGCTCAGCCGCACCCAGGTACTGGAGCGTCAATGGCTGGGCCTGCAAGGCTCCATGGCCGGCAAAGCCTGGCACGTCGCGACTGCCGCCGACCCTGACATCCGCCGCGAAACCCTTGATGGCTACACCTGGCAACTGCTGCTCACCCCCGTGGTGATCGGCTGGGGTATCGCCAGCGCGGTGATCCTCACCTTCCTGGTTGAAGGCCTGTTCCTGCTGCTGGGCTGGGTGGTCAACGGCGGCCGGCGCAAACCGAAAATGCGCGCCGAGTGGCGTTGAGCAAAACGCTGGTGATTGTCCGCAGGAGATCGCCCGCCGCCTCGGCGCCGCGCTGTCGCGCAGCAAACACGGCCCCGTAGGAGCGGCTTTAGCCGCGAAGGCTTCCCGGCTGAACCGGATCGGCCGCTCTTACTTGGCCAAATAGCGAATCCCTTCCTCCAGCCCTTCCAGGGTCAGCGGATACATCCGCTGCTCTACCAGGTCGCGCACAATGTGCGTCGAGGTCGTGTAATCCCAGACGTTCTTCGGGTAAGGATTGATCCACACCAGCTTTTTGAACTTGCTCATGAACCGCTGCATCCACAGATGGCCCGGCTCCTCGTTCCAGTGTTCGACGCTGCCACCGGCATGCGTGATCTCATAAGGTGCCATGGACGCATCACCGACGAAGATCACTTTGTAATCGGCGCCATAGGTATGCAGCACGTCCTGGGTGGCGATGCGCTCGGCATTGCGCCGCTGATTATCCTTCCACAGCGTTTCATAAACGAAGTTGTGGAAATAGTAATACTCCAGGTGCTTGAACTCGGTCTTGCACGCCGAGAACAGCTCTTCGCAAACCTTCACATGCGCATCCATCGAGCCGCCAATGTCGAACAGCAACAGCAGTTTCACGGCGTTGCGCCGCTGCGGGCGCATCTGGATGTTCAGCAGTCCCGCATCGCGGGCGGTGTGTTCGATAGTGCCATCGAGGTCCAGCTCTTCGGCCGCCCCCTCTCGGGCGAACTTGCGCAGCCTTCGCAGTGCGACTTTCAGGTTGCGAGTGCCCAGCTCGACCTGATCATCGAGGTTGCGGTACTCGCGTTGGTCCCAGACTTTGACCGCCTTGCCCTGACGCTGCCCGGCATCGCCCACCCGGATGCCTTCGGGGTGATAGCCACCGGAGCCAAACGGGCTGGTGCCGCCGGTGCCGATCCACTTGTTGCCGCCAGCGTGGCGCTCTTCCTGTTCGGCCAGGCGCTGCTTGAACGCCTCCAGCAGTTTGTCCAGGCCTCCGAGTGACTGGATCTGCGCCCGCTCTTCAGGCGTCAGCGAACGTTCGAATTCCTTGCGCAACCAGTCTTCGGGAATCAGCGCCTGCAGCGCGTCATCAAGATCCTGCAGGCCATTGAAGTAAGCGCCAAAAGCCCGGTCGAACTTGTCAAAGTGGCGCTCGTCCTTGACCAGAATCGTGCGGGCCAGAAAGTAGAACTCGTCGAGATCGGCAAACACCACACGTTGTTGCAGGGCCTCGATCAGGTCCAGCAGTTCGCGCAACGACACCGGTACTTTTGCGGCACGCATTTCGTTAAACAGATTGATCAGCATGGCGAGGGCCTTTGTTCAGCGGTTGCCGCGCCGGCTCATGAACGCCAGGCGTTCGAGCAATTGCACATCCTGCTCGTTCTTCACCAGAGCACCAGCCAGCGGTGGAATGGCCTTGGTCGGATTGCGCTCGCGCAGCACTTCTTCGCCAATCTCGTCGGCCATCAACAGCTTCAGCCAGTCGACCAGTTCCGAGGTCGAGGGCTTCTTCTTGAGGCCCGGCACTTTGCGCACATCGAAAAACACATCCAGCGCTTCGCTGACCAGGCTTTGCTTGATGTTCGGGAAGTGCACATCGACGATCTTTTGCAGTGTCTGGCGGTCGGGGAAGGCGATGTAATGGAAGAAGCAGCGGCGCAGGAAGGCGTCGGGCAGTTCCTTCTCGTTATTGGAGGTAATGATGATGATCGGCCGGTGCCGGGCCTTGATGGTCTCGTCGGTTTCATAGACGTAGAACTCCATGCGGTCGAGTTCTTGCAGCAGGTCGTTAGGGAACTCGATATCGGCCTTGTCGATCTCGTCGATCAGCAGAATCACCCGCTCGGGTGCTTCGAAGGCTTCCCAGAGCTTGCCCTTTTTCAGGTAGTTGCGCACGTCGTGAACCTTGTCCACGCCCAGTTGCGAGTCGCGCAGGCGGCTGACCGCATCGTACTCGTACAAGCCCTGATGGGCCTTGGTGGTGGACTTGATGTGCCAGGTGATCAGCCGTGCGCCAAAGGATTCGGCCAACTGCTCGGCCAGCAAGGTCTTGCCGGTGCCTGGCTCGCCTTTGACCAGCAACGGTCGCTCCAGAGTGACGGCGGCGTTGACCGCCAGTTTGAGGTCGTCGGTGGCGACGTAGGTGGCGGTGCCTTCGAACTTCATCGTTGATGGATCCTCGTAACCCGGACAAAGGGATGAATATAGCCTGTATCACTGCGCATCGGTGCCTTCATATCGGGCATTGAAGGCCTGGATAAAGCCATTGCGCAAAATCCCCCAGAACGCTTGCAGGCCACTGATGTTCTGCTGCTTGACGCTGCCAGACAGCTCCACCCGAGTGGCGAACTGGTTCTTTTGCTGGTTTTTGAGCACGGTTTCACTGGCGCCGACCAGGGCCTCCCAGACCGAGCGCAACAAGCCCTTGTTCTGATTCTCGACGTCCTGCTGCCAGTTGAACACCTCGACGTCGCGCAGCAAGGGCTTAATGTAGCCGTCCAGCCGGCCGTCGACCGCCTGGGCTTCGATGACCAGATCGCCGTGCCCGGCGTTGAAGTCGAACTTGCCATAGGCCGAGGCAAAGTCGTTCATGCGTTTGAGCTCTATGCCGGTGGCGCGCAGCCGAAAGTCAAAGTCCTGAAAGTTGTTCATCGGATCGAACGTGGCGGTGCTTTCAAGGCGGGCGCTCTGCAACAGCCGGGCCTTGCCTTCGAAGCGTGCGTCCCGAGGGCCCTGCAGGTCGACCACGTTGGTCAGGTTGTACAGGCTGGCGTTGACCTGATCGGCCTCGATACGCACTTTCGGGGTGGTACTGAAGTTATTGAAGGTGATCTGGCCGTTATCGATGCGCAACTCGTTGAGGGTGAACGGCAGGACTTTATCCAGTTGCGCCCGCCAGTCGGTGCCCTGACCGGTCTGCGAAGCGCTGCGGTCTTGGCCGCCGTCGACGAAGTTGAGTTGCGGTTCGCTGAAAATCACCTCACCGACCACGGCATGATCCTGCCACAGCGAGCGCCAGCTTATGGCCAGTTCGATCAGCGGCGCCTGCAGAAACGGCACCGGCACTTTGCCGTCGACCTTGACGATCTGCAGCGCCTTGATCCGATAGGCGCCGCGCCACCAGGCCAGCTCGACATCGGCGATGCGGCCACGGTAATCGCCCATGTCTGCCAGCTTGTCGTTCAGGTAGTCGCGCACCAGATAAGGCAGGGCCAGGTGCAGGGCCAGCAGCAGGCTGGCCAGACCGGCCAGAGTCCATAATGGCCAGCGGTAGCGACGTTTCATGGTATTGGCCTCGAAAAGACGGTTAACAGGCTGTTGAGAGTTGACTGCCGTCAAGATCAATCGTTTCGCTGTGACTGGACGCAAAACAGCCTTGCGCATAGGCTGTTGGGTCTTTCTCAAATGCCTTTGCAACAAGGACACCGTCATGAGCCGGATCTATGCAGACAATGCCCACTCCATCGGCAATACGCCGCTGGTGCAGATCAACCGGATAGCGCCGCGCGGCGTGACCATCCTGGCCAAGATCGAAGGTCGCAACCCTGGCTATTCGGTCAAATGCCGGATCGGCGCGAACATGGTCTGGGACGCCGAGAGCAGCGGCAAACTCAAGCCGGGCATGACCATTGTCGAACCGACTTCCGGCAACACCGGCATTGGTCTGGCCTTCGTTGCAGCGGCGCGGGGCTACAAGCTGATCCTGACCATGCCGTCCTCCATGAGCCTGGAGCGTCGCAAAGTGCTCAAGGCGCTCGGCGCAGAGCTGGTGTTGACCGAGCCTGCCAAGGGCATGAAAGGCGCGATTGCCAAGGCTGAAGAGTTGCTGGCGGCCAACCCCGGCGAGTACTTCATGCCAGCGCAGTTCGACAACCCGGCCAACCCGGCGATTCACGAGAAAACCACCGGCCCGGAAATCTGGGCTGATACCGACGGCGCGATCGACGTGCTGGTCGCGGGTGTTGGTACCGGCGGCACCATCACCGGCGTCTCGCGCTACATCAAACAAACCGCTGGCAAGCCGATCCTGTCGGTGGCGGTCGAGCCTGAGACCTCGCCGATCATCGCCCAGGCGCTGGCTGGTGAAGAAATCAAGCCGGCCCCGCACAAGATTCAGGGCATCGGCGCCGGGTTCATCCCGAACAACCTCGATCTGTCGCTGCTCGACCGCGTCGAGTCTGTCAGCGAAGACGAAGCCAAGAGCATGGCCCTGCGCCTGATGCAGGAAGAGGGCATCCTGTGCGGTATTTCCTGCGGTGCTGCCATGGCCGCTGCCGTGCGGCTGGCTGAAAAGCCCGAGATGCAGGGCAAGACCCTGGTGGTGATCCTGCCCGACTCGGGCGAGCGCTACCTGTCGAGCATGCTGTTCAGCGACCTGTTCACCGACCAGCAATTGCAGCAGTGAGTTTCTTGCCGGTCGGTCAAAGGTTTATGATGGCCGACTTGTTAAGCGCTTGATGCGCTGAAGAACTTCTGGCCGGTGCGTACCGGCCTTACGACCCGAACTGACGGGCGGCCTTGATCCAAAGGCCGCCCGTTGGTTTTCAAGGAGAGCTCCATGACCCTATCGTTCGCTGTAAAGGCGTCGATCCTGCTGTTGTTCGTGGGCAGCACGCTGTACGTCCACCTGCGTGGCCGGGCACGCCTGCCGCTGCTGCGTCAGTTTGTTAATCATTCGGCGTTGTTCGCTCCTTACAACAGCCTGATGTACCTGTTTTCCAAAGTACCGTCCAAGCCATACCTGGACCGCCGCGAGTTTCCTGAGCTCGATGTGCTCAAGGACAACTGGCAAGTCATTCGTGAAGAGGCCATGCGCCTGTTCGACGAGGGTTACATCCGTGCGGCAGCCAAGGATAACGACGCCGGTTTTGGCTCGTTCTTCAAGAAAGGCTGGAAGCGGTTTTACCTGAAATGGTACGACAAGGCCCTGCCGTCGGCCGAAACCCTGTGCCCGCAAACCGTGGCGCTGGTCAACAGCATTCCCAACGTCAAGGGCGCAATGTTCGCCTTGCTGCCTGGCGACAGCCACCTCAACCCGCACCGCGACCCGTTCGCCGGCTCGCTGCGTTATCACCTGGGCCTGTCGACGCCCAACTCCGACGCCTGCCGGATCTTCGTCGATGGCGAGGAGTACGCCTGGCGTGACGGTGAAGACGTGATGTTCGACGAAACCTACGTGCACTGGGTCAAGAACGAGACCAGCGTGACCCGGGTGATTCTGTTCTGTGATGTCGAGCGGCCACTGACCAACAACCTGATGACCCGCATCAACCGCAGCGTCAGCGCCTTTCTGGGCCGCGCCACCGCGCCGCAGAATCTCGACGACGAGCGCGTCGGCGGCATCAACCAGGCCTATGCTTTCAGCAAGCGCTTCAGCAACGTGATCAGCACTCAGGTCAAGCAGTTCAAGCGCAGCAACCCCAAGGCCTACCGCATCCTGCGCCCGGTGCTGGCCGTGCTGGTGCTGACCCTGCTGGGTTACTGGCTGTTTGGTTGAGCCGATAACGGGGTAGGGGCCGGCAGATACTCACAGCGCTCTGGAGGATTGACCGTGCCTCCCCACCCCCTCGCGCAGGCCATCGCCCGGCTGATCCTGGCCGGCTTTGACGATTACCGCAGGCATTTCCGGCGCATCACCGGCGCTGCCCGGCAACGCTTCGAGCAAGCGCGCTGGCAAGCCATTCAGGATGCCTCCGCGCAGCGCATCGAACTCTATGAAGTTCAGGTCAATCGCACCATTGTCCGGCTGCGCCGGCGCTTTGCCGGTGAGCGCTGGCCGGGGGTGAGGGGATGGCCCCTGATCAAGACCCTGTTCACCAGCCTGATCGCCCCGCGCCGCGACGGCGAACTGGCCGAGACCTGGTTCAACTCGGTGTTCTGCGGGTTATTCAGTCATGACCTGATCAGCGATGGCTGCATGTTCGTGCACAGCACTTGTCCGCCGTTACGGGGCAAGCCTGAGCTCGCGCAGATCCGGCGTTACTGGCCCAATGGCAACCTGCCTGTGTTGCTGCGCAGGATTTTCAATGATTACCGCTTCAAGGTCCCTTACTGCGACCTGGACGCAGACCTGCTGCGCCTTGAGGCGCTGCTGCAAGCCAACTTGCCGGACTGGGTGGTGCGCGACCCTGAGCTGTGTATCGAACTGTTTACCTGCGTATTCTACCGCAACAAGGGCGCGTACCTGGTAGGCCGGCTGTTTACCGCAGATGAACACTGGCCGTTGGTGATTGCCCTGCTGCACCACCAAGGCGAGGGCCTGCGGATCGACACCCTGATTGTCGACGAGGCCGAGGTGTCGATCATCTTCTCCTTCACTCGCTCATACTTCATGGTTGATGTGCGGGTGCCCAGGCAGTTCGTGGCGTTTCTCAAGCGCATCCTGCCGGGCAAGCACCTGGCCGAGCTGTACAGCTCGATCGGCTTCTACAAGCAGGGCAAGTCGGAGTTCTATCGGGCGCTGATTCGTCATCTCAATCGCACTGACGACCGTTTTGTCATGGCCCCGGGTGTTCCGGGCATGGTCATGAGCGTATTTACCCTGCCTGGCTTCAATACCGTGTTCAAGATCATCCGCGACCGCTTTGCGCCGGCCAAGCTGGTTGACCGTGCCACGGTGATCGACCGTTACCGGCTGGTAAAAAACAGCGACCGGGTCGGCCGCATGGCCGACACCCAGGAATTTGCCGATTTTCGCTTTGCCTTGACCAGCTTCGAACCTGCCTGCCTGACCGAACTGCTGTTGGCAGCGCCGTCGACTGTCCAGGTGGTGGATGGTGATACGGTGCTGATCCGCCATTGCTGGACCGAACGGCGGATGATGCCGTTGAACCTGTATCTGGAGCAGGCCAGCGCGGCGCAGCGACATGAAGTACTGGACGACTACGGCCTGGCGATCCGCCAACTGGCAGCGGCGAACATCTTTCCCGGCGACATGCTGCTGAAAAACTTCGGTGTCACCCGTCATGGTCGGGTGGTGTTCTACGACTACGACGAAATCAGCCTGCTCACCCAGGTCAACTTCCGCCGCATCCCTGCACCGCGCACCCCGGAAGATGAATGGGCCGCTGAGCCTTGGTACGCCGTCGGCCCCCACGACGTTTTTCCCGAAGAGTTCCCTACCTTCCTGTTCGCCGACCGCGAACAACGCCAGCTTTTTACCCGCCTGCATGGCGAACTGTTCTATGCCCACTGGTGGCAAAGCGTTCAAACCGACATCCGCGCCGGCAACGTGATCGACGTATTTCCCTACCGCAGAGGGCAGTGAATCGAGCGGCCGACAAAGGTCGCCGTTGCTGTTGATCTTGCTTCTGCTTTTGCTCTTCGAATCCCGCTTGAAGCGGGACTAGCCGTCGCAAGCATTTTGGTTACGTTGGCGCTCCAAAGTAACTCGCCCAGCAGGGCGAAACCTGCGTCTCAAGCAACTCGGTATTGGATTTTCCATTGATCGAAAGATCGCCGTGCTAGCGAAGAGTGCAGCACATTCACAATAGATGTATGAGTTTTACCGGCCTCTTCACGAGCGAACTCGTTCCCGCAGAGACCGCGTTGATCATTAGTCCTGCGGTTGAGCCCTATATCCTCAATGCAAATCCACATGCCGACTCAACAACGCCCGCAACGCCGCAGGCTTGACCGGCTTGGGCAGGTAATCCAGCCCGGCTGCATGCACCTGCGCAATCAACTCCTGGCGACCATCGGCACTGATCACCACCCCCGGCACCGGCTCACCCAGCCGCGTGCGTAACCAGGCCATTAACTCAGCGCCGGTCTCACCGTCATCCAGGTGGTAATCGACCAGCGCCAGGTGCGGCCGGACCCCCGTGTCCAGCAACGCCTGACACTCACTGCGATTGCGCGCGGTCCACACCTGACAACCCCAGCGACTCAACAGGCTCTGCATGCCGATCAAAATGCTGTCTTCGTTATCGACACACAGTACCTGCGTTCCATTGAGCGGCGGCTTGTCCGCCTCGACCACCACCGCCTGCGCCAGCGGCTGAGTCTCGGCCAGTGGCACCTGCACACTGAACACACTGCCACGGCCCGGCCATGAGCGAACCTGCAACGGATGATCAAGCACCCGGCACAAGCCATCGGCAATCGCCAGCCCCAGCCCCAGGCCTTTTTCGGCGCGGGTCTGATGGCTATCCAGACGCTTGAACTCCTCGAAAATCACCCGCAGCTTGTCCTGCGCAATGCCTGGCCCGCGATCCCAGACCTCAAGGTTCAGATGCCGGCCGCGACGCCTCACACCCAGCAACACCGGGCCTTTGGCATAACGGAAGGCGTTGGTCAGGAAGTTCTGCAAAACCCGGCGCAGCAGCTTGATATCACTGTCGACCCGCAACGCGCTGCCCCGCACCCTGAACTGGATGCCTTGGTCCTGAGCCAAAGCCTTGAACTCGGTGCCGAGTGTGTCAAACAGGCTGTTGAGGGCAAAGGGCTGACGATCCGGGGCAATCTTGCCGTTTTCCAGGCGCGAAATATCCAGCAGATCGCTGATCAGGTCTTCGGCTGAGCGCAATGAGCTGTCCAGGTGCTGGATCAGTTGCTGAGCGTCGCAGGAAATGCCTTCCTGCTGCGCCGACAGCGCGGCGGAAAACAGCCGCGCAGCATTGAGCGGTTGCATCAGGTCATGGCTGACGGCGGCCAGAAAGCGGCTTTTCGATTCGTTGGCCGACTCGGCATGTGCCTTGGCCTCGCCCAGTGCCTGGTTGAGCTGTGACAGTTCATGGGTGCGCTCGGTGACCCGTTGTTCAAGGCTCTCATTGACGTCCTTGAGGACCTTTTCCGCCTCGCGGTACGCGGTGATGTCGGTAAAACTCATGACGAAACCGCCGCCGGGCATCGGGTTGCCGATCAGTTCGATCACCTGACCATTGGGGAACAGCCGTTCGGAGGTGTGCGCACGGCCCTGGCGCATCCAGTGCAGACGCCTGGCCACGTGGACTTCGGCCTCGCCAGGGCCGCACAGGCCGCGCTCGGCGTTGAAGCGAATGATGTCGGCAATCGGCCGGCCGACCCCGATCAAACCCTCGGGGTAGTCGAACAGCTCCAGGTAGCGACGGTTCCAGGCCACCAGGCGCAGCGACTGGTCGACCACACTGATGCCCTGGGTGATGTTCTCGATGGCGCCTTGCAACAGGGCACGGTTGAACTCCAGCACTTCCGAGGCTTCGTCGGCGATGCGCACCACGTCCTCAAGTTGCATCTCGCGGCCTTCGATGGCTGCCTTGACCACCGCGCGTGCCGAGGATGTGCCCAGCACACCGGCCAGCAGGCGTTCGGTATGGGCGATCCATTCGCCGTTGGCGTTCTGGCCAGGGTTGAAGTCCTGGCCCTGGGTGAAGGCGAAGCGCAGGAAGCTTTTGTGCGCCCGGTCGTCACCGACGAAGCGCGACGACAGATGCAGCAGGTCTTCAACTTGCACCGACAGCAGCGAACGGCTGCCGGAGCGGGCCTGGGTCTGCTGGCCGATGAAGCGCCCGGCCTGCCAGTGTTCGGTGACCCGTGGGCGCGAGAGGATCGAGACCCAGGCGAACAGGATGCAGTTACCGGTCATCGACAGCACCACACCCTGGGTCAGCGGGCTGATCGGCAGATTAAAGGGGTTGTTGTGCAGCCAGGCCAGCAGCGGGAAACTCTCCAGTGCCCAGCCCATGCTGTGGGCAATCACCGGCAGCACCAGGGTGTAGAACCACAGGAAAATACCCGTGGCCAGGCCGGCGAACACGCCACGGCGGTTGGCCTGTTTCCAGTACAGCGCGCCGAACATCGCCGGCGCCAGTTGGGTGATGGCCGCAAAGGCGATCTGGCCGATGGTCGCCAGGCTGGCGGTGGAGCCCAGCATGCGATAGCTGACGTAGGCCAGCAGCAGAATCACCACGATGCTCACCCGACGCACGGTGAGCATCCAGTGGCGGAAGGCTTCGAACGGCCGCTCGGCATTTTTGCGCCGCAGCAGCCATGGCAGCAGCATGTCGTTGGACACCATGGTCGACAACGCCACGCTGGCGACGATCACCATGCCGGTGGCCGCCGAAGCGCCACCGATGAAGGCCAGCAAGGCCAGGGCAGGGTGGGCGTGGCCCAGCGGCAGGCTGATTACAAACGAGTCGGGTAGCACCCCGTCGGGCAGCATCATCTGCCCGGCCAGGGCGATGGGGATCACGAACAGCGCAGCCAGCGCCAGGTAAGCAGGAAATACCCATTTGGCCAGGTTCAGGTCGCCAGGCTCGATGTTTTCCACCACCGTCACGTGAAACTGCCGCGGCAGGCAGACAATGGCCATCATCGCCACCCCGGTCTGCACGATCATCGCCGGCCAGTTGATGGTCTCCTGCCAGTAGGCTTCCAGTTGCGGGGCCGTACGTGCCTGGCTGAGCAGGTCGTCGAAACCGTCATACATGCTGTAGGTGACGAACACCCCGACGGCCATGAACGCCAGCAGCTTGATCACCGCTTCGAAGGCAATCGCCAGGACCATGCCCCGGTGGTGTTCGGTGATGTCCAGATTGCGCGCGCCGAACACGATGGTGAACAAGGCCAGGACCAGCGACACCACCAGTGCGGTGTCCTGGGCGCTGGTGCCGGTCGAGTCGGGCCCGGCGCCGATCAGGATATTCACCCCCAGCACGATGCCTTTTAGCTGCAAGGCGATATAGGGCAGCATGCCAACCAGGCAGATCACCGCCACCATCACCGCCAGTGGCTGGGATTTGCCATACCGTGCGGCGATGAAGTCGGCAATCGAGGTGATGTTCTCCTGCTTGCTGATCAGCACCATCTTCTGCAGCACCCAGGGCGCCAGCAGCATCAGCACGATAGGTCCGAGATAAATTGGCAGGAACGACCATAGCTGCTCGGCGGCCTGGCCCACTGCGCCGAAGAAGGTCCAGCTGGTGCAATACACCGCCAGCGACAGGCTGTACACCCAGGCCCGCTGGGTCGGGCGCAGGGCATTGCTGTAGCGGTCGCCATAGAAGGCGATGGCGAACATGATCGCCATGTAGGACAGGGCGACGACCGCAATAAGGCCGCTGGACAACGACATGGAAACTCCGGAGCAGAAATGGAACGCAATCTGGTCTGAGAGTCTGGCACGTGGCTCGTGGCAAGTCAGCGCCGACCATGGTCGCAGTGGCTGTAAATCAATTGGCGGCGCAGTCAGTGCCGAGGGCTATGAAGGCAAACCTAAAAGGACGGGGCGAGGTTGCGCCGGGCAGCCTCGCCCCCGTGTCAGGGCTTTTGAGCTCAGAAGGCGGTCAGATTTCTTCGTCCTTGAACGCTTCTTCGCGTTTTTTGCGCAGCGCGGGCAGGATCATCAGCACCAGCAGGATGGCCGAGGCCGCGAACAGGCCGGCGCTGATCGGCCGCTCGACCAGCACCATCGGGTCGCCCTGGGAGATCAGCATCGCCCGGCGCAGGTTGGTTTCCAGCAGTGGCCCGAGCACGAAGCCCAGCAGCAGCGGCCCCGGCTCGCATTTGGCTTTGCGCAACAGATAGCCCAGCAAACCGAAGATGATCACCAGTGCCACATCAAAGCCGCGGTTGTTGACGCTGTAGACGCCGACACAGCAGAACAGCAGGATGGCCGGGAACAACAGGCGGTAAGGCACGCGCAGCAAGCGAACCCAGACCCCAATCAGCGGCAGGTTGATCACCAGCAGCATCACGTTGCCGATCCACATACTGGCGATCAGTCCCCAGAACAGCTCGGGCTGGTGATTGATCACCGACGGTCCGGGGGTGATGCCGTGGATCATCATCGCGCCAAGCATCATCGCCATGATCGAGTTGGACGGAATGCCCAGGGTCAGCAAAGGAATGAACGACGATTGCGCGCCGGCGTTGTTGGCCGCTTCCGGTGCGGCGACCCCTTCTATTGCACCGCTGCCAAAATTTTCCGGGGTTTTGGAGACTTTCTTTTCCAGCGAGTAGGCGCTGAACGCACTCAAGGTCGCGCCACCGCCCGGCAGCACGCCCAGGAAGGTGCCCAGTGCGGTGCCGCGCAGGGTGGCCGGCCAGGCTTTGCGAAAGTCCTCGCGGGTCGGCCACAGGCGGGTGATCTTGCCGGCCAGTGAGCCCCGTGCTTCGGGTGATTCAAGGTTAACGGCGATTTCTGCGATACCGAACAGGCCCACGGCGATGACCACAAAATCGATGCCGTCATACAGGTCGGTGGAGCCGAATGTCAGGCGTGTACTGCCACTGCTGACATCCATGCCGACCATGCCCAGCAACAGTCCTATGCAGACCATGGCCACCGCCTTGATCACCGAGCCGCTGGCCAGGATAGTGGCGGCCATCAGACCAAAGACGGTCAGGGCGACGTATTCGGCCGGGCCGAACGACAGGGCGAACTTCGACAACAGCGGGCCGGCCACCGCCAGTGCAACGGTGGCCACGGTGCCGGCAAAGAACGAAGCCAGTGCGGCAGTGGCCAGTGCCGCACCGGCCCGGCCGCGCTTGGCCATGGCATGGCCATCCAGTGCTGTCACCACCGCAGACGCCTCACCGGGCAGGTTGACCAGAATGGCTGTGGTCGAGCCGCCGTACTGGGCGCCATAGAAGATGCCGGCGAGCATGATCAGCGCCGCCAGCGGCGGCAGGAAGTAGGTGATCGGCAGCAGGATTGCCACCGTGGCGGTCGGGCCGATACCCGGCAAGACCCCAATCAGGGTGCCCAGCAGCGCGCCAATCAGGCAGAACGCCAGGTTGGTCGGGCTCATTGCGGCAGAAAAGCCCAGGTACAGCGCGTCGAAAAATTCCATCAGAACGGCCCCACTGGCATTTGGACGTCCAGTCCATAGATGAACACGACCAGCCCGAACAGGCTAAGCACGACACTGGAGATGAGGGCTTCACGCAGGCGCCACTCTCTGTCGGCCATGCTGCCGAACAGGATCAGCCCGGCCGACGCGATCAGAAACCCGGCCAGCTCGGCCGCCAGCGCGAACCCGCCAACGGCGGCCAGCAGGATCAGCAAGGGGCGCAAGCGCACCTTACCGATGGGCTCGGCGCCCTTGCACAAACCTGCCAGGCCAATGATCAGGCCCAGTATCAGCACCATGCTGCCAACCACCATGGGCATGAAGCCAGGCCCCATCATGGCCGCGCTGCCAAAGGCCAGGTCTTTGCTCGACCATAACGCCAGGCCGCCCAGCCCGATCAGGGTGGCGCTGGCCAGCAGATCGGGACGGTTGCCGCGTGTTGCCGCGCTTACTGCACCCATGGCGAGACGCTCCAGAGCTTCTGGTAGCCTTGCAGTTGGGCGGGCATTTGCGCTGCCCAGTCTTCACCTGACAGGTAGGCGATCGGCAGCATCAGGTCCTTGGCCTTCTTGAGAAAATCAGGGTCTTGCAGCACATCGCGGACCGCCTCGGACATGCGCTTTTCGATGTCGGCAGAGATACCTGAAGGCGCCGCAATGCCACGTTCGGAACTCATGACCAGGTCGACACCTTGTTCCCTGGCGGTTGGCAGGTCCGGTTGCTGCGGCATGCGCTCGGCCGAGAACTGGGCCAGCACCCGGAAGTCGTCATCGGCATTCAGTTCGCTGATGTTCTGCCCGGCGCCACTGATATGCCCGCCCATCAAAGCGGTGCGTGACTCGGACGCGCCGCTGAACGGGATGTGGGTGAGTTTGGTGCCGGTCAGTTGCTGCAACTGGACCATCATCAGGTGATCGTCGGTTCCTACGCCGGAGGTGCCGATCGACATTTTGCCCGGCGCGGCTTTGGCGGCTTCGATGAAGTCGGCCAGGTTCTTGTAGGACGACTCCTTGGGCACCGCCAATACGGTCGGGTCATCGACGATCCGCGCCACCGGACGGATCTTGTCGGTGTCGTAGCCGACCTTGCGCTGTACCCGGGTGCTGAGAAAACCCGGGGTATTGATAAAGGCAAAGGTATAGCCGTCAGGCTTGGCTTTGCTCAGCGCGGTGTAGGCGATTTCGCCGGCTGCACCGGGACGGTTGACAATCACGATGTCGGCGCCCAGGCGCTTCTCGATGAACGGCTCCATGGCGCGGGCCATCACGTCAGTGCTGCCACCGGGTGCATAGGCCACCAGAAACTCGATCGGCCGGTCTTGCGGCCATTGCGCATGGGCGTTGAATGAGTTGAGGGCAAGGGCGAGCAGGGCTGCACTCGAACAGAATGTGGGCTTGTTCATCAAGGTTCCTCGGGTTGTTTTTATTGAGGTACTGGCAGGTGAAATTCAGCGCAGTCGGCGCGACAGTGGACGGCGTGACAAGCAGTGACGCAGCGGCTGGGGATGAGCGGCAAGGCGGGGCATAGGCTGACCTGTATTTTTATTGTTCAGGTATGAGATGACGATAAAAAAGCTAACAGATTGAAATGATATTTTAAAAATAAGCTTTTGTGACAAGATGTTTCGTCGCGTTTCGCTAGCATTCAATAGCGCTGTAAGCGCTTTCTGAAAGCCGTGTAGGGCGCTTCCTGGTGTATTCATGAGGGGTTGACAGGAAAGGGGCTGTGAATTTTTATAAAAGGAACGCTATTTCAAAAAAAACAAGAAAAATGGAGCTGTATATGCACTGCGCTGCAAAACCTTCCCTGCGCCATCCGGTCCTGAACGCCTGTTTGCTTTTACGTGGTTTGTCACTGCCAAGGTCTGGCTCTGTGAGCCTTTCCATCTCTCGTCTGGCAATCGCAACAGGTTGCGCGATCGTCGGCTTGCAGGCGCATGCCGACTTGCTCAAGGACAGCCAGGCCACGCTGTCGATGCGCAATTTCTATTTCAATAACGACAACCGCGATGGCAGCGCCGATCCTTCGAAAACCGAAGAATGGGCGCAAGGCTTCATGCTCAACTACCGCTCAGGCTTTACCGAAGGGCCGGTCGGGTTGGGGGTGGATGCCACCGGTATGCTCGGCCTGACCCTCGACAGTGGTCGCGGTCGGCATGTCGGCAGCACGATGATTCCGTCTGACGGCGACCGCGCCGCCGATCAGTGGAGCCGCTTCGGTGCGACAGCCAAGCTCAAGGCCAGCAAGACCGAACTGCGCTACGGCCAGTTGATCCCCAAAATTCCGGTACTGGTGGCCACTGATGGTCGCCTGCTGCCGCAGACCTATCAGGGCGTGCAGGTGCAGTCCAAAGAGCTGGACGACTTCACCTTTCTGGCAGGTGGCCTGAACCGGGCCACCGGGCGCGGCTCGACCAACCGCACCGGTATGGCGGTGGCCGGTGGTTCGCAGCAAAGCGATCGCTTCTACTTCGCCGGGGTCGATTACCGGGTTGACCGCGACTTGCTGCTGCAGTACTACGCAGGCCAGCTCGAAGACTATTACACCCAGCATTTTCTGGGGCTCAATCACAAATGGACGCTGGGCGACGACAGCTCGCTGACCACCGACCTGCGCTATTTCCGCACCCTTGCCGACGGCGCCAACCGCAGTGCTTCCGGTCGCGCCCAAGGCTATCGCACCAGCGGTTATACCTCAGCAGGCAATGGCGAAATCGACAATAGCTTGTGGAGCGCGGCGTTTACTTACCGGCTGCGCGGTCATTCGGTGTTGCTCGGCTACCAGAGCGTTTCCGACGACAGCAACTTCGTCCAGCTCAATCAGGGTTCGATCGATGAGGGCGCCGGGGGGACCACCCTGTACCTGTGGACCCAGAAAATGGTGCTCAACTTCAGCCGTGCCGGCGAGCAGACCGCCTTTGCGCAATACGCCTACGATTTTTCCGCCAACGGCGTGCCGGGGCTCAAGGCCAGCGTGATGTACCTCAAGGGCGACAATATCCAGACCGTGAACGGCGCCGAACAGTCGGAATGGGAGCGTAACCTGGCACTGGAATACGTCGTGCAGGACGGCGCTTTCAAAGGCCTTGGCGTTGCCTGGCGGCATGCCGTGGCCCGCAGCGAAGCTGCGCGTGATGCCGACCAGACCCGGGTGATCATCAACTACACCTTGGCGCTGTTCTAAAATCGCAGGCATTGCGAACCGCTGTGGGAGATCACCCGCCGCCTCGGCACCGCGGATAAGCGCTGCATGCCTCTGTGGGAGCGACCTTGGTCTGGGCGGCATTCCGACGAAAGGGACGGTAAAGTCACAGCAGATGCAGTGTTTTTACTGGCCTCTTCGCGACCAAGGTCGCTCCTACAGAATGCCTGTCATCGCACAGAGATTTGCAATGCGGCTTGTCAGTCTGTGCCGTGAACGTGCAGATTAGCGGCTTTGGCGTGTTGCGCGCCTCTATTCAAAGCCTCTCAGGTGCACGGACGATGAGTCAGCAGTCACAATTCGATCTTCTGAAAAAGCGGCGCTTCCTGCCGTTTTTTATCACCCAGTCCCTCGGGGCTTTCAACGATAACGTGTTCAAGCAGGCGCTGATCCTCGCCATCCTTTACAAACTCAGCATCCAGGGCGATACCTCGGTGTACGTCAACCTCTGCGCCATGCTGTTCATTCTGCCGTTCTTTCTGTTTTCGGCGCTGGCCGGGCAGTTGGGCGAGAAGTATCCCAAGGATGCGCTGATCCGCCTGATCAAGCTGGCCGAGGTCGGCATCATGGCTGTCGCTGCGGTGGGCTTTGTGTTCAGTAATCTGCCGCTGCTGTTGCTGACACTGTTCGCCATGGGCACTCACTCGGCGCTGTTCGGTCCGGTGAAGTACTCGATATTGCCCCAGCATCTGCGCGAGAACGAACTGGTCGGCGGTAACGGGCTGGTGGAAATGGGCACCTTCCTGGCCATTCTGGCCGGCACCATCAGTGCCGGAATCATGTTGTCGTTCACCCATTACGCCTGGATCGTCTCGGCCGCCATCCTGCTCACAGCGTGCCTGGGACTGTTGGCCAGTTACGGCATTCCCAAGGCGGGCGCTGCGACGCCGGATTTGCGTCTGAACTGGAACATTTTCAGTGAAACCTGGGCAACCGTGCGGCTGGGCCTGACCCAGACCCCGGCGGTGTCGCGCTCGATCGTCGGCAACTCGTGGTTCTGGTTTGTCGGGGCGATTTACCTGACCCAGATTCCAACCTATGCCAAGGACCTGATGCACGGCGATGAAACCGTGGTCACCCTGATTCTGACGGTGTTCTCGGTGGGTATTGCGCTGGGCTCGCTGCTCTGTGAGCGGCTGTCCGGGCACAAGGTCGAAATCGGCCTGGTGCCGTTCGGCTCGTTCGGCATCACCCTGTTCGGCCTGTTGTTGTGGTGGCATTCGGCGCATCTGGTCGAGCCTGCCACGGTGCATGGCTGGCGCGAGATTCTCGGCTTGAGTGCCGGGCGCTGGGTGTTGCTGGATATCCTTGGTATCGGGGTCTTTGCCGGCTTCTATATCGTCCCGCTGTACGCCCTGATCCAGTCACGCACCGCCGAGAAGGAGCGCTCGCGGATCATCGCGGCCAACAACATCCTCAATGCGTTGTTCATGGTGATCTCGGCACTGGTCTCGATCCTGTTTCTCAGTGTGGCCAAGCTCTCGATCCCGGAGCTGTTCTTGGCCGTGTCGCTGATGAATATCGCGGTCAACGTGTACATCTTCCGCATCGTGCCCGAATTCACCATGCGCTTTTTGATCTGGCTGCTCAGCCATTCCATGTACCGCGTCGAACACCGCAACCTGGATCAGATCCCTGATGAGGGCGCGGCGCTGCTGGTGTGCAATCACGTGTCGTTTGTCGATGCATTGCTGATCGCCGGTGCCGTGCGGCGGCCGATCCGCTTCGTCATGTACTACAAGATCTACCAGCTGCCGGTGCTCAACTTTGTGTTCCGTACCGCTGGGGCCATTCCGATTGCCGGGCGCAACGAAGACATGCAGATCTACGAGCAGTCTTTTGCCCGCATTGCCCGTTATCTGGCCGACGGTGAACTGGTGTGTATCTTCCCGGAAGGCAAGCTGACCACTGACGGTGAAATCAGCGGCTTCAAGGCGGGCATGAGCCGGATCATCGAGGAAACCCCGGTGCCAGTGATTCCCATGGCGCTGCAAGGTCTGTGGGGCAGCTTTTTCAGTCGTGATCCGAGTAAGGGGCTGTTCCGTCGCCTGTGGTCAAGGGTGGTGCTGGTGGCTGGCCCGCAGATTGCCGCCGAAGCGGCAAAGCCGGTGGAGGTGCGTGAGGTGGTCAAGCAGTTGCGCGGCCAGGCCCGTTAGTCTGCAAGCACAATCAGTACATGGCGTTTCTTGCCCAGACTGACCTGCCACGGTGCCTGCTCGGCATCCAGTGGCAGGTCCGGGTTGTCCAGCCGCTCACCCTTGCAGCGCAAGCCGCCGCCGGCCGCCAGCCGGCGCACGGCGCTAAGTGACGGCTCCAGTCCGGCATCGACCAGCACGCTGGCAAGCGTAGCCCCGGCGTGCAGCGCTTCACGCTTCAGCGCAATCTGCGGCAGCCCGGCGCTGTCGTGTTCGGCGAAGATTGCGTTGGCCTGCCGCTGCGCCTGGTCAGCCGCGTCCTGACCGTGGGCCAGGGCAGTAACCTGATTGGCCAGCACGATCTTGGCCTGGTTCAGCGCCGCACCGCCTGCGGCTGTCAGGCGCTCGATCTCGTCCAGCGGCAATTCAGTGAACAGCTTGAGAAAGCGGGCCACGTCGCGGTCATCGCAGTTGCGCCAGAACTGCCAGAACTCGAACGGCGCCAAGCGCTCGCCATTGAGCCACACTGCGCCGTTAAGGGATTTGCCCATCTTCTTGCCGTCGCTGGTGGCCAATAACGGCATGGTCAGGCCGAACAGTTCGCGGCTGTCGCGGCGCCGACCCAGCTCTACACCATTGATGATATTGGCCCACTGATCGGCGCCGCCCAGTTGCACGGTACAGTCAAAACGTTTGGCCAGCTCGGTGAAGTCATGGGCTTGCAGCAGGGTGTAGCCGAATTCCAGAAACGACAATGAATGCTCACGATCCAGGCGTTGGCGCACGGCATCGAAGGTCAGCAGGCGATTGATCGAGAAGTAGCGGCCCACCTCGTCGAGAAATTGCAGGTAGCCGATACCGTCCAGCCACTGGGCGTTATCCACCACACGCCCGGCGCCGTCACCCAGTTCGACATAACGTGCGAAGGTCTTGCAGATACCGGCGATGTTCGCCTCGATCTGCGCCTGGTTCAGCAGCGGGCGGCTCTCGTCACGAAAGCTCGGGTCACCGATGCGCGTGGTGGCGCCACCGATCAGCATCAACGGTCGATGCCCGGCCTTTTGCAGCCAGCGCATCAGCATCAGGCCTTGCAAGTGCCCCACGTGCAGGCTGTCGGCGGTTGCATCGAAACCCAGATACACGGTGCGCGGTGCCTCGGCCAGATGCTCGCGCAGGCCATCCAGGTCGGTGGATTGATGAATGAAGCCGCGTTGTTGCAGGGTTTCGATGATGTCGGTGTTTGCGCTCATGGTGGCTCGGCCGTTGTATAGATGAAAAACTATAAAACCTACCGATAGGTAGGCTTGCTGGGCCGATCATAGACAAGCTTGCCCGGCAGGGCAATGACTCGATAAGTCAGGAGCAGAGGAGGGGCGTGAACCAGCCTGTATCGGCCGGTCCACGAAAGGCGCGCTTAGTCTTGCAGCTTGTGGCTTGCCACTTGCGGCTGCTCGTCTTTCATCTTGCGGAAATACGTCGACAGCAACGCACCGGAGATGTTGTGCCAGACGCTGAACAGCGCACTGGGCACCGCTGCCAGTGGCGAGAAGTGTGCGGCAGCCAGGGCAGCGCCGAGGCCGGAGTTCTGCATGCCGACTTCCAGCGCCAGCGACTTGCGCTGTGGCAGGCGCAGCTTGAACAGCTTGCCGGTGAAGTAACCGAGCAGGAAGCCGAAGCTGTTATGCAGAATCACCACGGCCATGATCAGCAGGCCTGATTCTGCGATCTTCGCCTGGCTGGCCGCCACCACGGCGCAGACGATCATCACGATACTGACCACCGACACCAGCGGCAGCACCTCTACCGCATAGCTGATCCGGGCGCCCAGCAGACGTTGGGCAAGTACTCCGAGGATGATCGGCAGCATCACCAGTTGCAGGATCGACATGAACATGTCGGCGAACGAGACCGGCAGCCAGGCCGAGGCCAGGAACCAGATCAGCGCCGGGGTCAGCAGCGGGGCGAGCAGGGTGGTCACCGCAGCGATGGCCACTGCCAGGGCCAGGTCACCCTTGGCCAGCCAGGCCATGACGTTGGACGAAGTGCCGCTGGGGCAGCAGCCGACCAGGATCACCCCGACGGCGATTTCCGGCGGCAGGTGGAAGACCTGGCAAAGCAGCCAGGCCACGCCGGGCATGATCACGAAGTGGGCGACCACGCCGAGTGCCACGCGCCAGGGGTTGCGCGCCACTTCCGAGAAATCTTCAAGCTTGAGGGTCAGGCCCATGCCGAACATGACCAGCCCCAGCAGCGGGACGATCCAGCCTTTGAGGCCAATGAAAACCTGCGGGAACAGGAACGCCAGGATGGCGAACAACAGCACCCAGTACGCGAAGGTGTTGCCGACGAAGCGGCTCAAGGCTGCCAGTGCGCGCATGGCCTTATCCTTTTGTGATTGCTTAATGAAAAGCGCCGCCAGCGAGGGCGGCGCGATGGCGCTGGGCTGATCAGATGCCTTGTGGCTGCTCTTCGCCGCCCAGGGCTTCGAACAGCTCGGGCAGGAACTCGCCGAAGGTCAGCATCATCAGGGTGAAACTGGCGTCCAGTTGGCCCAGGGCTTCGTCACCGCCGTCCTGCTCGGCCTGCTCTTGCAGCAGGTCTTCGAACTTCAGGCGTTTGATTACCAGCTTGTCGTCGAGCACGAACGACAGTTTGTCTTGCCAGGCCAGCGACAGCTGGGTGACGATTTTGCCGGTGTTCAGGTGCAGCTGGATCTCATCGCCGGTCAGGTCCTGGCGCTTGCAACGCACGATGCCGCCGTCTTCGTGGGTGTCGCGCAGTTCGCATTCATCCAGCACGAAGAAATTGTCGGCGGCTTTCTGGGTCTTGACCCAGTCGGTGAGGGTGGCGCTTGGGGCGACCTTGACCGTCAGTGGGCGCACCGGCAGCGAGCCGATCACTTCACGCAGGGTCGACAGCAGGTCTTCAGCGCGCTTGGCGCTGGAGGCGTTGACCAGAATCAGGCCCTGTTTCGGCGCGATGGCGGCGAAGGTCGCCGAGCGGCGGATGAACGCGCGCGGCAGGAAGGCCTGGATGATTTCATCCTTGAGCTGGTCGCGCTCCTTCTTGTAGACCTTGCGCATCTGCTCGGCCTCGATCTCTTCGACCTTTTCCTTGAGGGCATCGCGCACCACGCTGCCAGGCAGAATGCGCTCTTCCTTGCGCGCCGCGATCAGCAGGAAGTCCTGACTGACATGCACCAAGGGTGCGTCTTCGCCTTTGCCGAACGGCGCCGTGAAGCCATAAGTGGTCAACTCCTGGCTGGCGCAGGGGCGGGCAGGCTTGGTCGCCAGTGCAGTTTCCAGCGCTTCGGCGTCAAAGGGCACGTCCTGGGTCAGTCGATAGACAAGCAGGTTTTTGAACCACATGGGCTGAGTCTCTCCTCATATACAAAGTGGGGCATTATTCGCTGCCCGGCTCCCTTGGACCAGCCCTGAGCTAAGTCATTGGAAAATTTATAAATTTTTTTTCAAAAAGTGCTTGTCAGAGTTTGGGGTGCTCCGTAGAATGCGCGCCACACCGAGAGGGTGATTAGCTCAGCCGGGAGAGCATCTGCCTTACAAGCAGAGGGTCGGCGGTTCGATCCCGTCATCACCCACCATCAGTGTAATGCGCAGCGGTAGTTCAGTCGGTTAGAATACCGGCCTGTCACGCCGGGGGTCGCGGGTTCGAGTCCCGTCCGCTGCGCCACTTTCGATTCAAGCTCACTGAACGGCTTGAATCACTGCCAAAAAGGCGACCCTTGGGTCGCCTTTTTGCTTTTCCGGCTTTTGTTCGGCGCTTCAGGCGCAAGCCTTCAATCGTCTTCACGGGTCCTTTCAGCCCGCACTGCGTCCATGAACGCCTGCATGGCCGATGACTGGATGCGATGGCGGCGGGTGATCAGGCCGTAAGGCGGCAGACGCGGTTCGAAGATGATCGGCAGTACCGCCAGCAGGTGCTTGCCTGGGTAATCATTGATTACCGACACCGGCGTCACACCAATCATGTCGGTCTGCTGCAGCAGCGACAGCAGGGTCATGATCGAAGTGGTTTCGACGATGCTGTTGGGGATATCCACCCGGGCGTTGTGGAAGGCCTGATTGATGATGGTGCGCATCGGGCTGGGGTGCTGTTGCAGTACCCAGGTCATGTCCTGCAGTTGCTCCCAGCTCAGTTCGGTGGCGCCTGCCATCGGGTGTTGGGCGCCGGCAACTACACACAGGGTTTCTTCACCCAGACTGTCGAACAGCAGATCATCGGTGCGGGCGCCATCTGGAATACGGCCGAGCACCACGTCCAGTTGATCCTGTTGCAGGGCCTGCACCAGTACATCGCTGGTATCGACCTGAATACTCATCGACAGCCGTGGATGACTGTTCTTGAGGGTGGCGATGGTGCGGGTCAGGAGCCCGCAAGCCAGCGCCGGAATGGCGCCGATGGTTACCCTGCCAAGATTGCCGGACTCCAGCGCCACGAACTCCTCACGCATGCCCGACAGCTCGGCGAAGATCATCTTCGCGTAGTAGATCGCCGTCTCGCCAAACGCGGTGGCGCGCATGCCGCGCGGCAAGCGCTCGAATAGTTCGACGCCAAGCAGGCTTTCCGCTTCATGAAGCATCTTGGTGGCTGCCGGCTGGGTCATGCCGATTTCTTCGGCCGCGCGGCGCAATGAGCCGAACTCCTGAAGCGCCAGCATCAGGCGCAGTTGCCGCAAACGCAGGCGGCTGTGGATGATGCTGGCGTCTGGAATACGGGACATGGCGCGACTCTTGGCAGGAGAACCGGCCAAGGGTGACAACAAATCGCGCCGCTCGCCAGTCATAAGCGAGCGGCCCCTGGCAACGCCCGGAAACAGCCCGGCCTGGGTCCGGTCATGAGACATGCTTGGTCTGCCCGCAGCCTTGACGCGTAAACAGTGCTTTTATGGCGCGAGCCAGCAGTGGCCAGAACAGCATCAGCAGGGCTGCCGTGGTCAGGCTGCCAACCAGTGGATTCGACCAGAAGATCGATAATTGCCCGTCGGAGAACAGCATCGACTGACGAAACGCGTCTTCGGCCTTGTCGCCCAGCACCGCCGCAAGAATCAATGGCGCAATCGGGTAGCCGAGCTTTTTGAACAGATAACCGAGCGCGCCAAAGATCAGCATCAAGCCGACGTCGAACATCGAGTTGTGCACCGAGTAGGCACCAATCGAGCAGATCATGATGATGATCGGCGCAATGATCGAAAACGGGATGCGCAGGATCGAGGCGAACAGTGGCACGGTCGCCAGCACCACAATCAGGCTGACCACGTTGCCCAGATACATACTGGCGATCAGCCCCCAGACGAAATCGTGCTGCTCGACAAACAGCGTCGGCCCTGGATGCAGGCCCCAGATCATCAGCCCGCCGAGCATCACCGCGGCGGTTGCCGAGCCCGGAATCCCCAGGGTCAGCATCGGGAGCAGGGCGCTAGTGCCGGCACTGTGATCGGCGGTTTCAGGGGCGATAACACCTTCCACTTCACCTTTGCCGAAGTTGTCCCGGTTCTTCGAGAAGCGTCGCGCCAGGCTGTAGCTCATGAACGAGGCGGCGGTCGGTCCGCCGGGGGTAACCCCCATCCAGCAACCGACCAGCGCGCTGCGCAGCCAGGTCAGCCAATAGCGTGGCAATTTGGCCCAGGTGCGCAGGATGGTCATTGGCGTGATGCGCGCCCGTTCGCCGCGAAACACCAGGCCTTCCTCGACCGTGCAGAGAATCTCGCCGATACCGAACAGGCCGATCACCGCCACTTCAAAGCTCAGGCCGGAAAGTAGCCAGGTCTGGTCGAAGGTCAGCCGCAGTTCGCCAGACACCGTGTCCATCCCCACGGCAGCCATGGCAAAACCGATCATCATCGCGACCACGGTTTTCAGTGGCGGGTTCTTGCTCATGCCAATGAAAGTACAGAACGCCAGCAGGTACACGGCGAAGAACTCGGGCGAGCTGAACGCCATGGCGAATTCGGCGATACGGGTCGACAGGAAGGTCAGCAGCAGCACGCCCACCAGTGCCCCGAGCAGCGCCGAGGTGAAGGCGGCGGTCAGTGCTTCGCCGGCCTGGCCGTTGCGCGCCATCGGGTAGCCATCGAAGGTGGTCGCCACCGACGAGGGTTCGCCGGGTATGTTGAACAGGATCGAGGTGATGGAGCCGCCGAACAGTGCGCCCCAGTACATGCACGACAGCAGGATGATCGCTGACACCGGCTCCATGGTGAAGGTCAGCGGCAACAGCAGCGCCACGCCGTTGGGCGCGCCGAGGCCGGGCAGTACGCCGACCAGAATGCCAAGCAGCACACCGATGACCATCAGGCCGATGTGATGCGGGGTCAGGATCAGCGCCATGCCCTGCATCAGAGAGTCGATTTCGCTCATTGCGGCTTTCCTCCGGCCAGGGTCAGCAGATCACCCAGCAGGCCGCTGTCCAGCGGCACTTTGAACCACAGGGCGAAGATCAGATAGCTGGCCAATGCCGCGCCGCAGGCTATGGTAGCGATCAGGGCGATGCCGTAAGGCTTGTTGTGCTGGCGGTCGCGCCACATGAACCAGGCGATGAACACCGCCGAGGCCAGGTAGATACCGGCAAACGGCATGGCGATTACATACAGGGTAATCGGCACGAATACCGCCAGCACCTGGCGAAAGGCTTGGCGGCCGACGAACCCGGCGCTCATCGCCGGGCTGCGCAGCAGCGCCAGAATCAGGTTGCCGAGACTGGCGGCGGTCATCAGCAGACCGATGTAGAAGGGGAAGTAACCGGCCTGGGGGCCGGCATCGCCCCAGCCGATACCGATATCAATGGCGCCATACATGACGATGCTGCCAAGTGCGGCGGTAAACAATGCCAGGCCGATTTCCACCCGGCGGGTGGTCACCAGCGGCGTGTCGGTGGTGTTGGACATGAGAGTTCCTCGCTGTGGGCTGGGCAGCCCGGCGGCTTCGCTGCGCGCCGGGAGAGGTCGAGGCGAGGCTTACTCGCGCAGCCAGCCGGCCTGCTTGAACACGGGGATGACGCGCTCGCGATCCTTCTCGATGTAGCTGACCAGTTGCTGGCCGGCGAGGAAGGTCGGGGCCAGCGCCGAGCGCTCGACGTAGGTTTTGAATTCCGGGGTCTGGCTGACCTTGCGCAGCAATTCGACATAGAACTCGCGCTGCTCGTCGCTGACCCCGCCAGGCAGGAACACCGTACGCGGGAAGCGGTACTGGTCGATGCCCAGGCCCTGTTCCTTGCAGGTGGGTACGTCGGCCCAGGACTGCGTGTCGGTGACTTTCTGGGTGTAGCTCATGCGTTGCTGGCTGAACACGCACAGTGGTACCACCTGGCCGCCGCGCCACTGGCTGACGCTTTCGGCCGGGTTGTTGAAGTTGGCTGCGATGTGCTTGCCGGCCAACTGGGTGGACGCTTCGCTGCCGCTCTTGAACGGTATGTAGGTGAGCCGGGTGTTGGTCTGCTGACCGAGCAGCAGGGTCAGGGTCTGGTCGACATCCTTGGACTGACTGCCGCCGATTCGCATCTTTGCCGGATCCTGGGCAAGGGCGGCCTTGAACGCGGCGGCGTCCTTCCACGGTGAGTCCTGATAGGTCCAAAGGATGAAGTCATCTTCCGCGACGGCGGCTACCGGGGTCAGGTCGGTCCATTGGTAGCCCAGCTTGGCGACCAGTGGCAGCAAGTAGATGTTATTGGTGCCGATCACCAGCTTGTGGGCGTCGCGGTTGGCCAGCTTCATCTCCAGAAAGGCTTCGGCACCGTTGCCGCCGCCCTTGTTGAGCACCACAGTATTGACGTCGAGCAGCTTGTGCTGAGTAATCGCCGACTGGATCACCCGGCCCAGTTGATCGGTGCCGCCGCCGGGGCCGCCGGCCACAACGATCTCTACGTTTTTCTGCGGTTTCCAGTCGGCCAGGGCACTGAGCGGAGCGCTGCAAAGCAGGCAGCAGGCGCTGAGCAGGGCGGGAATGTGACGCGAGCGAACGATGCGCATCGGGGCTACCTCATTGTTGTCATTGTTATGTGGGATGCCCGGAGTGTGCGAAGCATCTCGATAAGCGTCTACTCAAAATAACTGATACTCCGATAGCCTCAGGTTATGTCGACCGCGTCGGTCGAGTGATAACCCCAGGCTATGTCCATATGAGAATCTTTGATTAGACGGTTATCGTTTCGCGGGCCGATAGTGCGCTCAGCCCGGACGGTCCCCTGCCGTCCCGGAATTACAAAAACAACAATGCAGAGGTACTTTCAATGGCTCAGGCTCACCCTGTCGCCCGACAAGTGCGCGCCTCCTCGGACCAGGTTCTGGCTGCCAGTCCCAGTCGAGTGCGCTGGCGCATTTTCGCAATCATCTTCGCGCTCACGGTTATCAATCTGGTCGATCGGGTATCGCTGTCGATCGCCATGCCGATCATCGCCAAGGAGTTCACCCTCAGCCCGAGCATGCAAGGGCTGATTCTCAGCAGCTTCTTCTGGGCCTACGCGTTGCTGCAGATTCCCGGCGGTTGGCTGATCGACCGCTACGGCCCGCGTCGGGTCATCGGTTGGTCAACCGGGCTGTGGGGGACTTTCCAGACGCTGGCCGCATTTGCCACCGGAGGGCTCTCGCTGATGTTCGCGCGGGTCGCTCTGGGCGCTGCCGAGGCACCGTTGTTTCCGGCAGGCGGCAAGCTCAACTCGTTGTGGCTGGGCTCTGGCGAGCGCAGTCGCGGTGCGGTGCTGATGGACTGCGGCGGGCCGTTGGGCGTGGCGCTGGGTGGCTTGTTGATCGCCTACATGATTGCCGTGCTCGACTCCTGGCGGATCGCGTTCTTCATCGCCGGTATCGCCACCCTGGCGATGGGCTGGCTGGCCTGGCATTACCTGCGTGACGATCCAGCGGCGCATCCAGGTGTCAATGAGGCTGAGCTGGCGTCGATCAATGAGGGGCGCAGCGTGCCGATGGCCGAGGCCGCGCAGCAGGCCGTGAAGGGCCTGGGCATCGCCGCCCGCTCGTTGACCGGCATCATGCTTGGCCGGGCCAGTTGGGCCATGGTGTTCTTCGGTCTGCTGACCTGGGGGCCAAGCTATCTGGCGCAGGCGCGTGGCTTCGACATAAAGGGCATTGGCGCGGCGACGTTCGTGATCTTTCTGTGTGGCGCCGCCGGCTCGCTGACCGGTGGCTTTCTCTGTGATCTGCTGATCCGCAAAGGCATGCGCCGGGGGCTGGCCGCCAAAGGGCTGCTGACGTTTTCCGGGCTGATCGCGCTGTGCGCCTTCTTGCTGCTGCCCGGCCTTGGCGACCCCTACCAAGCGGTCGGGCTACTTTCGCTGACGGCATTCTTCCTGATGTGGGGCAGTTTGTACTGGAGTTTTCCAGGCCTGCTGGCATCGCCGGCAAGGGTGGGCCTGATCGGTGGCGTGATGAATCTGGCGGGTAGTCTGGGCGGTATCGCGGTGCCGATCCTGGTCGGCCTGCTGTTGCAACATGCTGGCGGCTACAGCGCGGTATTGGGCTTCTTCGCCGTGTGCTCGGGGCTTTTTATCGCCGGCACGCTGTTGATTTCTCTGGACCAGGCCGAGGTGGCCCATGGCTGATCTGTATGACGGGCCGATCACTGATGCCCACCATCATTTCTGGGACCCACAGCGCAATTACCATCCGTGGTTGTCGGGCAAGCAAAACATCCCGTTCCGTTACGGTGACTACAGCGCGATCAAGCGTCGTTACTTTCCGGATGATTACCTGGCCGATGCCGGTGAGCATCAGGTGGTGGCCACTGTGTATGTGGAGACCGAGTGGGATGCCCGCGACCCGATTGGTGAGACGCGCTTCATTCATCAGGTCGCCGCGCAGTATGGCGCGCCCAATGCGGTGGTCGCCCAGGCCTGGCTGGACGCCCCGGATGCTGCTGAGGTGCTGGCCGCCCAGGCAGGTTTTGAGCGAGTACGCAGCGTACGCCACAAGCCAGGGGGGCCGGCTGCGCCGGATCACGTCGGTCAGCAGCGGACGTTGATGAGTGATGAGCAATGGCGCCGCGGCTATGCCGAGCTGGCGCGCCATGGCCTGCACTTCGACCTGCAAAGCCCGTGGTGGAACCTGCATGAGGCAATCGAACTGGCCCGCGACTTTCCACAAACCCAACTGATCCTCAACCACGCCGGGCTGCCGTCGGATCGCAGCGAGCAGGGGCTGGCAGGCTGGCATGCCGCTATGGCGCGCCTGGCCGACTGCGCAAACGTCGCGGTGAAGGTCTCTGGCATCGGCCTGCCCGGCAAGCGCTGGTGCGTTGAAGACAACGCCTGGATCGTGCGCGAAACCATCGCCATGTTCGGCGCCGCGCGGGTGATGTTCGCCAGCAATTTTCCGGTCGACAGCCTGTGTGGCTCGTTCGACGACATCTACGGCGGCTTCAAACGCATCGTCGCCGACCTGCCGCGCCAGCAGCAGGAGCAGCTATTTCACACCAATGCGCGGCGCCTTTATCGCACCGTGCCGGATGTCATCCGCCTTGCGGACGTCTCTGCCGACCTGAGGACCATTGCATGAGTAACTCGACTCTTCCCCGTCTGGCCATGGTGCTGGGTGATCCGGCCGGCATCGGTCCTGAACTGATCGCCCGGCTGCTCAGCGAGCCGGAGGTGCTGGGCAAGGCCCATGTTTTGCTGATCGCCGATGAAGCAGAAATGCGCCGCGGTATGGACATTGCGGGGCGGTCGTTTCCCTACCGCATCATCGACTCGACCGAGGCGCTGCAATTCACCGACGACACACCCTTGCTGTTGCCATTTCGCGGCCATGCCGAGGGCGAGTTTGTGCGCAGCCAAGCCAGTGTCATCGGCGGCCGCTACAGCCTCGATACCCTGGAGCAGGCACTGCGTCTGACGGCGGCCGGCAGCACCGACGCGATACTGTTCGGGCCGTTGAACAAAACCTCACTGCACATGGCTGGCATGGGGCACAGCGATGAGCTGCACTGGTTCGCCGAATACCTGGGGTTCGAGGGACCGTTCTGCGAATTCAACGTGCTCGATAACCTGTGGACCTCGCGGGTGACCTCCCACGTGGCGCTGGCCGATGTGCCTGGCATGCTCAGCCAGCAACGGGTGTTGGAGGCCATTGGCCTGATCGATACCGCGCTCAAGCGCAATGGTCTTGATAAACCACGCATCGGCGTCTGCGGGCTCAACCCGCATAACGGCGACAACGGCAGCTTCGGTCGGGAAGAGTTGGACATCATCGGCCCGGCAGTGGAACTGGCTCGCGAGCAGGGCATCAACGCCGTCGGCCCATATCCGGGCGACACCATCTTTCTCAAGGTGCAGGGCGATAGCCAGGCCTTCGATGCGGTGGTGACCATGTACCACGATCAGGGCCAGATCGCGATCAAGCTGATGGGCTTTTCCCGAGGGGTGACGGTGCAGGGCGGCTTGCCGATCCCTATCACTACCCCGGCCCACGGCACGGCGTTTGATATTGCCGGGCAGGGCAAGGCCAATGTCGGCGCAACCCGGCAGGCCTTCGAGATCGCTTGCCGTATGGGCGCTCGACGTCAGGCCTGACGCCAGACCGTATTGCTGATTTTTTCTCTGCCGGCTCGCGCTCGCCAGCCGGTCAGGTTGACTCATGCTTTGAAACAGGAGCTAGACCATGAAAATAAAATCCATCCGCACCCGCGTTTTCGAATGGAAGGGCAAGGTCGTACCGCCCCAGGCACATTTCTGCACCAACGCCAGCGACATTCTTTTCGAGCGTGGCGATGCCATGGGCTCGTTCCGGTTCCACGGTTGGCTGGTGGTGGAAGTGGAGACTGACAACGGCATCGTCGGCATCGGTAACTGTGCCTTGGCACCGCGGGTCGCCAAGCAAATCATCGACACCTATCTGGCCCCGATTGCGATTGGCGAAGACCCGTTCGACAACGAATACATCTGGCAGAAGATGTACCGGCAGAGCCATGCCTGGGGGCGTAAAGGCATCGGCATGGCGGCGATTTCGGCAATCGATATCGCCATCTGGGACATCATGGGCAAGGCGGTCGGCAAGCCGGTGTTCAAGCTGCTCGGCGGCCGCACCAAGGAAAAGATCTGGACCTACGCATCCAAGCTGTATGCCAACGACAACCTCGACCTGTTCCTCGAAGAAGCCCAAGGCTACCTGAATCAGGGTTTCACTGCCTTGAAGATGCGTTTCGGTTACGGCCCCAAAGACGGCCCGGCCGGCATGCGCCGCAACATCGAGCAGGTGCGTGCCCTGCGTGAGCTGGCAGGTCCGGATGTCGACATCATGCTTGAGTGCTACATGGGCTGGACCCTGGAATACGCCCGGCGCATGTTGCCGAAGCTGGCCGAGTTCGAGCCGCGCTGGCTGGAAGAGCCGGTGATCGCTGATGACCTGGAAGGCTATATCGAGCTGAAGAAGATGGGCATCATGCCAATCTCCGGCGGTGAGCACGAGTTTACCTCCTATGGCTTCAAGGACCTGCTCGAACGCCGGGCCGTCGACGTGATCCAGTACGACACCAACCGGGTCGGAGGCATCACCGCTGCACGCAAGATCAACGCGATGGCCGAAGCCTGGTCGGTGCCGGTCATCCCGCATGCCGGGCAGATGCACAACTATCACCTGACCATGTCCACCACCGCCTCGCCAATGTCCGAGTTCTTCCCGGTGTTTGACGTTGAGGTGGGTAACGAACTGTTCTATTACGTGTTCAAGGGCGAACCGGCGCCGGTTGATGGCTACATTCAACTCGATGACAACAAACCGGGCCTTGGTCTGGAAATATCGACCGAGTACTTGAGCGAGTTCAACATCATCGAGTGACGGCCTGGCTCAAGCATAACGCTCTGGCCCCTGCTGCCCTCGGTCAAAGAGGGCAGTATGCCCATGCACACGTATGAGGGAGGGCGCTGGCCGCGCAAGCGTCACGAAGCAGCCGAATGCTGAGGGTTTTTCGGGTTATCGATTTTTTTCAATTATTTGCAGCTAAGTGCTTGCCAGCTATGGAATTGCTCCGTAGAATGCGCGCCACACCGAGAGGGTGATTAGCTCAGCCGGGAGAGCATCTGCCTTACAAGCAGAGGGTCGGCGGTTCGATCCCGTCATCACCCACCATCAGTGTAATGCGCAGCGGTAGTTCAGTCGGTTAGAATACCGGCCTGTCACGCCGGGGGTCGCGGGTTCGAGTCCCGTCCGCTGCGCCACTTTCGATTCAAGCTCACTGAACGGCTTGAATCACTGCCAAAAAGGCGACCTCAGGGTCGCCTTTTTGCTGTGCGTTGAAAAAAGCGCTCGGCCTGTCGGCGTCGGGCCGATGCGGCACGGAGCATGATTGTTTATTCCAAAATTAAATCTCTGTTATTGATTTAGATCATTTTTATTAATATTAACTTATAGCCAAATAGAATTATCTGCGCTGGTCAAATTCCGTTATGTTTGGTTTCGACAGCCTACCCCTCACCTCGGATGGTACCCAATGTGATTCAGATTCTGCGTCGCAGACCGTAACCACCCAGGCCAAACGCCTGATTCGGCACGGTCTGCCAGGGTGATCGACCACTGATCCCTGAAGCAGAAATGTTGGAAGGGAGTTTGACCCATGCTGCATATCCAGTCCCCCCAAGCGAGTTCTTCACCTCGTTTGCCTGTACGACGCTCCTTGAGCTGCCAATCCATTCACCAGTGCCTCGCGCCACCCGGCCTGAGCGGCTGAAGCTCGCCTTTGCGCTGATGCTTGCTGCTCTGCATGGCTGAGCTGCGCCGCTTTATTAATACCACCCCTAAAGGTCACGTTGCCGTGTTGGCGGCGTGACTTCCCGACTGCGCAATTTGGCAACACAGGCGGCAGTGCCGTTTGTTCTGGAGCGAATATGGAGCAAGTGATTCAAGGCAACGGCAAGCAGGGATGGCGCCGTTCAGTTGTGTTCAACCCGTTGTACCTGGCGGTCAGCAGTGTGCTGCTGGCTGGCAATGTACAGGCTCAAGAGGTGCCGGTACGCCAGACCGATGCGCTGTCTACCGTGGTGGTCACCGGTAACCGTGGCACTGAACAACGCACCGTGACCAGTAGCCCGGTGCCTATCGACGTGGTCAGTGCCAGGCAACTACAGGCCACCGGCAAACCGGGGTTGATGGAGGCCCTGAGTGCGACCATCCCGTCGCTGACCCTGCCGGAAAAGACCGGTTGGGACGGCGCGGGGATGTCCCGCGCACCGAACCTGCGCGGCCTGCCGGCTTCGCAAGTGCTGGTGCTGGTCAATGGCAAACGCCGCCATACCAGTGCGACCCTGAACATCAACGGCATCAACATCGGCGCCGCGCCGGCGGATCTGGACCTGATTCCGATCAGCGCCATTGATCATGTTGAAGTGCTGCGCGATGGCGCGGCGGCGCAGTACGGCTCCGACGCGATTGCCGGGGTGGTCAACGTGATCCTCAAGGCCGACACCAGCGGCACCTCGGTGACCAACGCCGGTATCGGCTATGACGGCAAGAAGCAGACCGTGCAGCAGAGCCTGAACAAGGGCTTTGAAATCGGTGATGGCGGGATCGTGCAACTGGCCCTCGACGCGCGCAGCCAGAACGACGACAACAAGGCCAGCGCCAACGGCTACACCTATGAGCAGGCCTTTGACCGCGCCGGCAAATCCACTTACGGCGGCTACGGCACACCGAAGAACAATCTGCTGACCCTGGCCTATAACGCCGAGCTGCCGGTCACTGATGAGCTGACCCTGTATTCGTTCAGCACCTTCTCGCGGCGCAAGACCGAGCAGGGGCAAAACTTCCGCCTGCCGACCATTACCAACACCATTCGCACCGGCCCCAACGGTTACCCGGCCGGCTATGTGCCGACCTGGTACATCGACGAAGAGGATTTTCAGGCCGCGTTCGGTGGCAAGGGCCAGCTCGGCGAGTGGGATTGGGACCTGTCGACCACTTTTGGCCGCAACGAGGCTGAGCAGGGCACCTGGAACAACCAGAATCCGTCGCTGGGCGAAGCAACACCCAACTCGTTCAAGTCCGGGACCTGGATCGCCAACGAGCTGACCACCAACCTGGATTTCAAGCGCGGTTTCGAGGTAGGCCTGAGCAAGCCGCTGGACCTGTCGCTGGGCCTGGAGCATCGCCGCGAAGCTTATGAGGTCGAGGAGGGCGACTGGGCCTCGTGGGCCAACGGCGGTTATTGCGTCGCGCCGGGTAACTGCGCCGCGTCCGGCGCCCAGGTCACCAACGGTATTTCGCCGGACCAGACCGACAAGGCGGCGCGCAACAGTGTGGCCAGTTATGTCGATGTCGGCTTCAACCCGTTACCGCAATGGTATGTCGGCAGCGCGTTTCGCTATGAACACTACAACCAGGGCGTAGGCGCGACGCGCAGCGGCAAGCTGACCACCCGCTATGAATTCACCCCGCAACTGGCGGTGCGTGCCACGGTGAGTAATGGCTTCCGTGCGCCGTCGCTGGCCAACAGCCTGTTCAGTGCGCGCTCGACCACTTATGGCGTAGTCGACGGCGTGTATCAGTCGATCAACTACGGCGTGCTGCCGGTGGATTCCGGCGCGGCGCAGGCGCTGGGCGCGTCATCGCTGAAGCCTGAGCGGTCGACCAACTACAGCCTGGGCCTGACCTTTACGCCCACTGACCGGCTGAGCCTGACCGCCGACGCCTACCTGATCAATGTGCGTGACCGCATCACCCTGACCAACACCCTGCTCGGCAGTGAAGTGACCCAGGTGCTGCTCAATAACGGCATCGACTCTACCTCCGGCGGCCAGTACTTCATCAACGGCGCCAACACCCGCACCAAGGGCATCGATCTGGTCGGTAATTACAGCCAGGACGCTGACAGCTGGGGCGCGTTGAAGTGGACCGCCGCGTTCAACTACAACGACACCGAAATCCTCAGCTACCGCAACTCGACCAGCATCCTCGGCACCCAGTACGCGCTGATGGATCGCCAGGCGCGCAATTTCATCGATGGCGTACAGCCCAAGACCAAGCTGATCCTGAGCGGTGACTGGCAGATCGAGCGCTTCAACATCAATCTGACCCTGACCCGCTACGGCAAGTACACCGAGGTCAACTCAGCCGCCGACCGCTCGCTGGATCGCACCTACCAGGCCAAGTGGATCACCGATCTGGACGTCGGCTACGACATCACCCAGGACCTCAACCTGGCCGTCGGTGCCAAGAACCTGTTTGACGTCTACCCCAAGAAACAGGGGGTGCCCAGCAGCACCATGGTCAGCAGCTGGGGCGCCTACTCGCCGTTCGGCTTTACCGGTGGCTACTACTACACGCGCCTGACGTATGCCTTTTGACGCGCCCCTGACGACACGCACTCATTGCCTGCGAGGAATCGAACATGCCTACCATCGCCAAACCCTTTGATCTGCAAGAACAGGACAGGGTTGCCCGGGCCTCTGCGCCCCACCGCACCACGCCGTCCATCGCGTTGCAGATTGTCCCGGCGCGTCATCCCTGGCGCTGGGTCGGCAGCCTGTTTGCCGCCGTGGTGCTGCTCGGCATCGGCCATTCACTGGTCAGCAACCCGCGTTGGGAGTGGGCGGTGTTTGCCGAGTGGTTCTTTGCCCCGTCGGTGCTGCGCGGCCTCGGCCAGACCCTGCTGCTGACCCTGCTGAGCACGCTGTTCAGCATTGTGCTCGGCACTGGCCTTGCGTTGGCGCGGCTGTCGAAGTCGCCGCTGCTGGCGACTCTGGCCTGGGGGTACATCTGGTTCTTCCGGTCAATGCCGGCGCTGCTGGTGCTGATCATCCTCTACAACTTTGCCTATCTGTATGAGCGCATCGTGCTCGGCGTGCCGTTGACCGACCTGGTGCTGGCCGAGTGGTCGACGGTGGACGTGCTCAGCCAGTTCACCGTGGCGGTGCTGGGCCTGTCGATGATGCAGGCGGCCTACACCGCCGAGATCATTCGCGGCGGCATTCTTGGTGTCGATCAGGGCCAGCATGAAGCAGCCGCAGCGCTGGGCCTGCCCGCCCACCGGCGGATCTTTCGGATTATCCTGCCGCAAGCCCTGCGCTCGATCCTGCCGTCCGGGTTCAACGAGATCATCGGCCTGGTCAAGGGCACCTCGATTGTCTACGTGCTGGCCTTGCCCGAGCTGTTCTACACCGTGCAGGTCATCTACAACCGCACCCAGGCAGTGATTCCGCTGCTGATGGTGGCCACGGTCTGGTATCTGATCATCACCACGCTGCTGACCATCGCGCAGTATTACATCGAGCGTTACTTCGCCCGTGGCACCAGCCGGGTGCTGCCGCCCACGCCGTTGCAGCGGCTGATCAACTGGGTCGAGGTGCGCCGCCATGGCTGAAGCGAGCGGGCATATCCGCATCCACAACGTCGGCAAGTCCTACGGCGCCCAGCAGGTGCTCAAGGACATTGATCTGGACATCGAAGCGGGCAAGGTCACGGTGATTCTCGGACCGTCCGGTTCGGGCAAATCAACCCTGCTGCGCACCATCAACCATCTGGAAAAGATCGACAGCGGGCACATCACCATCGACGGTGAGTACGTCGGTTACCGGCGCAAGGGCGACCAGCTGTTCGAACTCAAAGAGCGCGAGATTCTCAAGCGCCGTGCCGAAGTCGGCTTCGTGTTCCAGAACTTCAACCTGTTCCCGCACCTTAGCGCCTGGCAAAACATCGCCGAGGCGCCGCTGGCCCATGGTCGCTGGAGCAAGGCCCAGGCCCGCGACAGGGCGGTGGAGCTACTGGCCCGGGTCGGTCTGGCCGAACGCGCCGAGGCCTACCCACGGCAACTGTCCGGCGGACAGCAGCAACGGGTGGCCATCGCCCGGGCGCTGGCCCTCGACCCCAAGGTGCTGCTGTTCGATGAGCCGACCTCGGCGCTGGACCCGGAGCTGGTCGGCGAGGTGCTGGAGGTGATCAAAAACCTCGCCAGCCTCGGCACAACGCTGGTGGTGGTGACCCACGAGATCGGTTTCGCCCGTGAGGTGGCCGACCATGTGGTGTTCCTCTGCGACGGACAACTGGTCGAGCAAGGCCCGCCGCAGCAGATCTTCCACAACCCGCGCCACCCACGCACCGCCGCCTTTTTCGGCAAGGTTTTATGAGCTTGCTTATGCCGCGTTGCACGCGCAGCAGCGGCTTGAGCCGCGAACCCCATCTATCAAGGAGCGCTTTATGAAGTTCACCAACACCGCGCGCATCGCCCTGCTGGCCCTGGCTGTCAGCGCTGGCCAGCCCGCCCTGGCCGTGACCGACAATGCCGCCGGCGTCAAGGTGGTCAAATTCGACCTGAGCCCCAATCGCGAACGCATTCATGCGCCGCGCAACGAGGCTGCGATTGCGCAGATCCCGCCGGGCTTCAAGTTCGCCCAGCCGGGCAAGTTCACCGTTGCGGTGTCTGGCACCGCCAGTCCGCCGCTGGCCCTGCTGGCCTCCGATGACAAGACCACGATTGGCAGCGAGGCCGACACCGCGCAGTTGATTGCCGACAGCCTGGGTCTGCAACTCAATGTGGTGCAGAGCAGTTGGGAAGACTGGCCGCTGGGGGTCAGCTCCGGCAAATACGATGCGGTGATCAGCAATGTAACGGTGACCGAAGCGCGCAAAAAACGCTTTGACTTTGCCACCTACCGCCGCGACGTGGTGGGCTTCTATGTGAAGAGCAGCAGCAAGATCCAGTCGATCAAAGAGGCCAAAGACATTGCCGGGCTGAAGATCATCGTCGGCTCCGGCACCAACCAGGAGAAGGTCTTGCTGGCCTGGAACCAGGCCAATGAAAAGGCCGGGATCAAGCCGGCGCTGTTGTTGTACTACGACGACAACGCCTCGGCGCAACTGGCGGTGCAGTCCGGGCGCGCTGACGCGACCTTTGCGCCCAATGCCACCGGTGCCTATTCGGCGGCGTTGACCGGTGGCACGCGGCTGGTGGGGGTGGTCAACGGCGGCTGGCCGTTGCAGGCCGACATCGCCGTGACGACCCGCAAGGACAACGGCCTGGTAACGCCGATCCACAGTGCCTTGCAAGGGGTGATTGCCGGCGGCCAGTACGCGCAGGTGCTGGCGCGCTGGGGGCTGGATGTCGAGCGGGTCGACGAATCACTGATCAACCCACCGGGCCTGCCGGACTGATAAAGGAGCGCACACATGACACTGACTCGACGTGAAGCCTTGTCGACCATTGCTGCGGTCGGCGGTGACAACGCCGCCCGTGAGGCGCTGGCGGCGCTGGGCCTGGGACCGTCTTCGCACCGCCGGCCGCAACCGCTGCAGCTCAAGCCGGACGCCGGGCAGGGCGCCAGCGTGCTGGTGCTCGGCGCCGGGATCGCCGGCTTGGTGAGCGCCCTGGAACTGCGCCGCGCAGGCTTTCGGGTCAAGCTGCTCGAAGCCCGTGAGCGGGTCGGCGGGCGCACCTGGACGCTGCGCAACGGCGACCGGGTCGATTACCGCGATGGCCGCAGCCAGACGGTACAGTTTGATCAGGGGCTGTATTTCAATGCAGGCCCTGCGCGGATTCCCAGCCAGCATCGCACGCTGCTGGATTACTGCGCCGAGTTGGGTGTGCCGCTGGAAGTGCTGGTCAACAGCAGCCACGGTGCTCAGGTACGCCCGGACCTTGCCCTGCCAGCATTCACCGTCGGCCAGGCGATCAACGATGCCCGCGGTCATCTGGCCGGGTTGCTGGCCACGGCGGTCAAGCGTGACGCCCTGGACGATGTGCTCAGCGCTGAGGAGCGGACCCGCTTGCTGGGGTTCTTGCAGGTGTATGGCGACCTGTCGCAGGAACTGGCCTATGAAGGCAGCCTCCGTTCCGGACATGGCGAATCGCAAGCGCATCCCGGTGCCTTGCCAGGCAGCCTGAGCCCGGTGAGCCTGGAGCGGCTGTTGCACCCTGAACTGTGGGGCGCCTTGCTGCACAGTGAGTTCCCCGAGTTTTCGGCAACCATGTTCCAGCCGGTCGGCGGCATGGACCGCATCACCGATGCGTTTTACCAGCGCCTGCGCGAGCAGGTGCAACTGGGGGCTGAAGTGCGCCGGATTCGTCAGCTCGACGATGGCGTGGCGGTGACCTGGCACGACCACCAGAGCGGCCTGGAGCAGGTCGAGCGCGCCGATTATCTGGTGGCGACCATTCCACTGCCGCTGCTGGCGCGGCTCGACACCGACTTCAGCGAGCCGGTCAAAGCCGCGTTGCGTGAAGCGCCCAACGGCAAGGCGACCAAGGTGGCCTGGCAGTCGCCGCGCTTCTGGGAAACCGATTACCGGATCTACGGCGGCCTGTCGTGGGTCGAGCACCCGGCCCGGCTGCTCTGGTACCCGAGCAACGACCTTAATACCCGCGAGGGCCTGGTGGTGGCCGGTTATGTCACCGGCGACGATGCCCAGGCGTTCGGTGAGCAGCCGTTCGATGCGCAGTTTCGCGCCTCCAGCGAGGCCGTGGAGCTGTTGCATCCGGGTTACTCAACCCAACTGCGCCACCCGCTGGCGGTGTCCTGGGAACAGATTCCGTTCAGCGAAGGCCCATGGCTGGAACGCGACCGCTTTGCCGCCCAGGCCAGCGCCTTGCTCGAAGAGCCCCATGGCCGGGTGTACTTCGCCGGCGACGGGCTGGTGCAGAGCGGCGTCGGCATCTGGCAGGAGTCCGCCGCCAACTCGGCCCGCCATGCGGTTGCGCGACTGGCCGAGCGGGTTATCGAGCAGCGCCAGAAGGCCCAGGCCGGTGTACTTAACGAACACATCAATCCAGGAGCATGACCATGAGCGACAGCATTCAACGCACCTCCGTTGGCACCTTTCCGATCTCCCAGACCGTCACCGTGCCGGCCTCGGCCAGCCTGATCTTCGTTAGCGGCACCTTGCCGGACGTCGCCAACCCCGACGCACCGCCGGGCACCCCGGCAGCCTATGGCAACACCGAAGTACAGACGGTTTCGGTGTTCAACAAGCTGCGCAACATCTTGCGTCAACAGGACCTGGACCTGGGTGACATCGTGCAGTTGCGGATCTTTCTGCTGGGCACCGAAGAAACCGGCGGCCGCCTGGACTTCGCCGGCTTGCAGGCCGGCTATACGCAGTTTTTCGGCACTCAGGAGCAGCCCAATAAACCGGCGCGCACCGCCTTGCAGGTCGCCGGCCTGCCGTTGCCTGGCGCGCTGATCGAAGTTGAAGCCGTCGCTGCCAGAGCCGTCTGACGCCGCTTCGCTGAATCGGGCGCAGCGCCGCCCGATTCCTGTTGATCCCATTCCAGCCACAGACCGACCACCGGGGACAGACCCTGGCGCGGGTTCGTGCACCTGCAATAAAGCCGACAAGGAAACGTTATGAGCAGACAGCGTGCAGCAGTACCGGGCCGGTTCGCATCATCGCGGCCGTGGGTTTTGAGTTCACTGAGCAGCGCTTTGCTGCTGGCGATGAGCGCCCAGGCGGCGCCGCCCGGTCAGGGCAGCGGCAGTGATACGCAACTGGACAAGGTTCAGGTGGTCGGCGCCCGGGTGACCGAGGCCGACGAGGCGATTGGCACCGATAAAATCAGCAACACCGTGTCGATCTCCCATCAGGCATTGCTCTCGGCGCCGGCCGGCACCTCGGGGCTGAAGATGCTCGAGTCGCTGCCGGGTTTCAATGTGCAGGTCAATGACGCACTGGGCCTCTACGAGTTCGGCAACTCGGTGTTTGTGCGCGCCTTTAACTTCCAGCAGATCGGTTTTTCCATCGATGGCGTACCGTTGGGCCGCACCGATCAGTTTGGTGGCAGCCCGATTTATCGCTACGTGGATAACGAGAACACCCAACGGGTGACAGCCTCCACCGGCGCAGGCGATGTGTCGCAACCGGGCTATGCCTCGCTGGGGCCTTACGTGGATTACGTGACGGTCAATCCGAGCAAGGAGGCAGGGCTGAGCACTTCCTACACGCTGGGCAGCGACAGCCTGCGGCGCAGTTTTATCAAGGTCAATACCGGCGAATACAACGGCCTGTCGGCGTACCTGAGCCGTTCGAAGATCGACGGTGACCTGTGGCGCGGACCGGGCACCATTGACCGGGAGCACATCGAAGCCAAGCTGCGTTATCAGTTCGGCTACGGCAATGACCTGCAGTTTCGCGTGGTGCATAACGACTTCTTCGACTACGACTCGCCATCGATCACTCAGGCGCAGTACCGGGGCACGGCCGGTGACGCTTTTGGCCGGTCGGGGCGCGACTTTGCCTATCTGGGCCAGTTGCCGAACCTGCCGCCGAGCACGGCGGGGGTGCAGTACAGCAATGCCGGTTACAACCAGTACTACAAGACTGCGATCAACCAGCGGCGTGACACGCTGTACAGCCTCAACGGGCGCTTTGCGCTCAGCGACAACCTGGACAACACCACCAGCGTCTATTACGAAGACAAGAAGGGCTTTGGCGTGTCGCCGGAGGCCTACGCCACCTCCCTCGCGCTGCACAACGCTCAGGTCGCCAGCGTGCCGGGATTGTCGGCACCGCGAGGTATCCAGTACGGCCTGTCGGCCTTGAGCGGTCACCGCTATGGGGCCAGCAGCAACTTCACCTGGCATGTCGGTCAGCACGCCATCGAGGCTGGTATCTGGGCTGAAAAGGACGTGTTCAACCGCTTGCAGGCGCGCTACAACCTGACCGATGGCAGCCCGGCCGGTTACCGGTTGATCAATGAGCCGGTGCATCTGCAAGGCGACTTCAGCTCGACCCGCGACTCGCTGCAACTGCATATCAAGGATACCTGGACCTTGTTCGACGACCGTCTGCGCCTGCAGTATGGCTTCAAGCGTCTGGACCTGGATTATCGGGTCGAAGGCTACCGCAATGCCGGCGATTACATCGCCAACCGTCAGCCCCGGCTGGGCACCACCTGGCGCGACAACTTTCTGCCCCAGGCCGGTATCGTCTATGACCTGACTGCCAGTTCGCAGCTGTTTGCCTCGTACTCGGAAAACCTCGCCCTGCCACGTGGCGCCGATGATGTATATCGCGCCGCCAGCCCCAACGTTCCGGCCCCCGAGGCCGAGACGTCGAAGAACTACGAGGTTGGCTACCGCCTCAATTACCCGACCTTCAACGCTGCCTGGGCGCTGTACCGTACCGAGTTTGACAACCGCCTGCAGTCGTTTGCCGCCATCGTGCCGGGCAGTACCACCACCGAGACGTTCTACCAGAACGTCGGCAAGGCCGAGGCCTACGGCACCGAGCTGAGCGGCCAGTGGAAACCGCCGGTCCTCGCCAACAAGGTGGTGCTCAACGGCAGCGTCAGCTACAACGTGGCGCGTTTCAAGGATGACGCTGCCGGCCTGGCGCTGAAAGACAACGAGGTGCCCGATAGCCCGCGCTGGCTGGCGCAGGCCGGTGTCACCTACGAAATCACCCCTTGGGCGGTACTGAATCTCACCGCCCGGCACATCGGCTCGCGCTACAGCAACTTTACCAACAGCGAATCGGTGCCCGGTTACACCCTGTACAACGCTTATCTGGACCTGGGCCGCGACGACCTGCATTACGGCCCGCTCAAGGGCGTCAAGCTGCGCTTCAACGTCGACAACCTGTTCGACAAGGATTACCTGGGCTACATCCTGACCAGTACCACCGGGCCGGCTTCCTACCGTCCCGGCTCGCCGCGCACCTTCCAGACCACCCTGAGCGCGGAGTTCTGAACCATGAATAGATTTGCTGCCGCTTTATCGGGTCTCGCACTGACCCTGTTCAGCCTGAACCCGCAGGCCGACGAGCAGGTCCGTGCCTCGACCCTGGCCCTGCATCAGCGCTTGCTGGTGCTCGACAGCCATCTGGATACGCCGCTGAATTTCCTGCGCCCTGGCTGGGACATCCTGGCGCGCCACAGCTACAAGGACGACGGCAGTCAGGTCGATTTGCCACGCATGATCGACGGCGGCCTGGATGGCGGTTTCTGGGTCATCTATACCCCGCCCGGACCGCGTACCGAAGCCGGGCGGGCCTACGCCAGCAACTACGGCCTGTCGGTGCTGGCGCGGATCAAGGACTTGATCAGCCGTGCGCCGGAGCGCTTCGAGCTGGCACTGACTGCCGCCGATGCCCGGCGCATCGCCGCCGAGGGCAAACGGGTGGTGTTCATCAGTATGGAAAACGCCGACCCGCTGGGCTCCGATCCGCAGTTACTGAACACCTACTATCGACAAGGTTTGCGCATGCTCGGGCTGGTGCACTTCAGTACCAACGAAATCGCCGACTCGGCCACTGCGCTGCCGGAATGGAAAGGTCTGAGCCCCAAGGGCCGCGAGCTGGTCGCCGCCGCCAACCGGCTGGGTATTTTGCTGGATGTTTCGCATGCTTCCGATGCCGTGTTCGATCAGGTCCTGGCCTTGTCCAAAGCCCCGGTCATCGCCTCACACACCAGCGCCAAGGCGGTCAGCCCGCACCCGCGCAACCTCGACGATGAGCGCCTGCGTGCGCTGGCGGCCAAGGGCGGGGTAGTGCAGGTCAATAGCTACGGCGACTATCTGATCCCGCTCAAGCCCAACCCGGAGCGGCAAAAGGCCTTGGCGCCGCTGTACGCCCGCTACAACAACCTCGCCGCGCTGAACCCCGATGAGGTCAAGGCGCTACAAGCCGAGATCGCTGCGGTCAAGCAGCGTTACCCCCAGCCAAGGCCGGACCTGGATGTGTTCATGAACCACGTGCTGCACATCCTCAAAGTGGTCGGCCCCGAACACGTCGGCATCGGCGCCGACTGGGACGGTGGCGGTGGAGTGGAGGGGCTGGAAGACGTCAGCCTGCTGCCGCGCATCAGCGAGCGACTGCTGCAGGCTGGCTACAGCGAGCAGGATCTGGCCAATATCTGGGGCGAGAACCTGCTCAGGGTGCTGCAAGCGGCGCAGGATGCGGCACCGCACTGAGGTGCCGCCGACGCGGGGCCCGTGGACCGGTGGGAGCTAGCTTGTTGGCGAAGGCGGCGGCACATTCACCGCAGATGTAGTGTCTTTACTGGCCTCTTCGCGACCAGGGTCGCTCCTACTTGATCAGCGCCAGCACTGCGTCAGTTACCTGGCGCGTGGTGGCGGTACCGCCCAGGTCCGGGGTATGCAGGCCACTCTCGGTCACCGCCTCAATGGCCGACATCAGGGTCCTGGCCGCCGCTGCCTCGCCCAGATGCTCCAGCATCATTGCGGCGGTCCAGAACGTGGCGATGGGGTTGGCTACACCCTTGCCGGTGATGTCGAACGCCGAGCCATGGATCGGTTCGAACATCGACGGAAAACTGCGATTGGGATTGAGGTTGGCCGTCGGCGCAATCCCCAGGCTGCCAGACAACGCCGCGGCCAGATCGGAAAGAATGTCAGCGTGCAAATTGGTGGCGACGATCACATCCAGGGTGCCGGGCTTGAGCACCATGCGGGTGGTGACGGCATCGACCAGTTCCTTATCAATCCGCACATCCGGAAAGTCCTTGGCCACCTCAAAGAACACTTCATCCCACAGCACCATGCCGTGACGCTGGGCATTGGACTTGGTGACCAGCGTCAGGTGCTTGCGCGGGCGGCTGCGGGCCAGTTCGAAGGCAAACCGGTGAATCCGCTCGACACCGACCCGGGTAAACACCGACACCTCGGTAGCGACCTCTTCCGGCAGGCCGCGGTGTACCCGACCGCCATTGCCGGAATACTCGCCCTCGGAGTTCTCGCGCACCACCACCCAGTCGATCTCATGACCGTTATGCAGCGGACTTTTGACCCCCGGCAGCACCCGCGCTGGCCGTACATTGGCGTACTGATCGAAACCCTGGCAAATCGGCAGCCGCAGCCCCCACAGCGAAATATGATCGGCCACATTCAGCGCGCCCACGGCGCCGAAGAAGATCGCATCGAAAGTCTTCAGCGCGTCCAGACCGCCTTCAGGAATATAAAAACCGTTCTTCAGGTAATTGTCCGAATTCCAGTCGAAATGCCCGAACTTCAACTCAAAACCGGATTTTGCTGCCAACGCCTGCAACACCTCGACCCCGGCGGCAATCACCTCCACGCCAATACCATCACCCGGTACCGCTGCAATCTTGTAAGTGCTCATGACTCAACTCCACGCTGGATAATCAATCGTGCCTGCCGCCACCGAATGGCCGACAAGGTGTGGAACCGAGTGTAAGTGGTGAACAGAGTTTTATGATTAACTCAAAATAACAACATAGTTAACTTTATTTCATGAGTTTCAAGCGCTCATCGGCACCTGCCGTTAGGGCAGAGCGCGCAGCCCGATCAGCTGCGGGATTAATCCATGCAGCGCATCAAGCGCCATACTGTCCAATTAGCCGCCGATTGCCACTGTAGGAGCGACCTTGGTCGTGAAGAGGCCGGTAAAGTCACAGCATCTGCTGCGAATGGGTCGTCGTCCTGGTTTGTAACCGGAGCGCTGGCCGGCTGCTCCCAGCGGTCTGACTGACCCGTATTCAGGCTAAAGCAGGCCCCACCGCAGCCATCAAGCCCGGCGACAGTTCTGAACAACCCCTGAACAGTCATCACCCAGCGCCGAGCTTGTCCCTACCTCCCTGAACTTATTAGGGTTTTGCGCCTCTGATGCCGGTAGCCATTGATCGCGGCGGCCTGATAAGCTCGCGGCTTTACTCGTTTGCCCTTTCGGCGCATGAACAAGGAAACAGCATGAAACAGCATCGGTTGGCAGCGGCGATTGCCCTGGTTGGTCTGGTACTCGCAGGTTGTGACAAACAAGCCAGTACCGTCGAGCTGAAAACCCCGGCCCAGAAAGCCTCCTACGGCATCGGCCTGAACATGGGCAAAAGCCTGGCACAGGAAGGCATGGACGACCTCGATTCCAAGGCCGTAGCCCTGGGTATCGAAGACGCCATCGGCAAGAAAGACCAGAAACTCAAAGACGAAGAGCTGATCGAAGCCTTCGCTGCCCTGCAAAAACGCGCTGAAGAGCGCCTGGCCAAGCAGAGTGAAGAAGCCGCAGCAGCCGGCAAGAAATTCCTCGAAGAAAACGGCAAGAAATCTGGCGTGACCACCACAGCCTCCGGCCTGCAATACGAAGTCGTCAAAAAGGCCGACGGTGCTCAACCCAAACCAACTGACGTGGTGACTGTTCACTACGAAGGCAAACTGATCGACGGCAAAGTGTTCGACAGCTCTGTAGAGCGCGGCAGCCCGATCGACCTGCCGGTCAGCGGTGTGATTCCAGGCTGGGTCGAAGGCCTGCAACTGATGCACGTTGGCGAAAAGATCAAACTGTACATCCCGGCTGAGCTGGCTTACGGCGCCCAGAGCCCGAGCCCGTTGATTCCGGCCAACTCGGTACTGGTCTTCGACCTGGAACTGATGGGCATCAAGGACCCGGCCGCAGCGCCGGCCCTGCCTGACGAAGAAGAAGAGGCCGCACCGGCTGAGGCACCTGCCAAGAAGTAATTGCGGCATGTCAGCAAAAACGCCCTGCATCGCAGGGCGTTTTTGTATCCGGTCGAACGCTTTATCCTGTGTGAAGTCTCACTATCAGGCCGGGCAGTGAGCTTTGTCGGACAATCAGGTGAGCGCTACACTGCGCCAAGTCACCGATTTAACAGGAGTTTTCAGGTGGCCAAAAAACGCCCGATTTGAGTCAGGCCCCCGTGGCACGGGGCGCTCAGGCCTGAAAAGCGCGGCTGTTCACAAGGTTATCCACAATTTATGTGGATAACATGACTGCCATAAATCTTTCGTATCGGAGTGATCATGAAAGCCCCCTGGACTTTTCTCCGTTTCCTGCCTGGTGCCCGCCGCCTATTGGCCGCAGGGCGTTTACCGGCATTGCTGTTTGCCGTTGCCCGCAAAGGCTCCAGCGAGGGCAGCCGGCTGGGGCGCATCAAGGACGATCTGCGTCTGCTGCAGGCCCTGTGCCTGGCCTACTGGCGTGGCGAGTACCGCGACATAAGCCCCAAGGCCATTTTGTCTATCGTCGCCGGCCTGATGTACTTTCTCAGCCCGTTGGACGCGATCCCTGACTTTATTCCGGGCCTGGGGATGTTCGATGACGTTGCGGTACTGGCCTGGGTCATGAAAAGCCTGACTGACGAACTCGATGCGTTCCGTGCCTGGCGTGAGTCTCAGCCGGTGGAGAAACTGGTAGTCGTCGAGCGGCTGCCTGCCAGTGAAGCATTGCTGGAGCGCGAAAAAGGCATCTGATCCCGCAAATCGGCCGACTTTAAGCGAATCTGCCGGCCTTGCAGGTGGGCAACGACCCATAAAGCACTGTTAAGATAACGACATCATTGTTTTTCGAAATAAGTCCTTATCCAGTACAGGGGGTCGTATGGATCTTCAAGTCATCTCACGTGACGGCGAACCCGAGTACGCCGTACTGCCCTGGGGCCAGTACCAGGCACTGTTGAAAGCCGCCGGGCTGGCTCAAGCACCGGTCCGCCAGGTGGTCGAGACCCCGCAGGAGCCCCAACCATTGCCCGGTTTCGACCAGCTTGCTGCGCTGCGTCAGGCCAAAGGCCTGGAACTGGCGGGGCTGGCCCGTTCGGTGGGGGTCAGCCCTTCCTATCTGGAGCTGATCGAAAACGGCACCCGTGAGCCGGACGCAGCCATCAAGCGCAGCCTGGCGTGGCATCTGGGGGTAGCCGGTTGGCGGGGTGACTCATGAGCGTGCGTATCAGCCGCCAGCACTGGGAACAGCTGCTGAGCGAGCTTGATCAGGCCCGTCGTCAGCGTCATCTGGTCACTTACCGTGCCTTGCTCGAACGCCTGCAACTGCCGACCCCGGCGATGCAAACCTTGAGCGCCGCGCTGGAATACCTTGCCACCCTGGACGCCAAGGCCGAGCAGCCATTGCGCAGTTCACTGGTCATCAGCCAGGGCGCCAGCCGCCTGCCACGCCCTGGTTTCTTCGAATGCGCCGAGCGTCTGGGGCGTTTTTCCGGGCCGTCTGACGGCACCGCTGCGGCCGCCTGGCATGCCTCGGAAGTGGTCCGGGTTTTCGAGTTCGCCTACTCGCAGCCTGAGCGCGAGCAGTTGGCGGCCAAAGGTTAGTAGGGTTAATGCCGATCAGTTAAGGTCGGCGCGGTCTTTGTGGGAAGTTCTGCTGGCGAATGCAGGGGACATCCACAGCAGATGTGCAGGTTTTACCGGCCCGGTCGCGAGCCGTTGCTGCCTGCCACGGGCATTTGCTGGGGCCAGACCTTGACGCTGTTGAGCTTGAGATCTGGCATCAGTGCTCTGTAACCGCGTCGTTTAAAGGGTCGACCCTGACAGCCCTGCTTCTGTCGATCTTCCACGACATCAACTCGTTGACCGTGGCTTCCAGGGCGGACCAGCTGTTTATCACAGCAGTGAAGTTCGCCAGGTAAAGATGATTGCTGGCATCAATGCCAGCCTGCAAGGTCTGGATAACCTGTTTTACCGTGGTACGTTGCTCGCTCCAGAAATGCCCAAGCGCTTGCTGGCAATCGAGCAATTGGATCAAGCAACGCTTGGCATTTTGCATGTGAGCAACAACCGCGCTGGCAATCGCCAGTTCTTGTACCGGTATGCTCTGCCTGCTTTGAAGCTCCCGAACGGCTTGCATGGACTGCGTTATGGCTGCCAGGTCCCGTTTGTGCTCCTCAGCTGGCCACGCACCCAGAAGCGGGAATGTAAGCTCAAGAACGGGCTCTGCCAGAAAGTTTGTGTCGGCAATCTCACTGTCACTTTCAACTGATGAGTCGCCGTGTTGCAGTGCACGTCGATAAACCATGCTGACACGCTCAATGATCAAGTGCCGATCCGGATCAAGGCCTGTGAACGGTTCCCCGCCGCTGGCGCGCAGCGCGTCTTCGAGTTGTTGATATTTCTGGGCCAGCTCATGGGCCTGTTCGCGTTGCGCCTGAGATGTTTGCAGGGCATCGGCGATTGAACCTGCCAGGCGCTCAAGCGGCCCGGTGATGAGGTGTGACAGCTGTTGCGTGCGACGCTGATATTCAACGGCCTGGCTGCAAGCCTCATCAAGCTGCGATACCAGCACTTGCTCAAGTACCGCGGCCCATTGCCCGGGGTCGTGCGCGAGCGCTGCCCGCACGGCGTCGACCCCCGCCACGCACGTCGAATAGGTGATGAACGGCCTAAGCATCTGCGATGCCAGGGTCGCCTTGAGTGAGGTCCATTGCTGGGCTGTTTCGATCAGCGCGTTGGTGACTTCACTCACCGCCTGCAGCGACGGGGACGAATGAGGCGTATGGGGCCTCGACAGATCCGTCAGCGCACTGGCGTAGCCATCAAATGCCAGGAACGAGATATAAGCGTCGACAAGATTCTGCTGACCTGGAGAAGACATCATGATTGCTTGCTCCGAGAGCAGCGGCTCCTCGTTCCAGGAGCCACCATTCTGTTCTGAAATGCCCGGTGCTGTTCAACGATGTTCGGCAACCGGGCACTGGCTTTTGCCGATTCAGGCTGCCTGGATGTTGGCAACTTCACCGCCAACTTTCATCTCGCCTACTGCAACCTGGACATCGGCCATGGCTAATTGCTCGGCCATTTTGGTTGCCGCTTGCCATTCCTTGCTGGCCGAGGACGCGAAAGCCCCCTGGATAATTGCACTGACGCTCAGCTCTGCCTTTTCGAGTTTTTCACTGACGCCTTTGAGCTCTCCAGCGAAAATGCTCCAGATGGTCCTGAGGTCGGACAGTGCGTCCAGCGATGTCTTGACATGCTCTTTGGCCTGCGTCGTTGCCATGGACAGAGCATGCAAAGCTACGATTTGTCTTTGATCAGCCGAAAGTTGCGCCTGCTTCCTGGTGATCTCTTTCATTTGATCGTTGATCTTGCTCTGGGTTAATGCCCACAGGGTAATGCTTGCACCTGCTCCAATGAGGGCAGGGATGCCGACGGTCAGGGACCAGCCTAAGCTGATCGGCGCCAGTGCCAGGGCGATGACCCCGACAAACAGCGAGACGCCAAGGCCGCCAGCTTCATAGGCGATCTGCCGGTTCTCGGCTGCGATCATGGCGTTCAATCCACTGATTGCAGCATTCAACTCTTGTACATGACCCAGCAGCTCGGTTTCCGCGTTTTGAATGCTGCTGACACTTGATACCAATTCATTGTGCGAACGCTGCATCTTGTTACCCCAGGCGCGCAGACGCTCGGCGGTTGTATCCGCTTTGTGAATAGCCTCCTGAACTTCGTCGTTGAGCATTTTCACCAGCAGCGAAATCTTCACCACTGTTGGATCGCTGGCCCCCATCGCTGAAGGGTTCGACTCGACCTGCTTGACGATAAGCCCCATCACCGAGTCGAAGGTGGTTCCAAAGTCGATGACTTGCAGCGGCACACCGCCGGTGAGTTCGGGAGCCAGATCGTCGATCCACTCCTGAGCGTTCAGTTTGGCTTGATCCAGAGACTTGGACAGGCCATTGAACCAGCTGTAGTGCTTTTCCGGAGTTTCGATGTGCGTATTGAGCACGCCGTGACAGGCCTGGGTAATCAGATTGAGACTGAAAAAAGCGGCTTGGGTCTTACCCGATACAGCCTGGGTATTTTTCACCAGCGATTGCGTAGCCATGTAAGCACCCTCTTTAACCTGCAGTTAATGAAATGTTCTGACTCAAAGGCTCAATGACAACGGTTTGTCCACGATCAATTTTCAATCCCGCCAAATGGCTGGCATAGGCTTCCAGCTTCTTCCAGGAAGCAGCCACCAATTGGTAATTGGATAAATACAAGTGAGCGTCGGGGTCGGCACCTGCATTAAGTGCTTCAATGACCTGGCGCACCGTATTGGTCTCTTCACGCCAAAGCTGAGTGATGGCTGGAAGTTTGTTTTCAATGCTCAGAAACTCGCGTTCGAGCCGATAAAGAAGACTCAGCACATTCTTGGTGGCCGCCAGGGCCTGCGCGGTTTGATCCAGGCTGACTTGTAACTGGCTGATGTCACGCAGTAACTTGTAGATTCGCTCCGAGCGCGCCCAGTTTTCGTACACCGCGTAGCTGGCCGTGAGCACTGCAAGCGTCAAACCCACGTACGAGATCCCGTTGGCTATCGCGGCCCCCATCATGATGCCTCGGGTCGCTGCATCAATATTGGATGTTTGAATATCCACCAGTTTGTAAATGACCTTTCCGTGGTTGGTGACCAGGGTGCTGGTCTTGCTCAGCGTACCGACGGTGAGTTTTTCCTGTTGGGAGATCAGGGCGTCCTGTAGTTCTTGCATTTTTTGCGCAAGCTCATTGGACTTGGCCTCTTGTGCTCCCAGCGAGCGCCAGCCAGCCTGGATACTCTCATCAAGGCGATGGTGCGCGGCACTGAATTCCTTGCGTAACGCTTTGATTTTATCTTCGCACTCAATGGCCTGGCGCAAGCCTTTGTTCAGTTGTGGCATCACAACCTGGTTCAGCACAGCCACCCACTGCGTGCGCTCGTTCTCGACAGCCAGCCGCATCATGTCTTCCACGCCGGAAACACACGAAGCGTACTGGATGAACTGCTTTAATAGTCCTCCCAGAAAGTCAGGTTTTAATGTCGGCCATTCCTGTGCGGTATGATTGAGCAGTTCCAGACGATTTCTTACATCGCTCAGCCAGTCCGGATCATTGATCAGCTTTCCTACTGTCAATGTCGTAACCGTATGGCTGTAAGCATCCAGCTCAATAAAAGAAACAAAAGCATCAGTCAATGTTTGCTTCAACAGATCGACACGAGGATAGATCACAGCCTTCACTCCCGGACCTAAAAGATTAAAAAGAGTAGTTTCGATTCCGGCAAGCCGAACACTTCAGGCCTGAACACTTCGCCAGGACCGGCAAGTGCCGCACATTTATAAACGATGATTTCGCAGGGCGATAACGCAGGGGCGTGAAGTGGGTTTGGTCACGGCGAGGGAGAGAAAGGTTGCATCCAGCATCGTCGTATCATCCTTTGCATATCGAAATTATGATATGTGGCGCAATAACATCGCTTCGCCAGCCTAAGCGATCTCGATTCGATAGTGCAATAGGCTTGCGTGATGTTCTGGCAGGGATAATTCGATTCTGTTTATTGTCCTGCGCGAGTGGCCGACAACGCGGGCGGGCGGGAGCTCCCCGCAAGCCGTTGCCCGACAGCGCTGTGCCGGGCGGCGGGCGGGTTTTGATCGGCGATGCGTATCAAGCCACCGCGAAGTAATGCTTCACAAAACTTTCGCTGAGCACTTCCCACAGCACCGGCGTGCCCTTGGTCACGAACCAGCTGTCGCCGGCCTTGTAGCGGCTGACCTGGCCGGTGCTCTCGTCGGTCAGTACCAGCTCGCCGGTGACCACGGTGGCGTGCTCGTTGAACGGGTAGACCATGCGGAATTTGCCTTGGGTGGTGCCGAAGTAGGCGCTGCTGACCGGGTCGGTCGGGGCGCCGAAGGTCATCTTGCCGAAGGCGTTGACCTCGCCTTCGAGAATCTGCGAACCCAGATCAGCCACGGTGCCCCAGGCATCAAGCTGGCTGAGTTGAACATCTTTGTTGATTACGGTCAGGGTCATGCGGCAGTACTCCTAGAGGATGGAATGAAATCAGCGGCGACCATTGAAGTAGCCGGACAACTGGTGAAAGGTCTTGCCGCCGCTGAGCAGCAGCGGGCGGATCTGGTCCTTGCCGATGATGTTGGGATGGCGCACTGAACTGAGCAGCTCATAGCGCGCCGAGCCTTCGCTCATGCCTTCAGCAAGGATCTTGCAAATGATGTGGCTGGGGGTGACGCCAAAGCCTGAATAGCCCTGCACATAGAACACGTTGCGCCGGCCGTTGAGGGTGCCCAGTTGCGGGAACAAGGTGGCGCCGGTGGCCATCGGGCCGCCCCAGGCCAGGTCGATTTTCACGTCTTTGAGGTACGGGAACACCTTGAGCATCAGGCGCCGGTTCCAGGCTTTGAGATCATTGGGGATATGCTCGACAAACGGGGTGGCAGAACCGAACAGCAAGCGGTTCTCGCGGGTCACCCGGTAGTAATCAATCACCGGCCGGATATCGCTGTATGCACCCCGAATCGGGCTGATGCGCTGGATCAGTTCTTCCGGCAGCGGCTCGGTCACCATCTGGAATGCGTACGTATTGATGGTCTTGCAGTGCAACTGCGGTTCGAGCTTGTTGAGGAAACTGTCGCAAGCCCAGAGCAGTTTGCTGGCCTTGACCGAGCCACGGCCGGTGCGCACAGTGATGCGCTCGCCGTACTGCACCTCCAGCGCCGGGCTGTGTTCAAAGACCCGCACGCCCAGCTCGCTCAGGGCCTTGGCCTCGCCAAGCAGCAGGTTCAGCGAGTGCACATGGCCACCGCCCATGTGCAGCAGGGCACTGCTGTAAACGTCGGAGCCGATGATCTGTTTGACTTCGGAGCCTGCCAGAAAGCGAATCTCGTCTTTGCTGTTGATCGACTTGAAGTCGCGCTCCCAGTTGCGCAGGGTCTGTTCCTGACGTTTGTTGAAGCCCATGTAGCCATAGCCATGGCTGAAGTCGGCGTCGATGTTATAGCGGGCGATACGCTCTTTGATGATGCCGGCGCCCAGCTCGCTGATCTCGAAGATCTCGCGGATGCCGCTTTCTCCGACGCTGTTGCGGATCTTCTCCAGGTCGTGGCCGATGCCGGCCATGATCTGCCCACCGTTGCGCCCGGTGCCGCCGAAACCCAGGTAGCGGGCTTCGAGCACCACGATGTTGGTGATGCCTTTCTCGGCCAGCTCCAGCGCGGTGTTGATCCCGGAGAAGCCGCCGCCGATGACCACGACATCGGCGTCTATGTCCTCCTCCAGGGTCGCAAAACTCAAGTTGTACTTTTTGGTTGCTGAGTAGTACGTGGGCGTTTCGATATTGATCATGGTGGCGACCGGCTCATGATTCTTGTCAGTTGCTTCATTAAACGCCCGGTCGCCGCATGTCGTCTTGCCTTTGTGTGCCGCCGGACTTGTTCGGCACTGCCAGTCTCAAGTGAGCGAGGCGAGGGTCTCCGGCAGGGTGGCACCGCCATCGACAATAATCGTCTGGCCGGTGACATAGGCTGCCAGCTCCGAAGCCAGGTAGAGCATCGCCCCGGCGATGTCCGCCGGTTGCCCGAGACGGCCCAGCGGCACGCCTTGGGCGATGCGCTGGCTGAGGCCAGGATCGCCCAGGTTGCCCATCGCCGGGGTGGCGATCATGCCCGGTTCCACGCCATTGACCCGCACCCCCAGCGGCGCCAGTTCCAGCGCAGCGCTGCGGATGAAGCCGTTGACCCCGGCCTTGCTGGCGGCGTAGTGACTCAGGCCCGGAAACGCCACCCGCGGGCCGGTCACCGAAGACGTCACCAGCAGGTTGCCGCGACCTTGCTGCCTGAACAGCGGCAAGGCGGCCTGGGTCAGCCAGAACAGCGCTGCCAGGTTGACGTCCAGAGTCCGTTGCAAAATGGCCGGGGTGATCTGTTCCAGCGGCGTCAGTGGAAAGTAACCGGCGTTGTGCACCAGTACATCGAGGCGCGACAGGTCGCCGATCATGGCATTGATCGCGTCTCGGTCGGCCAGATCGATGCCCACCGCCTGCACATCCCGATTGAGCCGACTCAGCTCGCTGGCCAAGGCTTGGGCTTCAGGCAGGTTCAGGTCGGCGATCAGCACCCTGGCACCACGCTCGCTGAATGCCTCGACGATACCCCGGCCAATGCCTTGGGCGCCGCCGGTCACCAGTACGGTTTGTCCGTTGAAATCCAGCATCAGGCACCTTCCAGTTGTTCAAAGGCCAGGGTGGGCACGTCGACAATGCTCGATCCGCCATCGGCGACCAAGGTAGCGCCAGTGACGATGCTGGCCTCAGTGCTGATCAGAAACCGGCACAGGTTGGCGATTTCGTCGGGCAGCGCGGGCCTGCGCAACGGCACCGCGGCGGTGACCCGTGCATAAGCGGCGTCCAGGTCTTCTGCGTAATGCGCCATCAGTGGCTGCATCTCGGCATCGGCCATGGGCGTGCGCACCCAGCCGGGGCACACGCAGTTGACCCGTACACCCAGCGGGCCGTAGTCCTTTGCCAGTGAGCGGTTCAGGCCCAGCAGCGCGTGTTTGGCGGTGGTGTAGCCGCACACTTGTGGGCCTGCGGCCAGGGAGGCGATGGAGCCCAGCAGTACGATGCTGCCGCGCCGCTCGATCAGCAGCGGCAGGCAGGCTTGGGCGCTGAAAAAGGCGCTGTCCAGATTGCTGCGCAGCGCCGCCTGCCAGTCTGCGCTGCTGGTTTCGGTGGCGCTGCCCAGGCCATGCCCGCCTGCGCAGGTGAGCAGGGCATCAAGGCCGTCAAAGCGCTCGCGAACCTGCTCGATGAATTCGGCCCAGGTGTCGGCACAGGCGGCGTCGCCGACCAACACCAGGCCGCCGGTCTGGGCCGCGACCCGCTCCAGTGGCTCGCGGCGCCGGCCGACCAGCACCAGATTGGCGCCGTCGACCGCCAGGCGACGGGCGCAGGCTTCACCGATTCCGGTGCCGGCGCCGGTAATCAGTACGGTCTTACTCATCGCTGTCGTACTCGGTGACATTCAATACGCGGCAGTAGGAGGCCACCGGAAAATTGCTCAGCTCTTCGAAGCCGTCACCGGCATAGCCGAAGATCTTGCCGTCGCTGCGGTGCTGTTGCAGATCGATGACGATCAGGCCCAGGGTCGGCACGATCTTCTCGCGCCAGACGAACAGGTAGAGTTGTTCGGCGAGTTTGTAGTAGTGGGCCCGGTCGGTGTCGCACAGGCCCTGTTCCACCCCGCGCAGGCACTGCCAGCTGTAGTAGTCGCGGTTCAGATAGACATGCTCGTAAACTTCCGTGGGGCTGTAGCGGTACAGGTTGCGCAGGCCGACCAGTTCCTCGGTTGGCGCATGCGGGCAGGCGCCGTCTTGCCAGGGCTGGTCCAGGCTGCCGTGCAGGAACTCGACCTGGACACCGGTCAGTGGCTGGCCGGCCAGGGCACGATGATAAAGACCTTCATGGGTCTGGGCCTCGCCGGGCAGGCGGCCGATGACGGCCGTGAAGGCGCTGTTGAGTGTGTCGAGCACCAGGCTGATCGACCAGGCCTGGCCGGCTTCGTGTTTGACGAAATCCACCAGATAAATGCCGGCACGCAGTGACGTGGCGCGATAGGCTGCGCTGCCGCTGCTGTGGCCATCGGCGGCCTGCCAGTGCACCTGTTGGGCATCGAAGCGATGGCTGATCTGCCAGCCATTGGCAAAGTTCAGCTCGAAGCGCCGGTCTGCCAGATCGGCCAGGTTCGGCAAAATGAAAGACTCGGGGGCAAAACCGTCGGCCAGGGCGCCTACGGTGATCCAGTCGGACTGCTTGCTCATCGGGGTGTGCTCGTGTTGTGAGTGATGAGCACGATGGTGCGGCGCGGCGCGCCTGAGCGGTATCAACCAGATGGTTGAACCGGCTATAGAAACAGCCGGCTGACCAGCTCGGTACGGCTGCTGACCCCGACCTTGCGAAACAGGTTGATCAGGTGGGTCTTGACCGTCGGCAGGCCCAGGTCGAGCTGGCGGGCCAGTTGTTTGTTGCTGGCGCCGTCCTGCAACAACAGGGCGATTTGCCGTTCACGAGCGGTCAGCGTTTGCAGGCGGTCTGTTGGCGGCGCTGTCTGCAAGCCGGCGGCAGCCATTTGCATCAGCCCGTGTAAGGCCAGCAGGCTGTGCAGCTCATCAGGCTGGAATGGCTGCTGGCCCCGGCAGCGCAGCAATGACACGCCCAACGCCGGACGGCCGCCGAGGTGAGCGATGACCTCGACCACATCCACCACCTGATGGCGCTGCAGAAACCGGCGATATTCCTGGCTGCTGCCCGGGTCTTGATGCGCCAGCCCGTCGCGCAGAGCAATCACCGGCTGGTCGATGGCAGCGCAGAGTTTCGGTTGCAGAGGGTCGAGCCAGCGATAGTGCTCAAGGTAGGCGTCATGCATCGACGCCTGCATGCCCTGTAACTGGAAGTCGCAGGCCAGTAGCCCGGCGTCGATCCGGTAGAAGGCCGCCAGTGCGGCGGGGACCTGATGAGTGAAGGCACTCAGGCAGTGCCGGGCCAATTGATTGCTGTCGAGCATCACCACAACCTGCGTCTTTGCCCAATGGCTGCTCAGTATTGTCACGCAGTGCGTCCAGGTCTTGTCTGTGACTGCCAGCGATTGAATTGTTCCGGGTTGGTGGTTAACTTGTTAACGATGGCTTTTCAGCCTGCACACTCGATGTCTGTCGACCCTTTGGAGCTTGCGATGCCCGCCCCGCAACGTCTGATTGTCCTCTTGGCCATGCTGGTCGCATTCGGCCCACTGTCTATCGATATGTACCTGCCGAGCCTGCCCGCCATTGCCAATGATTTGCAGGCCAGCGAAGCGCAGGTGCAGATGACCATTGGGGTGTTTCTCGGCGGTCTGTGTCTGGGCATGCTCGTGTACGGCCCGCTGTCGGATCGCTTCGGACGTCGGCGGCTGTTGCTGGGCGGTATCGTGCTGTACCTGCTGGCCAGTGTCGGTTGCGCGCTGGCGTCGGCTGTCGAGCAGTTGCTGGTCTGGCGCTTTGTCCAGGCCCTGGGTGGCGCGGCGGCGGCGGTGCTGGCGCGAGCCATCGTACGTGATCTGTTTGCTCTGGAGGAGGCGGCCCGGGTGCTGTCACTGATGCATCTGGTGACCATGCTGGCAACGCTGGCGGCACCGTTGCTTGGCGGTTACCTGATGCTGCTGGCCGGCTGGCGCTCGCTGTTCGCGGCGCTGATCGGCTTTGCCGCTGTGTGCCTGATCGCGGTGGCCTGGAAAATCCCCGAAACCCTGGCACCGCACAAACGTGGCGAGTCGCTGGGCCAGGCACTTCGTGCCTACGCCCACATGGCAGTACAGCCGTTGGTGATCGGCTACAGCCTGTGCATGGGGCTGTGCTTTGCTGGCATGTTTGCCTTCATCACAGCATCGCCGTTCGTGTACATCGACTATTTCGGCGTTTCGCCGCTGGCTTACGGCTGGCTGTTTGCCCTGAATATCTTCGGCATCATCGTCACCACGCTGATCAATGCGCGGCTGGTCAGGCGGCTGGGGCCGGGGCCATTGCTCAACGCGGGCAGTGCCGTGGCGGCGCTGGCCGCAGTGTTGTTACTGCTGGTCGGGGCCAGTGGCTGGGGTGGTTTGCCGGCGGTAGTGGTGGGGGTGGTGCTGTACGTCAGTGTCACTGGGTTGCTGGGTGCCAATTGCCTGGCCAGCCTGCTGGCGGTGTATCCCCGCCAGGCCGGGGCGGTGGCGGGGTTGGCGGTATCAGGCCAGTTCGGCCTGGGGATGCTCAGCAGCGCCCTGGTGGGCCTGCTGTATGACGCCAGCCCCTTGCCGATGTGCCTGATCATGGGCGCTTGCGGCATCGGTTCGTGGCTGGCGCTGCGCTTTGCCCGCAGCCGCAATTAGTTTCCACTGATCTGGAATGGACCCCGTAGGAGCGGCCGGGCGGCGATCCGCTTTAGCTGCGAAGCCTTCGCAGCTAAAGCTGCTCCTACGGGGAATGCGGCGCCGGTCTAACTGATCACTTTGCTATCAATGACCTCAAACTAACGGCGGCACACGCAACTGATTCGAGCACTCCAGCAACGAGCGGCGCTGGGTGTCGGCGTACAGTTGCAACTCGTTGATGGTTTCGCGGCCCAGGTCGTGCTGGAACTGCTGCTGGTTGGAGCTGGCGTTGTAGTGCGACTGCGCATCGTCACCGAGGTTGGACTGGAAGATCCCGGCAGCGCTGACCGGCAGGAAGTCTTCATAAACCAGCGGCTCGAAGTCGATGTGGCCCGCCTCGATCAGGGCTTCCAGATCCTTGAGCGGCAGCTCGCTGCTGCGCGCGGCGATGCCTTTATCGGTCGGCAAGTAACGGAAGTAGGCCAGGCCCTGCTGACGCATTGCCTGCAGGTCGTCCGGGAAGTCCTTGAATACCGCTTCCAGCAGTTCGGCGTAACGTACCGCGTTGGCTTCGTTGGGAAATTCCCCCAACTGCTCGCGGGCCGTGTTGAGCAATTGGTCATACAAGGCCCGGCCTTTGGGGGTCAACGCTGCGCCACGTTGTTCGATCTCGCCAAAGCGCGCCGAGTGGCTGCCCGATTCATTGGCGCCCTGGCCGACAAAGGTGATCGGCTCTTGCAGCGCCTTGAAGCTGGTCTGGCGCAGCAGGATCGGATGCTGGCGCCGTGGCGGGCCTTCGACCACCGCCTTGGGGGTAATGCCGCGCAGCGGCATGTTGCTTTGCACCGTATCGATGTCCAGCGTGCGCGGGGTCAGGTGGTTGATGTGCGGGCCACGGAAGGCCACCACATCGGCAATCAACCGGTGCTGGGCCAGCAGTTGCTGGTACTCGGCCAGCGACACCGTGGCGGTGTTGTGCCAGCGGAAGGTCTCCAGCGCCTGTTCGACGAACTCGTCGGCGTCGGCCTGGTTGAGTCCGCCATCACGCTCGCTTTGCTCAATCAGCTCCAGCACCCGTGGGGTGAAGATCGAGCGCTTGGCCAGTACTTGTTCGGCGAAGGCGCGCAGCGCGGCGTTGTCGATCAGTTCCAGGCGCAGCAGCGAAGTGAACACCCGGAATGGGCTGACCTGCAGCGAGTCTTCATGGACCGCGCGAAACGCCGTGGAGTGCACCGGCACGCCGGCCGGAGTCAGGTCGTAGTAACCCACCGGCTGCATGCCCATCACCGCAAACAGTCGTGCCAGGGTGGCCAGTTCCAGTGGTGTACCGACGCGAATCGCGCCATGACGTTCCATGTCCAGGCGTTCGATCTCGCCGGTTTTGTTCAGGCTGTCGAGCACCTGCGGGCTGTGCTTGAACACGCCCTCGTTGGTTTCGGCGACCAGTTCCATCAAGGTGCCGTACAGCGGGACTTCTTGCTGATACATGTGGGACATGGCGCGGGAAAAGCCGGCGCGAATCTGGTCGCGATTGGCGAAGCTTGCAGTGCTCATCTGGATCGGTTCTCCGAACAATTTCCAGTCAATCAACGGTGTCTTTTCAGTCCAGCGCGGCCAGGCAGCGCTCGAAAATATCCAGGCCCTGTTCAAGAATCTCGGGCTCGGTGGTCAGTGGTGGCAGCAGGCGGATGATGTGCCGCGACTTGCCGCTGGGCATCAGCAGCAGGCCGGCATCCCGGGCGCTGCCCAGCAGTTGCGCCAGTTGCCCAGTGGCCGGGTTGCCTTGCGGGGTCATCAGCTCGATGCCGCGCATGCAGCCCACTCCGGTCAGACGCCCCAGATAGGGCGACAGGCGGGTTTCCTGCCAGTGCCGGTAACGGTTGACGATGGCCTTTTCCTGACGCTGACCCCAGTGGGCGAGATTGTCATCGCTCATCTGCGCCAGCGAAGCGATGCCTGCCGCACAGCCGATCGGGTTGCCCGAATAGGTGCCGCCCAAGCCGCCTTTAGGCAGGGTGTCGAGCAGCGTCTTGCGACCGACTACTGCGCCCAGCGGAATGCCGCCAGCGATGCTTTTACCCAGCAAGATCAGATCCGGCTCGATGCCCAGCCGGGTAAAACCGAAGCGTTGGCCGGTGCGCCCAAAACCGGACTGGATTTCGTCGGCGATCAACACAATGCCGTGCTGGTCGCACAGCGCGCGCAGCGCCACGGCGAACTCCGGCTCAAGCGCCAGGAAGCCGCCTTCGCCCTGTACCGGCTCGACGATGAAACAGCCAACCTCGTTAACGTCGATCTCGACGCTGAACAGCCGCTCGATGGCCTTGAGCGCTTGCTCGGTGGTCACCCCGGTGTCCTTGCTCGGGTAGGGCACATGAAACACCGGGCCCGGCAGCACGCCGATGCGTTGCTTGTAAGGCGCGACCTTGCCGTTGAGGTTCAGGGTTGCCAGAGTCCGACCGTGAAAGCCGCCATCGAAAGCGATCACCGCAGTACGACCGGTCGCGCCCCGGACGATCTTCAGGGCATTTTCCGCCGCTTCCGCACCGCTGTTGGTGAGCATGCCACTGAGTGGGTAGCTGACCGGCATGAAGGCTTCCAGGCGGTCCATGAACTGGATATACGGGTCATGGGGCACGGCATTGAAGGCATAGTGGGTGAGCTTTTCGGCCTGGGCCTGGATGGCCCTGACCACCGCCGGGTTGCAGTGCCCCAGGTTGAGTACGCCGATGCCGCCCATGAAGTCGATGTAGCGTTTGCCCGCAGTGTCCCAGACTTCAGCGTTACGGCCGTGGGACAGGGTGATCGGATGCACCGCCGAGATCGACTGGCTGATGTTCTCGCGGCTCATGGACGGCACCCCGCTACACGGCAGGGCAAAGGTTGCGAAGCAAAGGCACACGGGCCGGTCGGCAGAGGCATGGGGGCATCCTGAGGGGTGGACGTTTTGCACTATCTAAACGAACAACCGGTGCCCCCCGCAAACGAAATAAAATCGCCGTGTCATTCCATTAATTCTGGATGTGGCGTTGTGCCGGGTAGCAGGAATCAGGCGTTGGTCTGGCTCAGGCGCCCCTTGATCCATTCCACAAACGCTTTGACCTTGGGGACTTGTGCGGCATGTTCGGCGTGCGCAAGAAAATGCGAGCCGTCGCTTTGCAATGGATGATTCCATGGAATCACCAGCTTGCCCTCGGCCAGTTCTTCGTTGACCAGATACCGTGGCACCAAGGCAATGCCGCAGCCGGCCTGGGCGGCGCGGATGCACATATAAAAGGTGTCGAAGCGCGGTCCGTGGTAGCTGTTGTGCGAGTGCAGGTCCTGCTCCAGAAACCACTCATGCCAGGCTTCGGGGCGCGAGGTGCATTGCAGCAGGATATGCCCGCTCAGCGCCTCGGCGTTCTCGAATACGTGGCGGGCCATGATTTCCGGGGCGCAGACCGGCACCACCTGTTCCTTGAACAACTCGATGCAGGTAGCGCCAGGCCAGGTGCCCTGGCCGAAGAAGAACGCCACGTCGGCTTTGGCCCGTACCAGATCGAAGGGCTCCAGCTCGCTGCGGATGTCCAGGTGAATGCCTGGATTCATGGCGCTGAAACCCTTGAGGTTCGGCACCAGCCAGCGATCGCCGAAGGTTGGCTGAGTGGCGATTTTCAAGACTTCGGTTTCACCGCCATAGGTGAGGATGTAGCGGCTGGAAATGTCCACCTGGGTGAGGATCTTGTTCACCTCGGTCATGTACAACTCGCCGGCCGGGGTCAGGTGCAGGCGGCGGCGGATGCGCTGGAACAACGGATGGCAGAGCATCTCTTCAAGTTGCGCGACCTGTTTGCTGACTGCGCTCTGGGTCAGGTGCAGCTCCTGGGCGGCGCGGGTAAAGCTCAGATGCCGGGCGGCGGCCTCAAAGCATTGCAGGGCGGTGGTCGAAGGCATCAGTCGCTTGGACATCGTGAGATTCCTGCCAGGATCGATAGAGGTCGAGAAAAAAACTACAGAGCCTATGCTGGTATTGGAACGTCGTCGAGCCTGCACGCTGATGCGCTTGATACATTCCAAAACGGAATCATGTTTTTCTAAATCGTCGTTTGTGGGGCTGGCCGATGCAGGTCAATACTGACCGGCATCAATGTTTTGAACCCGTATAGACGCAGGAGAATAAAAGTGGTTGCCAAACTGTTGGAAAGCCTGGGCGTAGACAAGAGTGCTTATACGGGCGGCAACCATGCCGTCTACACCCCCATCGATGGCAGCCAGATCGGTGCCGTCACCCTGGAGAGCAAGGAACAGGTCGCTGCCCGTGTGCAGAGCGCCCATCAAGCCTTCCTCAAATGGCGCAGCGTTCCGGCCCCGCGCCGTGGCGAGCTGGTGCGTATTTTTGGTGAAGTGCTGCGTGAGCACAAAGCCGAGCTGGGCGAGCTGGTATCGATCGAGGCTGGCAAGATCACTCAGGAAGGTCTGGGTGAAGTGCAGGAAATGATCGACATCTGCGACTTCGCCGTTGGCCTGTCGCGTCAACTGTACGGTCTGACCATCGCCTCCGAGCGCCCTGGTCACCACATGCGTGAAACCTGGCACCCGCTGGGTGTGGTGGGGGTGATCAGCGCCTTTAACTTCCCGGTCGCGGTCTGGGCCTGGAACACCGCCCTGGCGCTGGTAGCCGGTAACGCCGTGCTGTGGAAACCGTCCGAGAAAACCCCGTTGACCGCCCTGGCTTCCCAGGCGCTGTTCGACAAAGCCCTGAAAATCTTCGGCAGCGATGCCCCTGAAGGCCTGGCGCAGTTGATCATTGGTGACCGTGAGGCCGGCGAGGTACTGGTCGATGACCCGCGCGTACCACTGGTCAGCGCCACCGGCAGCACCCGCATGGGCCGTGAAGTCGGCCCGCGTGTCGCGGCACGTTTTGGGCGCAGCATTCTTGAGCTGGGTGGCAACAACGCGATGATCCTGGCGCCGAGTGCCGACCTGGACCTGGCCGTGCGCGGCATCCTGTTCAGCGCCGTCGGCACCGCCGGCCAGCGTTGCACCACGCTGCGCCGCCTGATCGTGCATCGCTCGATCAAGGACGAGGTGGTGGCTCGGGTCAAAGCTGCGTACGGCAAAGTCCGGATCGGTGACCCGCGTGAAGGCAACCTGATCGGCCCGCTGATCGACAAACAGGCTTTTACCGCCATGCAAGACGCGCTGACCAAGGCTCGCGACGAAGGCGGCCAGGTGTTCGGCGGCGAGCGGCAACTGGCCGAGCAATTTCCGAACGGCTACTACGTCACTCCGGCCATCGCTGAAATGCCTGGGCAAAGCGATGTGGTGCGTCACGAGACCTTCGCACCGATCCTTTACGTGCTGGCCTATGACGAGTTTGAAGAAGCGCTGCGCCTGAACAACGAGGTGCCGCAAGGCCTGTCGTCGTGCATCTTCACCACCGACATTCGCGAAGCCGAAGCCTTCCAGAGCGCGGCCGGCAGCGACTGCGGCATTGCCAACGTCAACATCGGCACCAGCGGTGCAGAAATCGGCGGCGCGTTCGGTGGCGAGAAAGAAACCGGTGGCGGCCGCGAGTCCGGCTCCGATGCCTGGAAAGGCTACATGCGCCGCCAGACCAACACGGTCAACTACTCCCGCGAACTGCCGCTGGCCCAGGGCATCGTGTTTGATTGACAGGTGCTGGCTGTTCGCGGCTAACGCCGCTCCTGCCTTGCAGGAGCGACCTTGGTCGCGAAAGGGCCGGTAAAACCACACCCTGTGCTGTGACTCTACCGGCCTCTTCGCGAGCGAGCTCGCTCCTACAGTATCTCGCCGGGCCCGCAGGCGCGGCCGGGCGACAATTTGTTCCAGCCACGAAATCGATCACCTGATTCGTGCTTTTTCCAGCCATCGTTCTGGAGTTCTTGAATGGCGCAATTACAACAAGGGTGTCTCTGGGAACAACTCACCCCACAGCGCCCGATTCATCCGCCATTGATTGGCGAGCGCAGTGCCCAGGTGTGCATCATCGGTGCCGGCTTTACCGGTCTGTCCGCTGCCCTGCAATTGCTTGAAGGCGGCAAGTCGGTGGTGATCGTCGAGGCCCATCAGGTCGGCCATGGTGGTTCCGGGCGCAATGTCGGTCTGGTCAATGCCGGCACCTGGGTCGCTCCCGATGAACTGGAAAAGGTCCTCGGTACTGCCGAGGCGACCCGGCTGAATACCGCGTTGGGCGCAGCCCCGGCACTGGTGTTCGCGACCATCGACAAGTACGGCATCGATTGCCAGGACACCCGCACCGGCACCCTGCACATGGCGCACAACGCCAAGGGCCTGGCGGACCTGCGCAGCCGGGTCGAGCAGTGGCAGCGGCGTGGCGCGCCGGTTGAACTGCTGACCGGCAAGGCCTGTGCAGACGCCTGCGGTACCGACAAGGTCGCCGGCGCCGTGCTTGACCATCGTGCCGGTACGGTCAACCCCATGGCTTATGCCTCGGGCATGGCAGTCAATGTGGTCAACAACGGCGGCGAGCTGTACGGCGAGTCGCCGGTGACCGGCCTCAAGCGTACCGCCGATGGCTGGCAGGTGACCACCGAGCGGGGCAGCGTACGCGCCGAGCAGGTGATTATCGCCTCCAACGCCTACACCGAGGGGCAGTGGACCGAGGTCAAGGATCACATCTTTGCCGGCTACTACTACCAAGTGGCGTCGGTGCCGCTGTCTGGCGCCGAACAGGCCGAAATCCTCAAGGGCGGTCAGGGCTCCTGGGACACCCGAACCGTGCTGAGCAGCATTCGCCGCGATGTACACGGGCGTCTGATCCTGGGCAGCCTGGGCAATGCCGGTCACTACCCGCTGTGGTTCATCCGCCAATGGGCCGACCGGATCCAGCAGCACTACTTCCCGCAACTGGGCAACAAGGTCGAGTGGGAATGCACCTGGACCGGCCGGATCGGCTTCACCCCCGACCATCTGCTGCGCCTGCTGGAACCGGCACCGGGTTTGCTGGCCGCGACCGGCTTTAACGGTCGGGGCGTGACCACCGGCACGCTGGTGGGCAAATGCTTCGCCGATTACCTGCTCAGTGGCAACGATGCCAAGGCCTTGCCGGTGTCGTTTTCCACCAGTGCGCCTGCGACCGGTAATGGCCTGCGCAGTCTGGGTTATGAGGCGGGTTTTACCCTGTATCACGCAGGGCAATGCTTGCGTGTAGTGCTCTGAGCGATTGAAAAACGACCTGCGTTGCCATTGCTACGTTAAAAACGGGCTCACAATGCTCATTGACCACTAGTCAACTCCGCTTGCTCGCTCGTTTTTGTGGGGCCGCCGTCGGTATTGCACTGGCTGCCTCGCCAACGTTTTTCAAAGGCTGGTTTTGGGCACTCACAACCCGGCCATACAACAATAAATCTCCATAACGTCGTTTTGAGGCGCGGCCTCGTGCTGCCCGCAAGATGGCGTTGACCTTGAGGGACACCCATGGCTACAGACAAGAAAAACGAGCACCGCTCACTCAAGCACGGCCTGACTTCACGTCAGGTATCAATGATTTCCATCGCCGGGATCATCGGCGCAGGACTGTTTATCGGCTCCTCCAATGCCATCGCCAAGGCAGGTCCCGCGATCCTGATTTCCTACCTGATTGCCGGTACGCTGGTCCTGCTGGTGATGCGTATGCTCGGCGAAATGGCCATCGCCAACCCGGACAGCGGTTCATTCTCGACCTACGCCGCGCGCGCCATCGGGCCACGGGCAGGCTTTACCATTGGCTGGTTGTACTGGTGGTTCTGGGTGCTGATCATTCCGGTGGAAGCGATTGCCGGCGCTGACATCCTGCACGCCTGGATGCCTTCGATACCGTCCTGGGCGTTGGCCTTTTTGATCATGATCGTGCTGTCGGCCACCAACCTGATCAGCGTGAAAAACTTCGGCGAGTTCGAATACTGGTTCGCGCTGGTCAAGGTCGTGGCGATCCTCGCGTTCATCGCTGTATGTTCGGCCGCCGTGCTGGGCTTCTGGCCACTGGCCGAGGTCTCGGGCGTGCAGCACCTGTGGAACAGCGGCGGCTTCATGCCCAATGGCTTTGGCGCGGTGCTCGGTGGTGTGCTGGTGACCATCTTCTCGTTCTTTGGTGCCGAGATCGTCACCATCGCCGCCGATGAAACCGCCAACCCCAAGGAAAAGATCCGCCGCGCGACCAACCTGGTGGTCTACCGGATTGCGATTTTCTACCTCTTCTCGATCTTCTTCATCGTTTCTCTGGTGGCCTGGAACGACCCGCAACTGGTCAAGGTCGGCTCGTTCCAGCGCGTGCTGGAAGTGCTGAACGTGCCAGGTGCCAAGCTGGTGGTCGACATCGTGGTGTTCGTGGCGGTGACCAGTTGCATGAACTCGGGGCTGTATACCGCCTCAAGGATGCTTTACTCGCTGGCCGCCCGTGGCGAAGCGCCGGAGCCGGTGCGCCGGGTGTCCGGCAGCGGCGTACCGACCATCGCTGTGCTGCTGTCGACCCTGGCCGGCTTCGTGGGCTGCTTCGTCAACTACGCCTTTCCGGGCCAGGTATTCGGCTTCCTGCTGTCCACCACCGGCGCCATCGCCTTGCTGGTGTACCTGGTGATCGCCATTTCCCAACTGCGCATGCGCGCAATCATGGTCAGGGAAGGCACCGCGATCGAGTTCAAAATGTGGCTGTTCCCCTGGCTGACCTGGTTCGTCATCGGCCTGATCACGCTGGTGCTGGGCTACATGCTGGTCAGCCCGAGCTATCGCTACGAAACCCTGCTGACCGCCGCGGTAACCGGGACGATTCTGTTGATCGCATTTGTACGGCGTAAGCCAGCGGTCAACGTGTATGCGCAGCAGGGCGGGGCGGGGAACTGAGTTTTTATAAAGGCTGGGTTTATGTGGCACATTCAGTCTGTACGGCGTTGCTGTTGCTGTTGCTGTTGCTGTTGCTGTTGCCGTTGATCTTGCTCTTCGAACAGAGATGGCACAGACGACGCAAATAGCGACTTTGGCGCTGGCCGAACGCAGGTGTCGATTTGGTGGGAAAGCCGGCAGGGAAGCCGCTGCTCTTTCTATAAGGAGCAGGTGCGCTGGGCAGGACGCCCATCGCGCCGGCCCCCAAATCGATGCCGGACGGAGGGTAGTTCGCCCGCAGGGCGGACCCAAGCCAGGAGCAGCGACGGTCTACTTTTGGGCGAAAGTGACCCGCCGTAAGGGCGGAACCTGACGAATAGACAACAGCGGCAAAGACCCATGCACCAATCTAAAGGCCAATTCGCGGCTAAAGCCGCTCCTACGGCGCCCCGCACACCGCCCCGCTCATGTCATCCGATAACTGAAGGTTGCAATTCTTTACGGTCGTATCTGATAATCACTTTCATTTCCGACTTGTAATGTCCCATGTCTGCCGACCCGCCATCCCTCAACGCTGCTGTCCAGCACCTGTATACCGAGCATCACTCTTGGTTACAGGGCTGGCTACGCATGCGCCTGGGTAACCGCAGCGATGCGGCAGACCTCGCCCAGGACACCTTCGTGCGGCTGCTCAAAGCCCGCACCGCATTGCAGATCCGCGAACCCCGGCATTACCTGTCCACCGTCGCCCGTGGCTTGGTCATCGACCTGTTTCGCCGCCGCGCCCTGGAACAAAGCTACTTGCAATGGCTGGCCAGCGTGCCGGAAAGCGAACAGCCGTCGCTGGAAGACCAGGCGGTGATTATCGAGACCTTGGGCGAAATCGACCGCATGCTCGATGGCCTGGGCAGCACGGTCAAACAAACGTTCCTGCTGTCGCAGTGCGAAGGCCTGACCTACGCCGCCATTGCCGAGCGCCTTGGCATTTCGCTACGCACTGTCAACAACCACATGGCCAAAGCCATGGAGCATTGCTGCCTGATGCAGATGCAGCATTTTTCATGAGCCCCTCAGCCAACGAACGCGAAGCCATCCGCGCCGCGGCGCAATGGTATGCACGCCTGGCATCCGGCCAGGACACTGAGCGCGAGCAGCGCGCCTGGCAGTGCTGGCACGACGCCGACCCCTTGCACCGCCAGGCCTGGCAGCGCGTCGAGTCGGTCAGCTCACAGTTTGCCCGGGTGCCGGGGCAACTGGTTGTGCCGGTGCTGCGTGGGGGGCAGTCGCGGCGCCAGGTGTTGCGCAGCGTGCTGCTGCTGGGCGCCGCTGGCGGTTTCGCCGTCGCGGGTTGGCGCAGCGATATGGGCGGGCAACTGTTGGCTGACTATCGCACCGGGGTGGGCGAGCAGCGTGATGTGCAATTGGCTGATGGCAGCGTTCTCAAGCTCAATACCGCGACCGCGCTGGACGTGGATTTCAACGCGCAGCAGCGCAAGCTGACCCTGCGTTCCGGAGAAGTGCTGGTCAACGTTTCGCCTGACCCGCTGGGCCGGCCCTTGTGGGTGCAGACGCCGCATGGCCGGGTCCTGGCCAGTGAAGGGCGTTTCACGGTGCGGACCCTTGAGTCGTTGAGCCGGGTCGCGGTGCTGCGCAATCGGGTTGCCGTGCAGTTGCCCCAAGACCTGCGGGCACAGACCCTGGAGGCGGGGCAGCAGATTGATTTTGATTCGGCCCGCATGGGTATCGCCCAGGCCAGTAGCGCCGCCACGGCGGCCTGGGAGTACGGCAGCCTGATTGCCATCAACCAGCCGCTGGGCGAATTGCTTGAGGAGCTGGCGCGTTACCGGCATGGCTGGCTGCGCTGCGATCCGGGCCTCAAGGACCTCAAGGTCAGCGGCGCCTTTCCACTGGCCAATACCGATGTCGCGCTGGCCGCTCTGGAGAGTGGTCTGGGTCTGAAAGTAGTGCGCCATACCGCCCTGTGGGTCACCGTCACCCGCGCCTGAAACAGTCGGGTATGACCATCTGGGCGCGACAAGCCCCGCCGTTCAGGGCGGGGAATGATAGCGCGGACGGCGTAGCCGTCCCTGGTTGCAGTGGGGTGTCTGCTGCTGTTCGATGGACGCACCGCCACAGGATGAAGCGCAGTAACACGGCGACACAGATGCCCTTCTACGGCGGTATTTCGTTACAAAGACCCCATGGGCATGCACCTTGAAAACACCGTGCCGTCCGCGCCTAATGGCGTCTTCATTGCTCATGGCTCAAGAGCAGCATGCAACGACTTCAAGCCTTCAAGTACGAACTCATGCCAGACGGCCAGCAGGAGCGGCAAATGCGCCGCTTTGCGGGCTCCTGTCGCTTCGTCTTCAACAAGGCGCTGGCGTTGCAGAAGGAACGCCACGAGCAAGGCGAGAAGAAGCTCGGCTATGCGGGCCTGTGCAAGTTGCTGACCGAATGGCGCAATAGCCCGCAAACCGCATGGCTGGCCGATGCGCCTGTTCACCCATTGCAACAGGGCCTCAAGGATCTGGAGCGGGCCTACGCCAACTTTTTCGCCAAGCGAGCCGACTTTCCCCGGTTCAAGAAGAAGGGGCAGCGCGACAGTTTCCGCTATCCCGACCCGAAACAGATCAAGCTCGACCAGACCAACAGCCGCCTGTTCTTGCCCAAGCTGGGCTGGCTGCGCTACCGCAACAGCCGCGAGGTGCCTGGCACGGTGAAGAACATCACCGTG
>NZ_JANJFL010000020.1:0-33967 GCF_024584215.1 Pseudomonas sp. LJDD11
CCGCACCCTGATGAACAGCTCCTCGGCGCTGAGGCCGCGCTGACTCCGAACAACCATCCAACAAAAAGCGGCGCCCATTCAGATGGGCACCGCTTTGTTTGTCTGACGCGCGAGAGCGGTCAGAACTGGGTCCGCAGGGTCAGCGACAGGCTGCGAGGATCACCGTAGATCGCCCCGGCATAGAAGCCATAGCGGGTGAAGTAGTGCTTGTCGAACAGGTTGTTGGCGTTCAGGGTCAGTGCGGTGTCGTCCGTGATGTCATAGCGGGCCATGGCATTCCAGATCGCATAACCGGACCAGTTGACGTCGCTGGCGCTGCGGCTCACGCCGTTGGTGGGCTGGCCGGCCGGGGTCGACAGTGCGCGGATGTTGGTCTGTGCAGTCACACCGGTACCCACGGTCAGACGATCCAGCGCGCCAGACAGGTGGTAGGTGGTCGACAGTTTGAACAGGTGCGAAGGGTCACTGCGGCCGTCGGAATCGAGGCGCCGAAAGTGCAGCCAGGTGTAGCCGCCGTAGACGTTCCAGTTCGGCGTGATCGCCCCGGCCACTTCCAGATCGATACCGTCGGTTTCCACCCCGGAGCCGGCCTTGTAGGCCTGCGCGCCGGTCGGGGTCAGGCTGGCGCCATCGGTAACGGCCTTGTTGTCCTGCTGGGTGCGGAAATACGCAGCCTGGGCATTCAGGCGACCGTCGAACCACTCACCCTTGATCCCGGTTTCGTAGCTCTTGCCACGAATCGGCTCGATCTTGCTGCCGCCGGCGTCTTCCTGAGTCTGCGGGGTGAAAATGTCGGTATAGCTGGCATACAGCGAGTAGTTGTCATTGAGGTCATACACCGCGCCCAGATATGGGGTGACGATGCCGTTCTCGCTCTGGCTGCTGCGTGCCCCGGAGGTGGCGATGGTCACTGCGTCGTAGTTGCTGGTGCGCACCCCGGCAATCACCGACAGCGGTTCGGTGATGCTGATCCGGGTTGCCGCATACATACCCTGCAGGCGCGTAGTGGTCTTGCTGTGCAGGCCGGTCTGGCGGGCATCGATGTAGTAATCGTCATTCACCCCGTTGCGCCAGTCGCTGAGCGCAAAACCGTTGTTGCCACGGAACTGGCAGCCCAGCGCTGGCGCACTGGTGCGCAGGGCGCTGGACATGGTGCAGCTGTATTGCGGCGACCAGGCCACGGTGCGGCTGTCGTTGTAGCCGAACATCGCCTGATGGGTACGGCCGAACAGCTGGAACGGGCCGCTCAGATCAATCTGGCCGGACTGTTGAGTGGTGTCCGTCGAGCTGTGCAGGCCATTGAGTACCGCACCGCTGCCATCGCGGCTGAAGTAACCAACATAGTTGCCGCCCGACGACGAGTTGACCTTGGCCAGGCCGCGGTGGTTAAGGGCGTCGGTGGTGGTCTGCGCCAGATTGACGTTCAGGGTCCAGTCATTGTCGAAGCGATGGGTCAGCGAGCCGAACGCGGTACGGGTGGTGTACTCGCCAAAGCTCCAGCTCGGCACCACGTTGGTGCTGCGCGGCAGGTCGGTCTTGCTGCCGTCACCGTACCAGATCGGGATATTGGCACCCCAGCCGCCGCCGACAATCTTGTAATACTCATACTGAAAGCCGGCGCCAAGGGTGGTGGCGTCATCCAGATCGAACTCGACATTGGCCAGCGCTGCCCGCGAGCGGTCGGACTGCTCGTCGCGGAACGAGTTGGCCTCCTGCTGGGAAACCACAAAGCGCGAACGCAGACGACCATCTTCCGACAGCGGCAGGTTCAGGTCGGCGCCCAGGCGGGCCTTGTCCCAACTACCATAGGTCACGTAGGCGCTGCCGCCGAACTCGCGGGTCGGACGCTTGCGGATCAGGTTGACGGTGGCTGACGGATCTCCGGTGCCGCCCAACAGGCCGTTGGCGCCGCGGACCACGTCCATGCGCTCGTACATGTCCATGTTCAGCGACGAACCGGCGCCGCTGAAATCCGACCCCCCCGGATACTGCAGGCCATCGACCTTCCAGTTGCTGATGGCATAGCCGCGGGCGCGGTACTCGGTACGCCCGCCGACCTCCAGCTTGCTCATGCTTACCCCCGGCGCGGCGTCCAGTGCCTGCTCCATATTGGTGATATTGCGGTCGGTCATCTGCTCCTGAGTGATGGTGGTCACCGACTGCGGGGTCTGCCGTGGGGTCAGCTTAAGGCCGGTGGAACTGCTGGTGCTTTTAACCGTGTAACCGGCCTGGCCGGTGGCATCCTGTTCGGTGTAGGCGCTGTCGCGGACATCAATGGCGTTGAGTTCGACAGCGTCGGCCGCGTTAATACTGTGACTGGCAATCAGTGCGCTCAGGCCCAGGCCGATCAGCACGTTAGAGCGCTTGAGGGTGAAAATGTCGGTAGGGTTGGCGGGGAGATGGAGGATGGTAGAAGAGGTGCTGCCCAAGTGAGTCATTGTAATCGCTTCGTGTTTGCAGTTAGGTTTTGATACGATTTTTATCAACCACCTCACTTCGCTGTACCGCGCGTATGTATGGGCTTGTAATGGAATGTAATGAGCGCGACACCTCGCCGCCCGGATTGCCACCACAATCAGGCGAAACCTTGCTGGTGGTCGATGATGATGACGAGATCCGCGAGCTGCTCTGCGACTACCTCAGCGAGGCCGGTTATCGTGTGTTGGCGGCTGCCGACGGTCAGCAGATGTGGCAGTGTCTGCGTGAGCAGACCGTAGACCTGTTGATCCTGGACCTGATGCTGCCCGGCGAGGACGGCCTGAGCCTGTGCCGCCAGTTGCCACGCGATTCGAGCATGGGCGTGATCATGCTGTCGGCCCGGGGCGCAGCGCTGGACCGGGTGATCGGCCTGGAGGTCGGTGCCGACGACTACCTGGCCAAGCCGTTCGAGCCCCGTGAGTTGCTGGCGCGAATCAAGGCCGTGCTGCGGCGCGCGACGCGCCTGGCCCCCGAGTCCCCTGCCCGCCCGGACAAGACTCAGCACTTTGCCGGCTACCGGCTCGACCACGCCCGCCGCGAACTGACCCTGCCGGACCAGCGCCAGTTGCCGTTGCCACGCTCCGATTACCGTGTGCTCAGCGAGTTGCTCAATGCCCATGAAGAAGTGCTGACCCGTGAGCAGCTCACCCGCAGCGCCTTCGGCCGCGCCTATCAGCCCGACGATCGCTCGGTGGACATGTGCATCAGCCGGCTGCGTCAGTCATTCAAAAGCGATGAGCGTGCCAGCGTGCAGATTGTCACCATTCGCAATGAAGGCTATCTGTTGAGCATCACCGGTCCCGCGTCCTGAGATGCGGCGTTTTTTGCAATGACTGTGACGAAAAGCAGGCATATCGTCAGAAAAAAACAGCGTGTAGCTTGAAATCCAGACAGGTAAGGCCTACCGTTGGCACCAGCTCATCTACCAGCCTTAGGGTGTCAGTGTAGAAGGAGTAACGGCCCCGTCCTCCTGTGGAGGGCGCGGCCAGCCTAACTCTCTTGACTGTAGCGCTCCCAACGCTGCTCCAGTTTCTTCTGCTGATGCTCTCGTTCGACTGGATAGGCCGTCCAAGGCAGGGTGTAGTCCTTGCGCTCTTCCAGCACCACCAAGTATTGGGCTTCGGCAAACCATATCAATACACGAGTAGTTGAGCCTTTCGGTTCACGCCAGATCTTTAGCCTTGTATCGGCAGCATTTTCTATTATTGGTCTGGGCCAGCGAATACGCTCGCAACGCCGCAAATCAGGCAGGCGCTCCGCTTCGTCGTGCCCCTCTGAAATCATGTGCCAAAACGTAGCCTCCTTGCCCTGAATAACCGGATGACGCTTCAAGCCAAGACGCTTACCAGCGAATACGGGTTTCGAAACCACAAAGTCGGCACAAAATATCTCGTAGATCGCATCCAGATAACGAGAAAAATCGCCACCATAAGTTTTCAGTTCTTCCAGTTCAGGCAGCCATCCCGGCAGGCTCATAAGTCTTGGCTCCCGCTCCAGAAGAACAGGTTGAACTTGGACTCACGCAGCAACGTGTTCTGCTCCAGGTTATAGCGGCTACGCTCGCGAATTCGCGCAATCAGTCGCTGCTTGGCTTCGCTGCCACACAGTCCGCGATGCAGGTAGGACAGCGCGCCAATGAGCAAGTCGGCCAACTGCAATTGTTCTGCCTCATGAGAGTGAATGCGCTGTACACGGCGGATTACCTTGCGAGAAAAGTCATAGGCGTTGTGGGCCAGCGCCTCGTGGAGTCTGGTGACCTTCTCATGCCCTAATGTGTCTTTGATATCGATGTAGACATGGTATCCAGCGTCTGGGTCGAAGATGGTCTTGAGCATCGAGAAGTAAATCTTGTAGTACCAGTCGTCATGGCTTTGCCGGTACTGCCGGTGGTTGAGACAAGCCTTGTCGGCAACAACCAACGCACGAAAGTGCAGATCGTCATCGTCAAAAAAATAGTCGATACAGTCCAGGTAGAACTGCAGTTTGGCGGAGCCCACCTTGGTCCACTTGATTTCGAAATCGCGGGGCAGTTTATGTCTTGATTTGATTTCACGTAGACGCCGGGCGATCTCCAGGCGTTTTGCCTCTGGACACCAGACAGCGCCCAGCACCATGGCGCGCTGACCGTCATTCTCCAGGTGGCAGGATTCGTCACAATAGATATTGAAGGTTTCGTTCATTGCTGTACTGCTGGCCGTTAGGGTTGCCGAATGTACTCTGTTTGCTCATAGCCATGGGCCAGAGCGATCAGGCTTCAGTCATCGTTTTCCTGGCTCGCCTGCTCCAGTGTTTATTGACTCAGAGCCGTCCGAACGGCAAGGTGCAGACTTTCTGTCATCCGCAATGAAGGCTATCTGTTGAGCATCACCGGTCCCGCGTCCTGAGATGCGGCGCTTTCTGCAAAGGCTATGGCCCATAACCCTGTTCGCCCAGTTGCTGGTGATCATGGTTTTTGGGGTGCTGGGCATTCAACTTGCATCAAGCAGTATCTGGTTCGATGTGCGTTTTGCGCAGGTTCTGGAAGCGCCCGTACGGCTTATGGCGCGTGACACTGCGGCGATCATCGAGCAGATTGACTGCCGTGCGCCCGAACAGCTTCAGGTTCGCACCCATTACCAGTTGCGCTGCCTGTCAGATGCACCGCCCCGTGTGCCCGGCGGTGAACCCAGCCGCGCCCAGCGGCGCATTGAATTACTGCTCGGTCAGGCGTTGCGCATTGAAACCGGACGCGATTACCCGCTGCGCCTGCTCAGCGCGACCCTGACCGATACGCAGGGTCAGCCGATCGTCTGGCATAGCCTGTTCGGCCTGCGCACCGCCCAGGCGCACCTGCGCTTTGCGCTCCAGCTGCCGGACCAGCGCTGGCTGCACGTCGAGGCGCAGGAAATGCAGGGCTGGAGCGGCGAGTCGGCATGGGTGCTGATTGCCGATTATCTGTTGCGGGTGTATGCCCTGCGCATTCTGGCCGTGCTGGTGATCTGTCTGGTGGCGGTGCGTCTGTGCCTGCGCCCGCTCAAGCGTCTGGGCGAGGCTGCCATGGCGCTGGGCGACAATCTCGAACAGCCACCCTTGACCATCGAAGGTTCGCAAGAGGTTCGCCAGGCCGCTTTGGCCTTCAACAGCATGCAGCAGCGCCTCAAAGCCATGCTCGATGACCAGGCCTATTTCCTGGCGGCCGTATCCCACGATTTGCGTACCCCGCTGACCCGCATGCGTCTGCTGATCGAGCGGGTCAGCGAAGAGCGTCCTCGCGAGCGGCTGCGGCACAATATTGTCGAAATGGAGCGCATGATCGCCCAGGTGCTCGATTATTTGCAGAGCGCCGATAAGCACACCGTGCAGCCTGTCGATATCGACGAGCTGCTCGCTCGCTTGTGCGATGAGCTGTGCAGCGCTGAGGAACCCTTGCCTGTCAGCGGACGTGGCGGCGTGGTGCAGGTCAATGAGCTGTTGCTGCAACGCTGCCTGCAAAACCTGCTGAGCAATGCCTTGCGCTACGCCCGGCAGGTCAGTCTCAACGTGCAATCGGACGACCAGCACCTGCACATCGAGATCCTCGACCGCGGCCCCGGCATTGCCGAGCAACAACTGCCAACCATCACCGACCCGTTCGTACGCGGTGAAGCCTCTCGCAACCAGCGTTCCGGCGGCTACGGTCTGGGCCTGAGCATCGCCAAACGCATCGCCATGCTGCATGGCGGCCGTCTGATGCTGCGTAACCGCCAGGCTGGCGGGTTGTCGGTCAGTGTGCTCCTGCCGCTACATGAGGCCGCGCTCAACCAGTGACAACGGCTCGCCCTCGCCGACGATCACATGGTCGAGCACCACCACATCCACCAGCGCCAGTGACTCCATAAGGCGCTTGGTCAGCTCGATGTCGGCCCGGCTCGGATCGCTGACTCCGGAGGGGTGGTTATGGCACAGGATCAGGCTGGCCGAATTGTGTGCCAGGGCGCGTTTGACCACCTGGCGCGGGTGAACATAGGCCGCATTGATCGTTCCATGGAACAGCACCTCGAACGCCAGTACCCGATGCTTGCTGTCGAGAAACAGGCAGGCGAACACTTCGTGAGGCTCATGGCGCAGCTGTGATTTCAGATAGGTGCGAACCTGCTGCGGGTTTTCCAGGGCCGACGCATGGCGCACGCTTTCAGCCAGGTGCCGACGGGCCATTTCCAGCACCGCCTGGAGCTGGGAGAACTTCGCCGGGCCAAGCCCCAGGTGTGAACTGAAGGCATCGAGGTCGGCCTCCAGCAACGCGCGCAGGCTGCCGAATTCATTCAACAGATGCCGGGCCAGATCGACAGCACTTTTGCCCGATACACCGGTACGCAGAAAAATGGCCAGCAGTTCTGCATCGGAAAGGCTCTGCGCGCCCATGCCAAGCAGGCGCTCGCGCGGACGCTCCGCAGCAGGCCAGTCGCGGATACTCATGCACCACCTCCTTGTGTTCAGGCGCGGCGCAAACAAAGGGCCGCGCACGTCCCACCAGCTAGTACCGCAGATCGCAACGGCTCGCCAGCTTTTGCCGGGCCAGAGCCTCACGCGCTGACTTTTCCTACAGAGCTGTGGGCGCCGCTGCTCCACTGCGGACGCTGTGCTATCTTAGCCCGGATTTTTCTGCGGCTACCCGGCACCGGGGCTGCTGCGATTGCGCAACATTGATCAAGACAAGGCAGGCCTATGCAGCGGCTGTATCGAAAACGCATCGTTCTGGGCGTCGGCGGCGGCATCGCGGCCTACAAAAGCGCCGAACTGGTCCGCCGCTTGCGCGACCAGGGGGCCGAAGTGCGGGTCGTCATGACCAAGGGCGGGGCGGAGTTCATCACCCCTCTGACCATGCAGGCGCTCTCGGGACACCCCGTCCATCTGGAGCTGCTCGACCCGGCGGCAGAAGCCGCGATGGGGCATATCGAGCTGGCCCGCTGGGCGGACCTGATTCTCATCGCCCCGGCAACCGCTGACCTGATCGCCCGCTTGGCCCAGGGCATCGCCAATGACCTGTTGACCACTATTGTGCTGGCCACCGACGCCACCGTGGCGATTGCGCCGGCGATGAATCAGGCCATGTGGCGCGACAGCTCGGTGCAGGCCAACACACGGCAGCTCGAAGAGCGCGGCTGGAAAGTGTTCGGCCCGGCATCGGGCAGCCAGGCCTGCGGCGACGTGGGGTTTGGCCGGATGCTCGAGCCCGGCGAGCTGGCGATGTGCGCCGCCGAGTGCTTCCAGCGCCTGAGCCTGACCGGCCAGCACGTGGTGATCACTGCCGGGCCCACTCAGGAAAATATCGACCCGGTGCGTTACATCACCAACCACAGCTCCGGCAAGATGGGCTTTGCCCTGGCCGAAGCGGCCGTGGAAGCCGGCGCGCGGGTGACACTGATCACAGGTCCCGTCAGCCTGCCGACGCCGGACCGGGTCACGCGCATTGACGTGGTCAGCGCCCGCGACATGCTGGCCGCCTGCGAAGCAGCGATTCCGTGCGATCTGTTCATTGCCTCGGCCGCCGTGGCCGACTACCGCCCGGAAGTGGTCGCCCCGCACAAACTCAAGAAAGACCCCAGCACCGGCGACGGCCTGTTGCTGCAGATGGTCCGTAACCCCGACATCCTGGCGACCATCGCGACCCGCCCGGATCGTCCGTTCAGTGTCGGTTTTGCCGCCGAGACCGAGCATTTGCTCGACTATGCTGCACGCAAGCTCAAGGACAAGAATCTCGATCTGATTGTCGCCAACGATGTCGCCAACCCCAGCATCGGCTTCAATAGTGAAGAAAACGCCTGCAGCGTGATCGACCGGGCGTTGCATGCAACGCTCTTTGCCCAGACCAGCAAAGGCAAGATTGCCCGCCAGCTGATCTCTTTTATCGCCGAACGCATGAATCAGGTTTAACTACGAATGCACGCTCTACAAGCCAAGATCCTCGACCCCCGCATTGGCAGCGACTTCCCTCTTCCGGCCTACGCCACCAGCGGCTCGGCCGGCCTTGACCTGCGCGCCATGCTGCAGCAGGACACCGTGCTGGAGCCCGGCCAGACCCTGCTGATTCCCACCGGCCTGTCGATCTACGTCGAAGACCCGGGCCTGGCCGCGCTGATTCTGCCGCGTTCGGGGCTGGGCCATAAGCACGGCATCGTGCTGGGCAACCTGGTCGGCCTGATCGACTCCGATTATCAGGGCGAACTGATGGTCTCGTGCTGGAACCGCGGCCAGACTCCGTTCACCATCGCGGTTGGCGAGCGCATCGCGCAGTTGGTGCTGGTGCCGGTGGTGCAGGCCCGTTTCGAGCTGGTCGAGGAGTTCCAGCAGACCCAGCGCGGTGCCGGCGGCTTCGGTCACTCAGGCAGTCATTGACAGATTTGCACAGGCAACCCCGGATTCAGGACGAATAATCGGAGAGCAGTCGGGTGGAAGGCAGTCAGCGCAGCATCAACCAGCATTCGTCTGCCGAAGGGCAAAAGCCTTCTGCATCTGCCTTGCACGCCTTGCTGCCCGGTCTGATTCCGGCGTTTGCCGGCCTGGCGGCGGCGCTGGTACTGATCACCGTCGGCCTGGCCAGCAGCCCGCAACAGCATGACCAGCAGATCCAGGCCTGGGGTAACAGCCAGGCGCTGGCGATCAATCTGGCCTTGCGCCAGATCGGTGCCGACACCCAGGCGGCCGCCAACAATCCCGCCCTGTTGCAGGCCCTGCAGAGTCATGATGAGCAGGCCCGCAGCGCTGTGCAGGAGCGGCTGCGTTACTGGGACGGCCTGATTGGCGCACGGATCGATGCCAAAGGCCTGGCCGACATCGACACCCAGAGCAGCTTGCCGGTCAGCTACTCGACCCTGGACCTGCTCAACAAGGCGATTCAGGGTCAGGCACCGGTGCCGGAGGCACGCAAGATCGGCGAGCGCTGGGTCATTTACAGCGTGGCAGCGCTGCGCAGCGACCCGAGCCAGCCGGCCAGCGGCACCTTGTTGCTGGCCTTCGACCCCAAGCGTCTGCTCAACGCCATTCCAGGCATTCCCGAAGACGCCGGGCAAGTGGTGTTAAGCCAGCAGTTCGGCAACGGTCCGGAGCAGGTTTTCCTGCAGCGCGGGCTGGCCGGTGCCGGCAAACCGCAGGTTTTCGAAACCGGCTATCCGGGCTGGCGGCTTGAATTCACCCCGGGTCCGGCCTTGCACAACCCGATCCCCTGGCTATTGCTCGGCCTGGCTTTGCTGGTCGCCCTGGCGGGCAGCGTGCTGGGGCTGTACCTCAACGAGCGCCGCCTGCAAAGGCTGATCGTCGACGACACCCGGCAACTGGATCAACTGGTGCAAGAACTCTCTCGCGGAAAAACCGTCAAACCCTTCGGTTTGAGCCTCCCTGCCCTGCAAGGACTGGCTCAGGCCCTTGCCCGTCTTTCGCTGTACACCGCGCCTCACGCGGCTACTGGCGACAGAAGCGGCGCAAAACCCGACACCTCTGAAGGCAGCGTTGCAGTATCGCCCCCGGCCGCCAAGCCTGGCACCGCCTGGAGCGATCCGCTGTTCCAGAACACCGATATCCTTGATATCGACATTCTCGACGACAACCAGGATCTCCCGAGATCGGAGCACACCCTCTTTATGAACAGCCCAGCATCCGTGGCACCCCAGCTTCCCGAGTCGATCTTCCGCGCCTATGACATTCGCGGTGTGGTCGGCGATACCCTGCACGCTGAAACCGCCTACTGGATCGGTCGGGCCATCGGCGCCCAGAGCCTGGCCGAGAACGAACCCAACGTCAGCGTGGGTCGCGATGGCCGTCTGTCTGGCCCGGAACTGTCACAACAACTGATTCAGGGGCTGCATGACGCCGGTTGTCATGTCAGCGATGTCGGCCTGGTCCCGACTCCGGCGCTGTACTACGCCGCCAACGTGCTGGCCGGCAAGACTGGCGTGATGCTCACCGGCAGCCACAACCCCAAGGACTACAACGGTTTCAAGATCGTCATCGCAGGCGACACCCTGGCCAACGAACAGATCCAGGCCCTGCTTGAGCGCATCAAAACCAACAACCTGACCGAGCAAAAAGGCAGCATCACCAAGGTCGACATCCTCGAGCGCTACTACCAGCAGATCACCCAGGACATCGCCCTGGCCCGCCGCCTCAAGGTGGTGGTCGACTGCGGCAACGGCGCTGCCGGGGTCATCGCGCCGCGGCTGATTGAAGCGCTGGGCTGTGAAGTGATTTCCCTGTTCGAGGAAGTCGACGGCAATTTCCCTAACCACCACCCCGATCCGGGCAAGCTGGAAAACCTTCAGGACCTGATTGCCAAGGTCAAGGAAACCGGCGCCGACCTGGGCCTTGCCTTCGACGGCGACGGCGACCGTGTGGGGGTGGTGACCAACGAGGGCAATGTGGTCTTCCCTGACCGCCTGCTGATGCTGTTCGCGCTGGACGTGCTGGAGCGCAATCCGGGCGCCGACATCATCTTCGACGTCAAGTGCACCCGCCGCCTGACCCCGTTGATCAGTGAGCACGGCGGTCGTCCGGTGATGTGGAAAACCGGCCACTCGCTGATCAAGAAACAAATGAAGAAAAGCGGCGCGTTGCTGGCGGGCGAGATGAGCGGCCACATCTTCTTCAAGGAGCGTTGGTTCGGTTTCGATGACGGTATCTACAGCGCTGCACGGCTGCTGGAAATCCTCAGCCAGAAAACCGAAACCGCCGAACAGCTGTTCGCCTCTTTCCCGGATGACGTTTCCACCCCAGAGATCAATATTAAGGTGACCGATGTCACCAAGTTCAGCATCATTGAGGCTCTGGAGAAACAGGCCCAGTGGGGCGACGCCAAACTGACCAGCATCGACGGTGTCCGTGTCGATTATCCGAAAGGCTGGGGTCTGGTGCGTGCGTCCAACACCACGCCGGTGCTGGTGCTGCGCTTCGAAGCCGAAACCGAGGCTGAATTGCAGCGCATCCAGAACGTTTTCCATACCGAGCTCAAGAAAGTTGCGCCGGACCTCGACTTGCCGTTCTGATAGTTTGATCTTTGACTGGAGCCCCGAATGACCCTCGAACGTGATGCCGCTTCTAACGTCGCCAAGGTATTGTCCGAAGCACTGCCATACATCCGCCGTTTCGTTGGCAAGACGCTGGTAATCAAGTACGGCGGCAACGCCATGGAAAGCGAAGAGCTGAAAACCGGCTTTGCGCGCGATATCGTGCTGATGAAAGCGGTCGGTATCAACCCGGTGGTCGTTCACGGCGGCGGTCCGCAGATCGGTGACCTGCTCAAGCGCCTGTCCATTGAAAGCCACTTCATCGACGGCATGCGGGTGACCGACTCGCAGACCATGGATGTGGTGGAAATGGTCCTCGGCGGCCAGGTCAACAAAGACATCGTCAACCTGATCAACCGTCATGGCGGCAGCGCCATCGGCCTGACCGGCAAGGACGCCGAGCTGATTCGTGCGAAGAAGCTCACCGTTACCCGCCAGACGCCGGAAATGACCAAGGCCGAAATCATCGACATCGGTCACGTTGGCGAAGTGGTCGGGGTCAATACCGACCTGCTGAACATGCTGGTCAAGGGCGACTTCATCCCGGTGATCGCGCCGATCGGTGTCGGCCCGAACGGTGAGTCGTACAACATCAATGCCGATCTGGTCGCCGGCAAGGTTGCCGAAGCCCTCAAGGCCGAGAAACTGATGCTGCTGACCAACATTGCCGGCCTGATGGACAAGCAAGGTGAAGTCCTGACCGGCCTGACCACCGAACAGGTCGATGGCCTGATCGCTGACGGCACCATCTACGGCGGCATGCTGCCGAAGATCCGTTGCGCGCTGGAAGCGGTGCAGGGCGGCGTACACAGCTCGCACATCATTGATGGCCGTGTGCCCAATGCCGTACTGCTGGAAATCTTCACCGACAGCGGCGTGGGTACGCTGATCACCAACCGCAAGCGTCACTGATTGCGGTCATTGCGATAATAAAAAGGCCCCGCCAGTGCGAACTGACGGGGCCTTTTTATCACGCTACTGAAGCAGGCTGGAGACCCGCGCGCGCAACTGCGCGAAGTCTGACTCTGCCTGCTGGCGCGCCTGCTGATAACGACTGATCTCGGCCTTGAGCGCATTGTGCTGATCGCGCAGGTCGTTCATCTGGTCAATCAGGTTCTGCGGCACCGGGCGCCCTGCCCGTTCCAGATCGGCGGCCTGGCCCTGCAGGCTGGCCTGCTGGGCAGCCAGGCCCTGGGTATTGCCTAGGGCCACGCCGATCAGCGCGTCGATCTCTGCCAGCTTGCGAGCCTTGGCGCGCTCGACATCATCGACGCTGCGATACTGGCGCAATAACTGCGCATCGGCACCGGCCTGGGCCTTGGCCGCCTCGGCCTGACGAATCTGCTCGGCACTGGGGGCCGGCGGGACTACCTGTACCACTCGCCCCTGGGCGTTGAGTACCTGATAGCCTTTGCCTGCGTACTCCGGCGGCACGCCCTGGCGATCCATGACGGTTATGCCACGGCTGTCGACATAGCGATAGAGCAGCACCTCAGGGGGCTCGGCAGCCATTGCCGCGCTCTGGCCCAAGCTGCCCAGCAGCAACACCAGCCCGGTAGCCTGCACGACGCGCCGCGACGTGCTGCTCAGGTTTCGATCACTGCGGTGCTTTGCCCAGCCGGTCATAGGTTTCCCTCAGACGCCGTATTGCGCCCTGTACGCTTGAACTGCAGGCAGGTGTTGCTTGAGTTGTGGGTCGTCGGCGAGAAATTCCAGCACCTGGTTGAGCGAGACGATGCTCACGACCGGAATGCCGAAGTCGCGCTCGACTTCCTGAATCGCCGACAACTCGCCGTTGCCACGCTCCTGGCGGTTCATCGCGATCAGCACGCCGGCCGCCGTAGCGTCCTGGGCCTGGATGATCTGCATGACCTCACGAATCGCGGTGCCGGCGGTAATCACGTCATCAATGATCAGCACATTGCCGGTCAAAGGTGCGCCGACCAGGCTGCCGCCCTCGCCGTGGGCCTTGGCTTCCTTGCGGTTGAAGCACCAGGGCAGGTCCCGGTCGTGATGCTCGGCCAGCGACACGGCGGTAGCGGCCGCCAGCGGAATGCCCTTGTAGGCCGGGCCGAACAGCACGTCGAAGTCGATCCCGCTGTCAACGATCGCCGAGGCGTAGAACCGCCCCAGTTGCGCCAGTGCGGCGCCGCTGTTGAACAGACCGGCATTGAAGAAGTAAGGGCTGGTGCGCCCTGACTTGAGAGTGAACTCACCGAAGCGCAGCACGCCGCGATCGATGGCAAAACGAATGAAATCGCGTTGATACGCTTGCATGAAAAAGCCCTGAAAGCACGGATTTAGCTAATTGATTAGACCTCGGGTATCATACACGCACGTGATTTTTGGGGCCATTTATGCGGATCATCAGTGTGAACGTAAATGGCATTCAGGCTGCAGTCGAGCGTGGTTTGCTCAGCTGGCTGCAAGCTCAGAATGCCGACGTCATCTGCCTTCAGGACACCCGCGCCTCCGCCTTTGAACTGGATGATCCAGCCTACCAGCTGGATGGTTACTTCCTGTATGCATGCGAAGCCGAGGTGCCTGCCCAGGGCGGCGTGGCGCTTTACTCGCGGTTGCAGCCAAAGGCGGTCATCAGCGGTCTGGGTTTCGAGACCGCTGACCGCTACGGGCGTTACCTGCAGGCAGATTTCGACAAAGTCAGCATTGCCACCCTGTTGTTGCCTTCGGGCATGAACGGCGATGAAGACCTGAATCAGAAATTCAAGCTTATGGATGACTTCGGCAAGTATCTGGACAAGCAGCGTCGCAAGCGCCGCGAGTACATTTACTGCGGTTCGCTGTATGTTGCCCAGCAGAAGCTCGACATCAAGAACTGGCGCGACAGTCAGCAGTCGCCAGGCTTCCTTGCGCCGGAGCGCGCCTGGATGGACGAGATCGTCGGCAATATGGGTTATGTGGATGCACTGCGTGAAGTCAATCGTGAAGGCGATCAGTACAGCTGGTGGCCGGACAGCGAACAGGCCGAGATGCTCAATCTGGGCTGGCGCTTCGACTATCAGATTCTGACACCGGGCCTGCGCCGTTTCGTACGCAGCGCACGCCTGCCTCGCCAGCCGCGCTTCTCGCAGCACGCGCCGCTGATCGTGGACTACGACTGGACACTGACCACCTGATTGAGGGTCAGCCACCGGACGACAAAAAGCCGACATGAAGTCGGCTTTTTATTGGGCGAAGGCTTGGGTCTACGCCGTAGGAGCGGCTTTAGCCGCGAAGCCTTCGCAGCTAAAGCTGCTCCTACACCGGGCGCCAGGTGAACGGGTAGCGGTAGTTCAGGCCGTCATTGGCTTTTACGCCGCCAATGATGGTCAGCACCAAGGCGCCCAGGCCGACCAGCATCAACAGCGGTATGCCGATCACCACGAACACCAGCATGAAGCTGATGGTCGCGGCAATGCTGACGGTGATCTGGAAGTTCAGCGCTTCACGGCCCTGAGCGTCGATAAACGGGTCGGACTCTTTCTTGAGCTGCCAGAGCACCAGCGGCCCCAGCAGGTTGCCGAACGGAAAGACCAGCCCGAAAAACGCCGACAGATGACAAAGCATCGCCCACTGCCGCGCTTGCGGGCCTGGCTTGTGCAGCGAGGGTTGTTGGCTGTCGGTCATTTCAGGTCCCCGGGTCGGTGTCTCAGTCAGCCAGCGCGGCGCGCTGCAGTTCGAATATTTCGGCCATGCCTTTGCGTGCCAGTTCCAGCATCGCGTTGAGTTCTTCGGGCTGGAACGGCGCACCTTCGGCGGTGCCCTGGACTTCGATGAAGCCGCCGGCACTGGTCATCACCACGTTAAGGTCGGTTTCGGCGGCGGAGTCTTCGGGGTAATCCAGGTCAAGTACCGGCTCGCCCTGATAGATACCGACCGACACGGCGCCGACCATCTGCTTGAGCGGATCGCCCGCCTTCAGGCCGCCGCGTTTCTTGACCACTTTGAGGGCGTCGATCAGCGCGACCATGGACCCGGTGATCGACGCGGTTCGGGTGCCGCCATCGGCCTGGATCACGTCGCAGTCGACGTACAGGGTGATGTCGCCCAGCTTGGACATGTCCAGTGCCGCGCGCAGCGAACGGCCGATCAGGCGCTGGATTTCGAGGGTCCGGCCGCCCTGCTTGCCACGACTGGCTTCGCGCTGGTTACGCTCGCCGGTGGCGCGCGGCAGCATGCCGTATTCGGCGGTCAGCCAGCCCTGGCCCTGGCCTTTGAGGAAACGCGGTACGCCGTTTTCGACGCTGACCGTGCAGATGACCTTGGTGTCCCCGAACTCGACCAGTACAGAGCCCTCGGCGTGTTTGGTGTAGTTGCGGGTGATACGGATCGGGCGCAGTTGATCGGCAGCGCGACCACTTGGACGTTTCATCTGGCAATACCTGTACAGGACGGAAAACTGCCGAGCATTATAGGGGCTGTCGAGCTTCAATCGCGAATTGCTTTGCCTGACCGGTCGCGATCCATAAATACCGCAACCCTGACCAGCGGCCGGCATCTGTATGCATCAGCCGTTTGGGCGCCAGCCTCGCCTGCGTTACAATCCTGCGCTTTTGCAGCCTGTCGACTTTCACGACTTCCACGCCGCCTGCGACCGGGCTGCGCGTGGGACTCAATAGAGGTACACCCCATGGTGCACAGCATGACCGCCTTTGCCCGCGCCGAACAGGCCGGAACCCAAGGCACCCTGAGCTGGGAGCTGCGCTCGGTCAACCACCGCTACCTCGAACCCCACCTGCGCTTGCCTGAAGCGTTCCGCGACCTGGAAGGTGCGATTCGTGAAGCGCTGCGTCAAGGGCTGTCACGGGGCAAGGTCGAGTGCACCTTGCGCTTTGTCGAAGAAACGGCCGGCAAACCGCTACAGGTTGACCGCGAGCGTGCGGCGCAACTGGTCGCCGCCGCCGAGCAGGTTGCCGCTCTGATCCAGCAACCGGCCCCGCTCAACCCGCTGGAAGTACTGGCCTGGCCTGGGGTGTTGGTCGGCGACGCGGCTGATCCCCAGGCACTGAACAGCGCTGCGCTGGCGCTGTTCAGCCAAGCGCTCGAGGAGCTGAAAAACGGTCGGGCGCGTGAAGGCGCGGGCCTGGCAGCGCTGCTCAGCGAGCGACTGGACGCCATCAGCCAGGAAGTCACCACCCTGCGCGCTCTGGTGCCGCAGATGCTGGCTGCGCAGCGGCAGAAGATCCTCGACCGCTTCAATGACATGAAGGCCGAGCTGGACCCGCAGCGCCTGGAGCAGGAAATGGTCCTGCTCGCCCAGAAAAGCGACGTTGCCGAAGAGCTCGACCGTCTCAACACCCATGTCACGGAAGTGCGCCGGGTGCTCAAGACCGGCGGGCAGGCCGGGCGGCGCCTGGACTTCCTGATGCAGGAGCTCAACCGCGAGGCCAACACGCTGGGCTCCAAGGCGTTCGATCCTCGCAGCACCCAGGCCGCGGTCAACCTCAAGGTGTTGATCGAGCAGATGCGCGAACAAGTGCAGAATATTGAGTAAGGCTGAACCCCAAATGACCCATAGTACCGGCACCCTGTATATCGTTTCCGCCCCGTCCGGGGCAGGCAAGACCAGCCTGGTCACGGCGCTGATCGCCGACGAGCCGCAAATTCGCGTTTCCGTCTCGCACACCACGCGCGCCATGCGCCCGGGCGAAACCAACGGGGTGAACTACCACTTCGTCGAGCGCGCCGAGTTTCTGCGCATGATCGAGCAGGGCGATTTCCTGGAGCAGGCCGAAGTGTTCGGCAACCTCTATGGCACCTCGCAGAGCAGCCTGCAGCAAGTGCTCGATGCCGGTCACGACCTGATTCTGGAAATCGACTGGCAGGGCGCTGAACAAGTGCGCAACCTGATGCCCGACGCACGCTCGATCTTCATTTTGCCGCCCAGCCGCGAAGCGCTGCGCCAGCGCTTGAACAACCGTGGCCAGGACAGCGACGAGATCATCGAAGGGCGGATGCGCGAAGCGGTCAGCGAGATGAGTCATTACGCCGCTTATGACTACCTGGTGATCAACGACAATTTTGACGTCGCGTTGCAGGATCTGAAAGCCATTTTCCGTGCCAACCGTCTGAGTCAGGCGCATCAGGCGCGTCAGCACCAGGAGCTGCTCAGCCAATTGCTGGCCTGAATCGGCCCGCTTGTGGCTTGCCGCTTGAAGCTTGCTACCGACCGCTTGTACACTACCGAGTCCGCTCGCCCATCCGGGCACCGCGCATACGCATTTGCTACGAGGAATACCATGGCCCGCGTGACTGTTGAAGACTGCCTGGAACACGTCGATAACCGCTTCGAGCTGGTCATGCTCGCTACCAAGCGTTCGCGTCAGCTCGCCACTGGCGGCAAAGAGCCCAAGCTGGCTTGGGAAAACGACAAGCCTACCGTACTTGCCCTGCGCGAAATCGCCGCCGGCCTGATCGACAATGCAGTGATCGCCGAAGCTGAAATCGTCGAAGACGAGCCATTGTTTGCCGCCTTCGAGGACGAGTCCAGCGAGGCCGTTTAAGCCTATGCCGGGTCGATGTGGTACGGCGCAGGGTAAGAGCCATCGGCAGGGGGTAGCGCCTTGCCGAGCATAGACGCCCTCGCCGAACGCATTTCGGCCTATTTAGGCAAGGATCAGGTCAACCTGGTCCGTCGCGCGTATTTCTACGCCGAGCAAGCCCACGACGGCCAGCGCCGTCGCAGCGGCGAAGCCTACGTCACCCACCCTTTGGCCGTCGCCAATATCCTCGCTGACATGCACATGGACCATCAGAGCCTGATGGCCGCGATGCTGCATGACGTGATCGAAGACACCGGCATCGCCAAGGAAGCGCTCAGTGCGCAGTTCGGTGAGACCGTCGCAGACCTGGTCGACGGGGTCAGCAAGCTGACCCAGATGAACTTCGAGACCAAGGCCGAGGCCCAGGCGGAAAACTTCCAGAAAATGGCCATGGCCATGGCCCGCGACATCCGCGTGATCCTGGTCAAGCTTGCCGACCGCTTGCATAACATGCGTACCCTTGAGGTGTTGTCCGGCGAAAAACGCCGGCGAATCGCCAAGGAAACCCTCGAGATCTATGCCCCCATCGCCAACCGGCTGGGCATGCACAGCGTACGCATCGAGTTCGAAGACCTGGGCTTCAAGGCCATGTACCCGATGCGCTCCTCGCGCATTCACCAGGCGGTCAAGCGCGCCCGTGGCAACCGCAAGGAACTGGTCAACAAGATCGAAGAGTCGTTGAGCCACTGTCTGGCAGTGGACGGCATCGAAGGCGATGTCAGCGGCCGCCAGAAACACCTGTACGGCATCTACAAGAAGATGCGCGGCAAGCGCCGGGCCTTCAACGAAATCATGGACGTGTATGCGTTTCGCATCATCGTCGACAAGGTCGATACCTGCTACCGGGTACTGGGCGCCGTACACAACCTCTACAAGCCACTGCCTGGGCGTTTCAAGGATTACATTGCGATCCCCAAGGCCAACGGCTACCAGTCGCTGCATACCACGCTGTTCGGCATGCACGGGGTGCCCATCGAAATCCAGATTCGCACCCGCGAAATGGAAGAAATGGCCAATAACGGCATCGCCGCGCACTGGCTTTACAAGTCCAGCGATGACGAGCAGCCCAAGGGCTCCCATGCCCGCGCCCGGCAATGGGTCAAGGGCGTGCTGGAAATGCAGCAACGCGCCGGCAACTCGCTGGAGTTCATCGAAAGCGTCAAGATCGACCTGTTCCCCGACGAAGTCTACGTGTTCACCCCCAAAGGGCGGATCATGGAGCTGCCAAAAGGCTCCACGGCGGTGGATTTTGCTTACGCCGTGCACACTGACGTCGGCAACAGTTGCATTGCCTGCCGGATCAACCGCCGCCTGGCTCCGCTCTCCGAGCCGCTGCAAAGCGGCTCGACCGTCGAGATCGTCAGCGCGCCGGGTGCCCGGCCGAACCCGGCCTGGCTCAATTTTGTGGTCACCGGCAAGGCCCGTACCCATATTCGCCACGCCCTGAAGCTGCAGCGCCGTTCCGAGTCCATCAGCCTCGGCGAGCGCTTGCTCAACAAGGTACTCAACGGCTTCGAGACCAGCCTGGACAAAGTCAGCGCCGAGCGCGTTCAGGCCGCACTGATCGAGTACCGCGCCGAAGTCCTGGAAGATCTGCTCGAAGACATCGGCCTGGGCAATCGCATGGCCTATGTGGTCGCACGCCGCTTGCTGGGTGACGGCGAGCAACTGCCCAGCCCTGAAGGCCCGCTGGCGATCCGCGGCACTGAAGGCCTGGTACTCAGTTATGCCAAGTGCTGCACGCCGATTCCGGGCGACCCGATCGTCGGCCACCTGTCGGCGGGCAAGGGCATGGTCGTGCACCTGGAAAACTGCCGCAATATCAGTGAGATCCGCCATAACCCGGAAAAATGCCTGCATCTGTCCTGGGCCAAGGATGTCACTGGCGAATTCAACGTCGAGTTGCGCGTCGAGCTTGAGCACCAGCGTGGCCTGATCGCGCTGCTGGCCAGCAGCGTCAATGCCGCCGACGGCAACATCGAGAAGATCAGCATGGATGAGCGCGATGGTCGCATCAGCGTGGTCCAACTGGTGGTCAGCGTGCACGATCGCGTACACCTGGCCCGCGTCATCAAAAAGCTGCGCGCCCTGGCCGGGGTAACCCGCATTACCCGCATGCGCGCCTGACACCCCTTTAACAGGAGTTCTCATGTCCAAGACTGTCATCAACAGCGACAAGGCACCTGCCGCCATCGGCACCTATTCCCAGGCCATCAAGGCGGGCAACACCGTTTACATGTCCGGGCAGATCCCGCTGGACCCGAACACCATGGAGCTGGTCGACGGCATCGAAGCCCAGATCACCCAGGTCTTCGAAAACCTGAAGTCCGTCGCCGAAGCGGCTGGCGGCTCGTTCAAAGACATCGTCAAACTGAACATCTTTCTCACTGACCTGGGCCACTTCGCCAAGGTCAACGAGATCATGGGCAAGTACTTCGAGCAGCCTTACCCGGCCCGCGCCGCCATCGGCGTTGCCGCACTGCCACGCGGCTCGCAGGTCGAAATGGACGCCATTCTGGTCCTTGAGTAAACCGCCCCGGCGCAGCGTCCAGGCGCTGCGTCATCCTGTGCAAAGAAAGGATTCCCTTATGCGTCGTGCGCTTGCCCTTACGCTGTTGGCCGCACTCGTCAGTGGCTGTGCCAGCCATACCGACGTCAACCCCGATGGTATCTGGATCAATCAGAATGCCATTGATGCCGCCGTCAAAGGCAGCAACATGCGTGAAGCCATGTTGTCCAGCGGCCCGAATCTGGAATGGCAGGTCGACACCAAGGCCGGCCAGGCATCTTTTTCCAATGGCTTTGAGCTCGGCGAAGGCAAGATCATCGAGTCCAAGGCCGGCAAGCTGCGTATCGAGTTCTATGGCAACTTCTTCGAAGACCTGAGCATTGATGGCAGCCAGCTGACCCAGGCGGCCAGCGAGTCAGGTCCTGAGCAGCGCTTCGTCAAACCCAAGGTCAGCCTCGCTGCCGATGCGCCACCGGGCAGCAGCTTTGAGCATGCGCTGTACTCGGCTTATCTGGGCGGCAAATGGACCATTGTCAGTGGCGACGGCCAGGGCAGCAGCGTTCAGTTCTCGCCCGACGGCCGAGTGCAGGGGCTGGGCGGCAACGATCGCTATGCGCTGTGCCTGGCAGGTGACTGTGCAGCCATGAGCGGCGAGTACGACAGCATGTGGCTGGAGCGCGCCGAACAGGGTGCACCGTGGATCTTTGCCCGCAAAGGCCGGCAGCTGGAGATTTTCCAGGCCATCAACACCGCTGAAGCCGATGAAATGCCTCAGCTGCGTCCCGGCCAGCGCCGCTGGCTGCTTGAGCAACAGTAGGAGCCGCTTTAGCGGCGAAGATGTCGCCGCTGCGCCGACCGTTGATCAACCCAGCAACGCCGCATACCCGGCGCGATAATCCGGGTAGCGCGGCGTCCAGCCCAGTGCCCGCGCCCGGGCATTGCTGCAGCGCTTGCTGCCGGCCCGGCGCAACACCTGCTGCTCGGACCATTGGCTAACCCCCAGATACTCGCGCATCCAGGCCACCACCTCGGCCAGCGCTGCCGGCTCGTCATCGACCCCCAGATAGCAATCCTGTAGCACCACACCCTCGGCGTCGGCCTTGAGCAGATGCGCCAGCAAGCCTGCGGCATCGTCGGCGTGAATACGGTTGGCATACACTGGCGGATCAATCGCTACCCGATAGCCCTCGCGCACCTTGCCCGACAGATCGCTGCGGCCTGGACCGTAGATCCCGGCCAGGCGCACGACACTGGCTGGCCAGCCGCAATCGAGTGCCACGCGCTCGGCCTCCAGCAAGACCTGGCCGGAAAACCGCTCAGCCTCAGTGGCCGATGTTTCGTCGATCCACTCGCCTTGCTGTTGGCCGTACACCCCGGTGCTGGAAACAAAGACAACGCGGCGCGGCTGTTGGCCCGACTGGCGCACCCAGCTCAGTGTATGTTGCAGGCCTTCGACATACGCCTGTCGATAGCCGGCCTCATCGCGTTGCGAAGGCGTTGCGCAATACACCAGATAGTCAATGCTGCCGCTTGGCCAGCCCTTGGGCAGAGCCGCTGCAAACAAATCTGCCGCGATACCGGAAATACCCTCCGGCAGCGCGGCAATATTGCGGCGTAGCCCCTGTACATCCCAGCCAAGTGCTTGTAATTCAATAGCCAGACGCGAGCCCACATCACCACAGCCAGCGATCACCACCTTCGGGGTAGACATCAGATTTCTCCTCTCAAGCTCGGCAGTAAATCCATGAAATTTCACAAAATTTAATGCTGTAGCCAAATTTGTGGCAAAAAAAGATACATTATTACTTTAGTTAACAAGAACGATTTGCAATAATGGTCGCCCTTTGTTAACGCACCTGCGCAGTTTCTTCATGATTGCGCATTATGTTCTATATACATTCAGGTCCGGCCAGCATGACACGCACTCCATCACCCGCCTCGCTAACCACGCTTTTCGGCATGTCTCGCGCCTGGCGCGCGGCAGCCGCACTTGTGTTGAGCCTGACGCTCGCCCCGGCAGCCTTTGCCGATCAGGCCGCACCGACCGCCAATAGCGCAGCACCAGCGGCGGCCAGCGCCCCGGCGCCAGCGGGCAATGCCACTGCAGCGCCGAGCGCCACCCCGGCCGTAGCGCCTGTGGCGGCTGACGATTCGCTGGCACTTGAGGGCGAGAACAGCCTGGGCATGTCCGCGCATGACCTGTCGCCGTGGGGCATGTACCAGAACGCCGACATCGTGGTGAAGGCCGTCATGATCGGTCTGGCCCTGGCCTCGATCATCACCTGGACCATCTGGATCGCCAAGGGCCTTGAGCTGCTGGGCGCCAAACGTCGCCTGCGCAATGAAGTGCCGAGCCTGAAAAAGGCCCGTACCCTCAGCGAAGCCGCCGAGCTGAACCGTGCCGAAGGCACGCTGGCACATGTTCTGGTGCACGACGCCCTCGAAGAGATGCGTCTATCGGCCAATAGCCGTGAACGCGAAGGCATCAAAGAGCGTGTCAGCTTCCGTCTGGAGCGTATTGTGGCCAACAGTGGCCGGACCATGAGCACCGGCACCGGGGTACTGGCGACCATCGGTTCCACCGCGCCGTTCGTCGGTCTGTTCGGTACCGTATGGGGCATCATGAACAGCTTCATCGGTATCGCCAAGACCCAGACCACCAACCTGGCGGTCGTGGCCCCTGGTATTGCCGAAGCCCTGCTGGCCACGGCCATCGGTCTGGTCGCAGCGATTCCTGCGGTGGTGATCTACAACGTCTTCGCCCGCTCCATCGCCGGTTACAAAGCGCAGGTCTCCGACGCATCGGCTCAGGTGCTGCTGCTGGTCAGCCGTGACCTGGACCACCTGCCAGAGCCAAGCGAGCGCAGCCAACAGCAACCGCAAATGTCCAAGGTGGGCTGACACGTGGGTCTGCATCTGAATGAAGGCGGCGACGATCTCGCCGAGAACCATGAAATCAACGTGACGCCGTTCATCGACGTCATGCTGGTTCTGTTGATCATCTTCATGGTGGCCGCCCCGCTGGCCACCGTGGACATCAAGGTTGACCTGCCGGCCTCAACCGCACAGCCGCAACCGCGACCGGAAAAGCCGGTGTTCCTCAGCGTCAAGGCTGACAAGAACCTGTACCTGGGCAACGATCAGATTCCTCGCGAGCAGATCGGCCAGGTGCTGGACCAGCGCACCAAGGGCAAGAAGGACACCACCATCTTCTTCCAGGCTGACAAGGGCGTGGATTACGGCGACCTGATGGAAGTCATGAACACCCTGCGCGCTGCCGGTTATCTGAAGGTCGGCCTGGTAGGCCTTGAGACGGTTGGGAAAAAATGACCAGCATGCGCCAAACACTGACGCGCTATAGCGGTAGTCTGTTGTTGGTGCTGGTCGTGCATGCCGTTGCAGTGTATCTGGCACTGCGCTGGCCGGCCTCCCAGGCAATCGAACTGCCGCCGCCTGCGATGATGATCGAGCTTCCACCACTGCCCGAGCCACTGCCGCCACCGCCTCCAGCGGTCGTGCAGCCACCGACGCCACCTGCACCGGAAGAAGAGATTCCGATGCCTGAGGTCGCCGAGGCGCCGAAGCCGGAAATCGTCGTGCCCAAGAAAGTGGAAAAGCCCAAGCCCAAACCTCAGCCGAAAAAGCCGATCGAGAAGAAGCCTGAGCCGCCCAAGGAAGAACCGGCCGACGAGAAACCGGTGGATACACCGCCAACTCCGGTCAAGGTTGACAAGGCTGCCGCGCCGACGACGCCGCCTAGCCCGCCGTCGCCACCGAGCAACGCGCTGCCAAGCTGGCAGAGCGACCTGCTGCGGCACCTGGCCAAGTACAAGAAGTACCCTGAGGATGCCCGTCGTCGTGGCATGCAAGGGGTGGCCAGACTGCGCTTCGTGGTCGATGCGCAGGGCAACGTGTTGTCCTTCGAGATCGCCAGCAGTTCAGGCAGCCCGTCACTGGACCGCGCCACACTGGAGATGATCCGCCGTGCGCAACCGGTACCCAAGCCTCCGGCTGAAGTACTGAACAACGGTTCGATCGAGATTCTGGCACCCTTCGTTTATTCCCTGGATAAACGCTGACAGGCCAGACGCAAAGTTGGCGGGCCATGACGGCCGCCGCTTTGCGTACCGCTCCTGAATCGGTTTTTTGATACACAGATGCGCCTTTGATAACGTGCGTCTATTGATTGCAGCCGCTATGCTGGGCGCGCAACCACATGGACGCACGTTATGACCCTTACAGAATTGCGCTATATCGTCACGCTCGCTCAAGAGCAGCACTTCGGCCATGCTGCCGAACGTTGCCATGTCAGCCAGCCTACGCTGTCGGTCGGCGTGAAAAAGCTCGAAGACGAACTTGGTGTACTGATCTTCGAACGCAGCAAGAGTGCAGTACGCCTGACTCCGGTCGGTGAGGGCATTGTCGCCCAGGCCCAGAAAGTCCTCGAACAGGCCCAGGGCATCCGCGAACTGGCCCAGGCCGGCAAGAACCAGCTGACTGCTCCGCTCAAGGTCGGCGCCATTTACACCGTCGGTCCATACCTGTTCCCGCATCTGATTCCACAACTGCACCGGGTTGCCCCGCAGATGCCGTTGTACATCGAAGAAAACTTCACCCACGTGCTGCGCGACAAGCTGCGTAACGGCGAGCTGGACGCCGTAATCATCGCGTTGCCGTTCAACGAAGCAGACGTGCTGACCCTGCCGCTGTACGACGAGCCGTTTTACGTGCTGATGCCGGCCGAGCACCCCTGGACACGCAAGCAGACCATCGACTCCTCCGCGTTGAACGACAAGAGTCTGTTGCTGCTTGGCGAAGGCCATTGTTTCCGCGATCAGGTTCTGGAAGCGTGCCCGACACTGACCAAGAACAGCGAAGGCGCCCGGCACACCACCGTCGAGTCCAGCTCGCTGGAAACCATTCGGCACATGGTTGCCTCAGGGCTTGGCGTATCGATCCTGCCGCTGTCGGCGGTCCACAGCCATCACTATGCGCCAGGCGTGATCGAGGTCCGTCCGCTGACGCCACCAACCCCATTTCGCACTGTCGCCATCGCCTGGCGTGCCAGCTTCCCGCGGCCTAAAGCCATCGAAATTCTGGCTGACTCGGTGCGTCTGTGTTCCGTGGCCCGTCCCAAGGCAGAAGCGGGCCAGGCAGTCTAGCGATGAACGAGCTTTCTCAGGTCCCGGTCACGGCACTCAAGGGTGTCGGTGAGGCGATGGCTGAAAAACTCGCCAGGGTAGGGCTGGAGAACCTGCAGGATGTGCTGTTCCACCTGCCGCTGCGCTACCAGGACCGCACCCGGGTGGTGCCTATCGGCCAGTTGCGGCCCGGCCAGGATGCGGTCATCGAGGGCGTGGTCAGCGGTGCCGATGTGGTGATGGGCAAGCGCCGCAGCCTGCTGGTGCGCCTGGGCGACGGCAGTGGTACGGTCAGCCTGCGCTTCTACCACTTCAGCAATGCCCAGAAAGAAGGCCTCAAGCGCGGCACGCCGCTGCGCTGTTTCGGTGAGGCCCGCCCCGGCGCTTCGGGTCTGGAGATCTACCACCCCGAATACCGCGCCCTGAGCGGCGATGAAGCACCGCCGGTAGAGCAGACCCTGACACCGATCTACCCGACTACCGAAGGCCTGACCCAACAGCGCCTGCGTCAGCTCAGCCAGCAGAGCCTGGCCATGCTCGGCCCGCAAAGCCTGCCGGACTGGCTGCCCAAAGAACTGATCAGCGACTACCAACTGGCACCACTGGATGACGCCATCCGTTACCTGCATCATCCGCCGGCCGACGCCGATGTCGAAGAGCTGGCCCTGGGGCACCACTGGGCACAGCATCGGCTGGCCTTTGAAGAGCTGCTGACTCACCAGTTGTCGCAACAGCGTCTGCGCGAGAGCCTGCGTGCCCAGCAGGCACCGGCCATGCCGCCTGCCACACGCTTGCCTGGACTGTTTCTGGGCAATCTGGGCTTTGTCCCGACCGGCGCCCAGCAGCGGGTCGGTAAAGAGGTTGCCTACGACCTCAGCCTGTCCGAGCCGATGCTGCGCCTGATTCAGGGCGATGTTGGCGCGGGCAAGACCGTGGTGGCGGCGCTGGCCGCGCTGCAGGCTATCGAGGCGGGCTATCAGGTGGCGTTGATGGCGCCCACCGAGATCCTTGCCGAACAGCACTACTTCAATTTCCAGCGCTGGCTGGAGCCGCTGGGCATCGAGGTTGCCTGGCTGGCTGGCAAGCTCAAGGGCAAGGCCCGGGTCTCGGCGCTGGAGCAGATCGCTGGCGGCGCACCCATGGTGGTCGGCACCCATGCGTTGTTTCAGGACGAGGTGCAGTTCAAGAACCTTGCCTTGGTGATCATCGACGAACAGCACCGCTTCGGTGTCCAGCAGCGTCTGGCCCTGCGTAGCAAAGGTGTCGGCGGGCGGATGTGCCCGCACCAGTTGATCATGACCGCGACCCCGATCCCGCGCACCCTGGCGATGAGCGCTTATGCCGACCTGGATACTTCGATCCTCGACGAATTGCCGCCTGGCCGTACGCCGGTCAATACCGTTCTGGTCGCCGACAGTCGACGCGTAGAAGTCATTGAGCGGGTGCGCGCCGCCTGCGCCGAAGGTCGCCAGGCCTATTGGGTCTGCACCCTGATTGAAGAATCCGAAGAGCTGACCTGCAAGGCGGCCGAGACGTCCTTCGAAGAATTGAGCATGGCCCTGGGCGAACTGCGCGTCGGCCTGATCCACGGACGGATGAAGCCTGCCGAGAAGGCCGCGATCATGGCCGAGTTCAAACAGGGAACCGTTCAGCTGCTGGTTGCCACTACTGTCATTGAAGTCGGCGTAGACGTGCCTAACGCCAGCCTGATGATCATCGAGAACCCCGAGCGTCTGGGCCTGGCTCAACTGCATCAGTTGCGCGGTCGGGTAGGGCGCGGCAGTGCGGTCAGTCACTGCGTGTTGCTCTATCATCCACCGTTGTCACAAATCGGCCGTCAACGTCTGGGCATCATGCGTGAGACCAACGACGGCTTCGTGATCGCCGAAAAAGACCTGGAAATTCGTGGCCCCGGCGAGATGCTCGGCACCCGCCAGACCGGTCTGCTGCAATTCAAGGTCGCTGATCTGATGCGCGATGCCGACCTGCTCCCGGCGGTGCGCGATGCAGCCCAGGCGCTGCTGGAACGCTGGCCGCAACATGTCAGCCCATTGCTTGACCGCTGGTTGCGTCACGGCCAGCAATATGGTCAGGTGTGATGTAGACAACGCTTTTACATGCTCGCCGGGCTGAGGCTCGATAAGCTGGTTATACTGCACAAAATGTAGGAATTGGACTCAGACCATGACAGAAGTAGCCCACGTCGATGACTCTCTCCACACCCCGTCCGTAATCCGGCAGTTGTTGGAAAAATTGTCCATCCGCTACCAGGAAGTCGTGGACGATGTCACGTTACCTGTCGAGCGCAAGGTGCAAGCCGTACTCGTCGAAGACGCCGTCGGCGCGCTGCTGATTCTGTTCCCGCAGAACCAACTGCTCGATTTGAACCGCATCACCGAGTTGACCGGCCGCGAACTCAAGGCGGTCTCTTATGAGCGCCTGTCGCGCATGCTGGTCAAACACAACCTGCAAAGCCTGCCCGGCCTGCCGGCACTGACCAGCTCGCCGTGCCTGTACGACGAACGGTTGCTGCAGCAATCGTCGCTGCTGGTGGGGTCCGGTGAGCCGGGCCTGCTGCTGGAAATCGCCAGTGATGATTTCAAGGGCATGCTGAGCAAGGCCAGCGCGGCCAACTTCGGGCAACTGGTTGCTCTGGTTCAGCCCAACTTCGACCGTCCTGACGACGACCGCGAAGAAATCACCCAGGCCGTTCATGCGTTCACCGCACGACGCATTCAGCAGCGCCTGGAAGCGACCCTGGAAATCCCGCCGCTGGCTGGTACTGCGCAGAAAATCATCAAGCTGCGGGTCGACCCCGATGCCACCATCGATGACATCACCGGTGTCGTGGAAACCGACCCGGCCCTGGCCGCGCAGGTGGTCAGTTGGGCGGCTTCGCCTTACTACGCCTCGACCGGCAAGATCCGTTCGGTGGAAGACGCGATTGTTCGGGTGCTGGGCTTCGATCTGGTGATCAATCTGGCGCTGGGTCTGGCACTGGGCAAGACCCTGAGCCTGCCCAAGGATCACCCGCAGCAGACCACCCCGTACTGGCAGCAGTCGATCTACACCGCGGCGGTCATCGAAGGGCTGACCCGCGCCATCCCGCGCGCCAAGCGTCCTGAAGCGGGCCTGACTTACCTGGCCGGCCTGCTGCACAACTTTGGCTACCTGTTGCTGGCCCATGTGTTCCCGCCACATTTCTCGCTGATCTGCCGCCAGCTGGAGGTCAATCCGCACCTGCATCACAGCTACGTCGAACAGCATCTGCTGGGCATCAGCCGCGAGCAGATCGGTGCCTGGCTGATGCGCTCCTGGGACATGCCGGATGAACTGGCCACTGCATTGCGCTTCCAGCACGACCCGCAATACGCGGGCGAGCACTGCGAATATGCCAATCTGGTGTATCTGGCAGTGCAACTGCTGCGGCAACACGGGATCGGCTCCGGTCCGGTCGAGAGCATCCCTGACGAGCTGTTTGAGCGTCTGAACATCAGTCGCGAGAAAGCTGAAGAGTCGGTGCGCAAGGTGCTGGATGCTGAAGTGATGCTGCGCGAGCTGGCGGCGCAGTTCGCTCACTAAATTGCCCAAGTAATAAAAACGCCCCCGGCAGGTATCTGTCGGGGGCGTTTTGCATTCAGCCCTTAATTGGCTGTCTTCAGCGGCGCTCGCGTTGCCAGGCCCGGTCTGGCGACTACGGTGATGATCGCCAGCGCGGCAATCACCAGCCCCGGCGAGGTCGCCAGCAGCACGCCGCTGGTGCCGGCCCCGGCGGCGAGAATCTGCCCGGCGGCCAAAGGACCGGCCACTGACCCAAGGCGGCCGATGGCCACCGCAGCACCCACTCCGGTGGCGCGTACGGCAGTCGGGTAGGAGGGCGGGGCCATGGCGTACAGCACCAGTTGCGCGGCCATCACGAATACGCCTACCGAGAAGCCGGCGATGGCCATGGGCACGATCCCCACCGAGAGTCCAACGCCAATCAGCGACGCCAGCAACCCCAGGTACACGCCAATCACCACTTTCACGCCATTGAAGCGGTCGAGCAGCAGGCCACCGAACAGCGAGCCGAGCGCGCCACCGATGTTGAACAGCATCTGTACCAGGCTCGCTTCCGGCTTGCTGAAGCCCTGGCCCATCAGCAGCGACGGCAGCCAGTTGAGCAGCATGTACATCACGGTAAGGGTAAAGAAATAACTTATCCACAGCGCCAGAGTAATCCGCGCCCGGCCTTCGCCAAACAGCGCCTGCGGGGTCGAAACCCGCGAGTTCGGATCGACCTCCTGGCGGAACACCGTTGATTCAGGCAGCAGGACCATCATCAGCGGAACCACCAGCAGCGGCGCCAGGCCACCGATGATGAAGGTCATTTGCCAGTGATCACCGCCCAGCATGGCGACCACCGCCGCCAGCGCACCGCCCAGCGGTACGCCGGCATACATGATGCTGATCGCCGTACCGCGACGCTCTTCGCCAACCGCTTCAGCGCACAAGGCAATCAGGTTGGGCAGGGCGGCGCCCAGACCCAGGCCGGTCAGCAAGCGCACCAACAGCAATGCCGTAAGGCTCTGAACGTAGGCGGTGGCCAGCGAGAACACCCCGAACAGCAGCACGGCTGCGATGAGTATTTTCTTGCGACCGATCCGATCAGCGATCCAGCCGCCGAAGAATGCACCAGGCAGCAGGCCGATGATCCCGGCACTGAATACCCAGCCGAGCATTTTCGGGTCCAGCTCGAAGGTGTGTCGCAGTCCCGCCGCCGCGGTGCCGGCAGCCTGCAGGTCAAAGCCTTCGATCAGCGCAACGATGAAGCAAAGCACAATAGTGGGCGCCGGGCGGCGCAGTGAACTGTCCATGGATAACCTCGTTCTTGTTTTTGTTGTAAACGCAGACCTGGGGTCGGCTTGAAATAAGATTAACAAAGATAACTAAAAAGCAAAGGGTCGGCTGTGAATGCTTGTTACCCGACTAAGGCTTTTAAAACATGGACTTAACAGAAAGAGCGGTGCTGCGGCAAAAATAGATAACAAAATTAACGTTCGATTATCGGATGGTTTCCGTTGACGGGCGCCTCGCGCATTTCCATTCTTGCTCCGCAGGCCGCCCCTGAGGCGGCCGACAGCGTTCCAGTACAACAACAATAAATGGACCACGGACATGCCAGACACTCATCCGATGATCAATGGCGCCCGACTGGGTGCTTATCCTCTGCTTCTGCTGGGCCTGTGCAGCACCGGCCTGCATGCCGAAGGGCTGCTGGAAGACAGCCACGGTACGTTGACCCTGCGCAACTATTATCTGGACCGTGACTACAAGGATGACGGGGCGAAGACGGCGGCCCGAGAGTGGGCTCAGGGCTTCATCCTCAACCTGGAGTCGGGCTACACCCCTGGCAAACTGGGCCTTGGCCTGGACGCCCGCGCCCTGGTGGGGATCAAGCTCGACTCCTCGCCAGAGCGCAGCGGCACCGAGCTGCTACCGGTATCGGCCAGTGACAGGCGCGCGCCGGATGATTACTCGCGGCTGGCCCTGACCGGCAAGCTGCGCTGGGGCCAGACCACGGTGAAGACCGGCGATGTGTCGATCTTCCTGCCGTTCGCCTTTGCCAGCCCGTCGCGCCTGCTGCCGCAGACTTTTCGCGGCACCATCCTGACCTCCAAAGATATCGACGGGCTGACCTTCAACGCCGGCTACATCGACCGCATCAACCGGCGCGACTCCACCTCCTATCAGGCGATGGGCATTGCTTCGCCCAACGGCCGCTTCAGAGGCGCGGCGACCACTTCGCACATGAGTTATCTGGGCGGTGACTACCAGTTCAGCAAGGACCTGGGTATCCGCCTCTACCATGCCGAGGTCGATGACCTGTACCGGCAGAGCACCCTGGCGCTGTTGCACAACCAGCCGTTGGGCGACGGCGTGCTGACCACCGACCTGCGCAGTTTCTTCAGTGAAGAGGCCGGCAGCGCCAAGGCTGGCAAGGTCGACAACATCAACGCTTCGGCCTTGCTGGGTTACCGCTTTGGCGGGCACAAGGTCAGCGTGGGCTACATGCATTCGAGCGGCGACACGGCTACACCCTATGTGTCTGGCACCGAACTGATGGGGATGAGCGAGTTGACCATGGCTTCGGACTTTCTCAATGCCAAAGAACGTACCTGGCAAGCCATCTATGACTACGACTTCGCCGCCCTCGGCGTGCCGGGGCTCAAGAGCCGGCTGCGTTACGTGCGTGGTGACAACATCGAGCTGGCCTCACTGAACGCCGATGACCGCAAGGAACGGGAATTCCAGATGGAGCTGGGTTACGTGATCCAGAGCGGGCCGCTCAAGCAACTGGGCTTTGTGGTGCGCAAGGCGATCTACCGCAACGACTTCCCCGCCGGGGCGGCCTTTCGTGATGAAAATCAGACCCGCTTTCTGGCCACCTACACCTTGCCGCTGTGGTGAGGCGCCCGGTCAGTCCTGATAGACCTTGCGCAGCAGAAGCAGCAACTGCTCGCGCTCGGCGTCATCCAGTGCCGAGGTCGAGTCCAGGTCGCTCTGCGCGGCGATCTGCTTCAATTCCTTGAGCAGGGCTTCACCGCCCTTGCTCAGGAAAATGCCGTAAGAGCGTTTGTCCGGCTTGCAGCGCACCCGTACCGCCAGCGCACGGCTTTCAAGCTTGTTGAGCAGCGGCACCACTTGCGGCGGCTCGATGGCCAGGGCACGGGCCAGGTCGGCCTGCATCAGCCCGGGGTTCTGGTCGATGATCGCCAAGGCGGAAAACTGCGCCGGGCGCAGGTCATGCACCGCCAGGCGGCCGATCAGGTTCTGGAACAGCTTGAGCTGGGCGCGGCGCAGGGCGTAACCGATCAGGTCGTCCAGCGCGGCATCCAGCGCCGCCGGGGCGCCAGCATCGTCAGGCACCACATCACGGGGCAGCGGTGCTGTGGAGGGCTTGGCCATGGCAAAAGGTCCTGATCTTCAGTTAACAAGGCTATGCAGTTTGCCGTGATCGCTTGGCGAAGGCTACCGCTAACTAGCCGCATGAGGTGATCTGACATCCACTGACCGTTAAGTTTTCGATTAACTCGATTAATAGTTAATTGACATAACTAATTTGCCGGGCTAATTTCTGCTCATCGGCACTCCCGGAACACGCCGCCGTTCAGAACAAGCCCCCACCCAGAACAAGAGAGCAACCGACATGAGCAACTACGAAGGCCGCTGGAGCACCGTCAAGGTCGAGATCGAAGAAGGCATCGCCTGGGTCATTCTCAATCGCCCGGAAAAACGCAATGCCATGAGCCCGACCCTGAACCGGGAAATGATCGATGTGCTGGAAACTCTGGAGCAGGATGCCGACGCCGGTGTGCTGGTGCTGACCGGTGCCGGTGAGTCGTGGACCGCCGGCATGGACCTCAAGGAGTACTTCCGTGAAACCGACGCCGGCCCGGAAATTCTCCAGGAAAAGATCCGCCGTGAGGCCTCGCAATGGCAGTGGAAGTTGCTGCGCATGTACTCCAAGCCGACCATCGCCATGGTCAATGGCTGGTGCTTCGGCGGTGGTTTCAGCCCGCTGGTGGCCTGTGATCTGGCGATCTGTGCTGACGAAGCGACCTTCGGCCTGTCGGAAATCAACTGGGGCATCCCGCCGGGTAACCTGGTCAGCAAGGCCATGGCCGACACCGTAGGCCACCGCCAGTCGCTGTACTACATCATGACCGGCAAGACCTTCGGCGGTAAAAAAGCCGCTGAAATGGGCCTGGTCAATGAAAGCGTGCCGCTGGCGCAGCTGCGCGAAACCACTATCGAACTGGCCCGCAACCTGCTGGAAAAGAACCCGGTGGTGCTGCGCGCCGCCAAGCATGGTTTCAAGCGTTGCCGCGAGCTGACCTGGGAGCAGAACGAAGACTACCTGTACGCCAAGCTCGACCAGTCGCGCCTGCTGGACACCGAAGGCGGTCGCGAGCAGGGTATGAAGCAGTTCCTCGACGAAAAAAGCATCAAGCCGGGCCTGCAAGCCTACAAGCGCTGAGATTCTCGGCGCTACACCAAATCGACATGTGTTCCCGATAAAGACAATAAAGAGGAATCACCATGCTGGACGTGCCTTTGCTGATTGGCGGGCAGTCATTGCCCGCGCGTGACGGTCGCACCTTCGAACGCCGTAATCCGGTGACCGGCGAGGTGGTCTCCAGGGTTGCCGCCGCCACCCTGGGAGACGCCGACGCGGCGGGCGCCGCCGCCCCGGCGGCGTTGTCTGGGTGGGCTGCTTTTGCGCCCCGAGCGGGGCGCAGC